>NZ_JBJGZZ010000037.1:0-518 GCF_054050775.1 Blastococcus sp. SYSU DS0533 | reverse complement strand
CCCCGACAGCCAGGGCGGCAGCCAGCCGGGCGCCGAGGTCGCCGGTGAGGTCGTCACCGCCGCCCAGTGCCGGGAGATCCTCCGCGAACTGGACCTGCTCGGCATCGGGCGCGCACCGGCCGGCGGCTGCGTGCAGGTCGCCATCGGCAACCCCACCGACGGGCGGCTGATCACCGTCGCCACGCACAGCCAGCTCCGCCGCGCCGCCGGCCACCGCCGGAACCGCACGCGTAGCCGCGCCCCCAACGCGGGCAGGACGGGCACCGCGGGCACGGCGGGCACGGCAGGCACCGCGGCATCCGGCCGGGCGACCGCGGCCCAGACGCGTCCGGAAAGCGGGCCAGGCCTCGGACCACCGCCACCGACGACCGCCTACGAACCCACCGCCGCGCAACGCCGGTTCCTGCACGTCCGCGACCGCCACTGCCGCATGCCCGGCTGCCGCCGCCGCCCCGGCCGCTGCGACATCGACCACGGGCAAGCCCACGCCGACGGCGGCCCCACCGACTGCTGGAACC
>NZ_JBJGZZ010000036.1:0-522 GCF_054050775.1 Blastococcus sp. SYSU DS0533 | reverse complement strand
CTCCCCCGCGGCCGCGCCATGGCCCAGGAGACCATCAACGAACTCCTCATCACCCACGCCCGCGCCGGCCGCCGCGTCGTCCGCCTCAAGGGCGGGGACCCCTACGTCTTCGGCCGCGGCTACGAAGAACTCCAGGCCTGCACCGCCGCCGGCATCCCCGTCGAGGTCGTCCCCGGCGTCACCAGCGCCGTCGCCGTCCCCGCCCTGGCCGGCATCCCCGTCACCCACCGCGGCCTCACCCACGAGTTCGTCGTCGTCTCCGGCCACCTGCCCCCCGACCACCCCCAGTCCCTGGTCGACTGGCCCGCCCTGGGCCGCCTCCGCGGCACCCTGGTCGTCCTCATGGGCGTCGACACCGCCCCCGCCATCGCCGCCGCCCTGATCACCCACGGCCGCGCCCCGCACACCCCCGTCGCCGTCGTCACCGACGGCTCCACCCCCACCCAGCGCACCCTGCGCACCACCCTCGCCGACCTCCCCGCCACCCTCGCCCAGCACACCGTCCGCCCCCCGGCCGTCTGG
>NZ_JBJGZZ010000035.1:0-530 GCF_054050775.1 Blastococcus sp. SYSU DS0533 | reverse complement strand
TTCGGAAATCCTCGGATCAACGCTCGGTTGACAGCTCCCCGAGGCTTATCGCAGCCTCCTACGTCCTTCATCGGCTCCTGGTGCCCAGGCATCCACCGTGTGCCCTTAACAACTTGGCCACACAAAATCCCGCCCCTGCCCCCGGAAGGAAACAAGGTGCGGGCCATACCTACAAGAACTCTGCTACCAGAGTCAGAAGATGCTCGCGTCCACTGTGCAGTTCTCAACGTACGACCAGCCACCGGTCACCCGACCCCACCAGCCCCGCCCCACCACCGGTACAGGCAGCAGAACAGCGGTATGAGATGCAGACCGGCCCTGACACGAGAAAGACGACCCCACGCCCCCCACCGGGGGACCCGGGCCCACTCCCTCAGGACCCAACAGCGTGCCTACGACCAGCCAACCCCCACCACCCCGTTCCCCGCACCACCCTCCGAGGAGAGCGACGCCGTACTAGGAGCAGCACCAGGCTGCCGGCCGAACTGGTCAGCGTTCCACCCTCGAGCACCACCCCACACGCTGCGCCG
>NZ_JBJGZZ010000034.1:0-553 GCF_054050775.1 Blastococcus sp. SYSU DS0533 | reverse complement strand
GCGGTCCTGCCAGTCACCACGCGGCCGGTCCCCCTGCGGACGGCGGTCCGACCGCTGCGGACGGTCCCCCTGCGGACGGCGGTCCTGCCAGTCACCACGCGGCCGGTCCCCCTGCGGACGGCGGTCCTGCCAGTCACCACGAGGCCGGTCATCCTGCGGGCGGTCCGATCGCTGCGGCCGATCTCCCTGAGACCCGCCACGAGGAGCTGCACCCCCACCCGTTCGGCGATCACCCTGAGGCCGGGAGCCGCGGGACGCCGGCCACCCTCGCCCGGAGTCGGACCCGCCGGATCCACGTCGCGGAGCAGTCATGTTTTCTGAGTACCTCTTTGCTCGACGCCGCACACAGCCAAAGCGGCCGGCGGCGGACATGGAAAAAGCGAACGGGGGTCAGAGCATTAGCTCTGACCCCCGTTCGGTGAAGTATGTCCGGCGGCGTCCTACTCTCCCACCCCGTCTCCAGGGCAGTACCATCGGCGCTGAGAGGCTTAGCTTCCGGGTTCGGAATGTTACCGGGCGTTTCCCTCTCGCCATGGCCGCCGTAACTCTGTGA
>NZ_JBJGZZ010000033.1:0-595 GCF_054050775.1 Blastococcus sp. SYSU DS0533 | reverse complement strand
CGGCGAGCTGCTGGCCCGCGACGCCGAGGCCGCCGAGCGGCGCCGCCGGATCCGGCAGCGGGCCGCCGATGTGACCGTGCGCCCGGTGGGGGACGGGATGAGCGAGCTGCGCGCCCTGCTCCCGCACTCCGACGCCCGCGCCTGCCGGACGCCCTGGATCGGCACGCCCGCGCCGCCCAGGAGGCCGGCGACGGTCGGCCGATCGGGATGCTGCGCGCCGGGGCGGCCGCCGACCTGATCCTGCGGCCCTGGCAGGACCAGCCCGCGGTGACCGCGCAGCTGACCGTGGTCGCCCCGCTGCCCGCGCTCACCCCCGCCGGGTTCCTCACCACCGGCACCCCGCTCCCCGCCGCCTTCACCCCGCCCGGGGTTCCCGAGCCGGTCGGGGAGGTCGACGGCGAGCCGATCACCGCCGCTCACCTGCGCGAACTGCTCACCCAGCTCGACGCGGCGGGCATCCAGGCGCCGCCGGCGGGCAGCCTGCACATCGCGGTCACCGACGCCGCCGGGGCGCTGCTGGCCGTCACCGGCCGCACCGAGCTGGCCCGGCGGGCCGCCACCGGCTGCCCCGACCACCCCAGCGACCCCGACCACC
>NZ_JBJGZZ010000032.1:0-1105 GCF_054050775.1 Blastococcus sp. SYSU DS0533 | reverse complement strand
CCTAGGTGTACCGAGCCATCACGTTGGTGCCAGTCGGCTGATCGGGGGCTCCCCGCCGAGGGCGCTGTGGCGGCGTTGAGTGTTGTAGTGCTCCAGCCAGGGAGCAAGCGCGGCTGAGCGCTGGTCGTTGCTGGTGAAAGGCTGTCGATAGGCCCACTCGGTGACCAGGGTGCGGTTGAGGCGCTCGACCTTGCCGTTCTGCCACGGGCAGTGCGGTCGGATGAACTTCTGCCGGGCCCCGATCTCGGCGCAGACGCCTCTCAACGAGTAGCGATAGGCCCAGGCGTTGTCGGTCATCACCCGCTCGATCCGGTCGATGCCGTGGGCGGCGAAGTAGGCCGCGGCGCGGGTCAGGAACGCCGCGCAGGTGGTGCCCTTCTCGTCGGGCAGGATCTCGGAGTAGGCCAGCCGGGAGTGGTCATCGACCAGGGAGTGGACGTAGTCGTAGCCCAGGCGCCGCCCCGAGCGCTGCGCGCGGGTTCGATCGGCGGTGACCGCGAGGCGGCCCTGAGCCCGCCAGCCCCCGCCGTCGGGGATGCGGGCCAGCTTCTTGACGTCCATGTGCACCAGCTCGCCGGGCCGGGACCGCTCGTAGCGCACCGCCGTGTGCTTCGAGGCCCGGATGACCTCACCGGTCATCGGGTCCAGGGCGGCCAGCCGGGGTTGCCCGTGGCGGCGCAGGACACGGGAGACCGTGCGGGCCGGCACGCCCAGCTCCGCCCCGATCCAGGCCGGACCTCGACGCTCGGCATTGCGCAGGTCGACGATGCGCTGTTCCACCTCGGCTGTCGTTCGCCGTGGGCTGGTGTGCGGGCGGGAGGACCGGTCGACCAGCCCGGCCTCACCCTCTTCCTCGAAGCGGGTGATCCAGGTCCGCACGCACTTGCGCGAGAGCCCCATCGCTGCGGCGATGTGTGCCTGCTTCCAGCCCTGCTGCCACCGCGCGACGATCAGCTTCCGGCCGTGGAACGTGGTGCGGGCATTACCGTGGGACACGAGAACCTCCGGGCGGATGTGGGCCTTAGACAAGCCACACCCCACTCGGAGGTTCTCCTGCGTTCAAGTCCGGCCGCCGTCACCAACGTCCTGGCCGGGTACACCTAGG
>NZ_JBJGZZ010000030.1:0-3355 GCF_054050775.1 Blastococcus sp. SYSU DS0533 | reverse complement strand
TGTCCGGCGGCGTCCTACTCTCCCACCCCGTCTCCAGGGCAGTACCATCGGCGCTGAGAGGCTTAGCTTCCGGGTTCGGAATGTTACCGGGCGTTTCCCTCTCGCCATGGCCGCCGTAACTCTGTGAACTTGAACCGGCTGGTTCGTGCGTTCAGAACCGCACAGTGGACGCGAAGCAGTCTTCGTCACGACTTGGCACACAAAGCCCTGGTGGGGTGGTGTGTGTGGTCAAGTCCTCGGCCTGTTAGTACCGGTCAGCTCCACACCTTGCGGTGCTTCCACTTCCGGCCTATCAACCCGCTGGTCTGGGCGGGGGCCTTACCCGGTTGTCCCGGTGAGAGACCTCATCTTGAAGCGAGCTTCCCGCTTAGATGCTTTCAGCGGTTATCCCTGCCGAACGTAGCTAACCAGCAGTGCACCTGGCGGTACAACTGGCACACCAGAGGTTCGTCCGTCCCGGTCCTCTCGTACTAGGGACAGCTCTTCTCAAGTCTCTTACGCGCACGGCGGATAGGGACCGAACTGTCTCACGACGTTCTAAACCCAGCTCGCGTACCGCTTTAATGGGCGAACAGCCCAACCCTTGGGACCTACTCCAGCCCCAGGATGCGACGAGCCGACATCGAGGTGCCAAACCATCCCGTCGATATGGACTCTTGGGGAAGATCAGCCTGTTATCCCCGGGGTACCTTTTATCCGTTGAGCGACACCGCTTCCACATGCCGGTGCCGGGTCACTAGTCCCAGCTTTCGCTCCTGCTCGACCCGTCGGTCTCGCAGTCAAGCTCCCTTGTGCACTTGCACTCGACACCTGATTGCCAACCAGGCTGAGGGAACCTTTGGGCGCCTCCGTTACATTTTGGGAGGCAACCGCCCCAGTTAAACTACCCACCTGACACTGTTCCTGATCCGGATCACGGACCGAGGTTAGACATCCAATTCGACCAGAGTGGTATTTCAACGGCGACTCCACGGACACTGGCGTGCCCGCTTCGCAGTCTCCCACCTATCCTACACAAGCCGAACCGAACACCAATATCAAGCTATAGTAAAGGTCCCGGGGTCTTTCCGTCCTGCCGCGCGTAACGAGCATCTTTACTCGTAGTGCAATTTCGCCGAGCCTGTGGTTGAGACAGCTGAGAAGTCGTTACGCCATTCGTGCAGGTCGGAACTTACCCGACAAGGAATTTCGCTACCTTAGGATGGTTATAGTTACCACCGCCGTTTACTGGCGCTTGAGTTCTGAGCTTCGCCTTGCGGCTAACCCGTCCCCTTAACGTTCCAGCACCGGGCAGGCGTCAGTCCGTATACATCGTCTTACGACTTCGCACGGACCTGTGTTTTTAGTAAACAGTCGCTTCTCACTGGTCTCTGCGACCCCCTCCCGCTGCCCCACGCTAGGTGGTTCACGGGCTGGGGCCCCCCTTCTCCCGAAGTTACGGGGGCATTTTGCCGAGTTCCTTAACCACAGTTCGCTCGATCGCCTCGGTATTCTCTACCTGACCACCTGAGTTGGTTTGGGGTACGGGCCGCTCGGAACTCGCTAGAGGCTTTTCTCGGCAGCATAGGATCATCCAATTCGCCTCAATCGGCTATGCGTCGGGCCTCACCCATGTGTCCGACGGATTTGCCTATCGGACGGGCCACACCCTTGCACCGGTACTACCACTCACCGGTAGGACTACCTTCCTGCGTCACCCCATCGCTTGCCTACTACCAGTCCGGGTCCCCAGCTAGTCCGGTTCGCCCACAAGTGGGCTCCCCGGCGTCGGTGGGTTAGCATCGCTGGGTTCAGCATGGGCGTTCCTTCGCGGGTACGGGAATATCAACCCGTTGTCCATCGACTACGCCTGTCGGCCTCGCCTTAGGTCCCGACTCACCCTGGGCGGATTAGCCTGGCCCAGGAACCCTTGGTCTTCCGGCGGGGGAGGTTCTCACTCCCCTCTCGCTACTCATGCCTGCATTCTCACTCGTGTGGCGTCCACGGCTGGATCACTCCGCCGCTTCCACCGCCACACGACGCTCCCCTACCCATCCACACACCTGGCCGCAGGTTCAAGACCTGCGGCGGGCGATCATGTGAATGCCACGGCTTCGGCGGTGTGCTTGAGCCCCGCTACATTGTCGGCGCGGAACCACTTGACCAGTGAGCTATTACGCACTCTTTCAAGGGTGGCTGCTTCTAAGCCAACCTCCTGGTTGTCTCTGCGATCCCACATCCTTTTCCACTTAGCACACGCTTAGGGGCCTTAGCCGATGATCTGGGCTGTTTCCCTCTCGACTACGAACCTTATCGCCCGCAGTCTCACTGCCACGCTCTCACTTACCGGCATTCGGAGTTTGGTTGACGTCAGTAACCTTGTGGGGCCCATCGGCCATCCAGTGCTCTACCTCCGGCAAGAAACACGTGACGCTGCACCTAAATGCATTTCGGGGAGAACCAGCTATCACCGAGTTTGATTGGCCTTTCACCCCTACCCACAGCTCATCCCCCAGGTTTTCAACCCTGGTGGGTTCGGTCCTCCACGCGGTCTTACCCGCGCTTCAACCTGGCCATGGGTAGATCACTCGGCTTCGGGTCTAGAGCACGCGACTAGAAACGCCCTGTTCGGACTCGCTTTCGCTACGGCTACCCCACACGGGTTAACCTCGCCACGTACCGCTAACTCGCAGGCTCATTCTTCAAAAGGCACGCAATCACCCCTCCACCGAAGTGGATAAGGCTCTCACGGCTTGTAGGCACACGGTTTCAGGTACTATTTCACTCCCCTCCCGGGGTACTTTTCACCTTTCCCTCACGGTACTTGTCCGCTATCGGTCACCAGGGAGTATTCAGGCTTAGCGGGTGGTCCCGCCGGATTCACACCGAATTTCACGGGCTCGGTGCTACTTGGGAAACAAGCTCGGGAGGGACCATGTTTTCGTGTACGGGGCTCTCACCCTCTACGGCGACCCTTTCCAGAGGCCTTCCACTAACACGATCCTTTATGACTCCCCGCACCCCCGGCAGAGGGTGCTGAACTGTCCCACGACCCCGACCACACAACGCCTGCCGGCTATCACATGCGATCGGTTTAGCCTCTTCCGCTTTCGCTCGCCACTACTCACGGAATCACTGTTGTTTTCTCTTCCTGTGGGTACTGAGATGTTTCACTTCCCCACGTTCCCTCCACACGCCCTATGTGTTCAGGCGCGGGTCACACCACATGACTGGTGCGGGGTTCCCCCATTCGGAAATCCTCGGATCAACGCTCGGTTGACAGCTCCCCGAGGCTTATCGCAGCCTCCTACGTCCTTCATCGGCTCCTGGTGCCCAGGCATCCACCGTGTGCCCTTAACAACTTGGCCACACAAAA
>NZ_JBJGZZ010000029.1:0-6693 GCF_054050775.1 Blastococcus sp. SYSU DS0533 | reverse complement strand
CGCGGCTGCGGTCCGGGCCCTCCGTCGTCCGGCTCCGTGCAGGGTCCCGCCACGAGCTAGCGAGTGGCGGGGGGCACGGGGTCCTTCCTCAGGACAGGCGGCTCTTGAGGATCTCCAGCTCGTCCCACATGGTGCTGGGCAGCTTGTCGCCGAACTTCTCGAACCACTCGGTGATCTGCGGGATCTCCTCGCGCCACTCCTCGGGCTTGACCGCCAGGGCCTGCTCGACCTGCTCGGTGGTCATGTCGAGGCCGGAGACGTCGAGCGAGTCCGCGGTGGGCACGTGGCCGACCGCGGTCTCGACGGCGGCCGCCGTGCCCTCGAGGCGCTCGATGACCCACTTGAGCACGCGGCTGTTCTCGCCGAAGCCCGGCCAGAGGAAGCCGCCGTCGGCGTCCCGGCGGAACCAGTTGACGTAGAAGATCTTCGGCAGCTTGCTCGCGTCGTGCATCTTGCCGGTCTCGACCCAGTGGCCGAAGTAGTCACCGGCGTTGTAGCCGATGAACGGCAGCATCGCGAACGGGTCGCGCCGGACGACGCCGACGGCCCCGGTGGCGGCGGCGGTGGTCTCCGAGGAGAGCGTCGCCCCCATGAACACGCCGTGGTTCCAGTCCCGGGCCTCGGTGACCAGCGGGATCGTGGTCTTGCGGCGACCGCCGAAGAGGATCGCCGAGATCGGCACGCCCTTGGGGTCGTCGTACTCCGGCGCCAGGATCGGGCACTGGGTGATCGGCGTGCAGAAGCGGCTGTTCGGGTGGCTGGACAGCTCGTCGCTGTCCGGCGTCCAGTCCCGGCCCTTCCAGTCGGTGAGGTGCGCCGGCGGTTCGTCGGTCATGCCCTCCCACCAGATGTCGCCGTCGTCGGTCAGCGCGACGTTCGTGAAGACCGAGTTGCCCTTGTCGATGGTGCGCATGGCATTCGGGTTCGTGTCCCACCCGGTGCCGGGGGCGACGCCGAACAGGCCGTACTCGGGGTTGAGCGCGTAGAGGCGCCCGTCCTCGCCGAAGCGCATCCAGGCGATGTCGTCGCCCAGGGTCTCGACCTTCCAGCCGGGGATCGTCGGCTCGAGCATCGCCAGGTTGGTCTTCCCGCAGGCGCTGGGGAAGGCGGCGGCGATGTAGTAGGTCTTCTGCTGCGGGTTGGTGAGCTTGAGGATCAGCATGTGCTCGGCCAGCCAGCCCTCGTCGCGCGCCATGACCGAGGCGATGCGCAGCGAGTAGCACTTCTTGCCCAGCAGCGCGTTGCCGCCGTACCCGGAGCCGTAGGACCAGATGGCCCGCTCCTCGGGGAAGTGCACGATGTACTTGGTGTCGCTGCAGGGCCACGGCACGTCGGCCTGCCCCGGCTCCAGCGGGGCGCCGAGGGAGTGCATCGCCGGCACGAACGGCCGGTCGGAGCCCATGGCCTCGAGGATGCGGCTGCCGATGCGGGCCATCACGCGCATGGAGACGACGACGTACTCGGAGTCGGTGAGCTCGACGCCGAACATCGGGTTCTCGGCCTCGACGGGTCCCATGCAGAAGGGGATGACGTACATCGTCCGGCCGCGCATGCACCCTCGGTACAGCTCGGTCATGATCGACTTCATCTCGCCCGGGTCCATCCAGTTGTTGGTGGGACCCGCGTCGGCCTCGTCGACCGAGCAGATGAAGGTGCGGTCCTCGACGCGCGCGACGTCGCTGGGGTCGGAGGCGCACCAGAAGGAGTTGGGCTTCTTCTCGAGCGGCGTGAAGGTGCCCGCGTCGACGAGCTTCCGGGTGAGCCGCTCCCACTCCTCGTCGGTGCCGTCCACCCAGACCACCTGGTCCGGCGTGGTCAGCTCGGCCATCTCCCGCACCCAGGCCAGCAGCCGGGCGTGCGTCGTCGGGGCGTTCTCCAGACCTGGGGTGGCCACGGTGGTCACGGCGTCTCCATCCTCTGCGTCGCCGGGGCGGATGCCCGCTCCGACGGTGGTGCCCTGCGAGCCGCGGCCGCCGGGACGGCCGTTCGGATCGGGTCAGGTTACAAGCGCGGACACGCGCCTGTAACCGAGACAAATGTTACGTATAGGACGTCTACCGCTCACCCCGGAACAGTCTGGTAATAGGCGGCGTTCACCACAGCCCGTGAGCTCTCCCACCCTCCTCTCGCCGATCCGTCTCCGCGATGTCACGTTGCGCAACCGGCTCGCGGTCGCCCCGATGTGCCAGTACTCGGTGACCGACGGCTACGTCGGGGACTACCACCTCGTGCACCTCGGCCGGTTCGCCCTCGGCGGCTTCGGGTTGGTGGTCGTCGAGGCGACGGGCGTGACGCCTGAGGGGCGGATCAGCCACGGGGACGTGGGCCTGTGGTCCGACGAGCACGTGCCCGGGCTGGCGCGCGTCGTGGACTTCCTGCACGCCGAAGGCGCCGCGGCCGGCATCCAGCTGGCCCACGCCGGGGCCAAGGCGAGCAGCCGGCGGCCGTGGGAGGGCTCCGGGCCGGTCACCGGGGAGGACGCCCACCCGGGCGAGGCGCCGTGGCCGACGGTCTCGGCGTCCGCCGTCCCCGCCGGGCCGGGGTGGCCGGTGCCGCACGCGCTGACCGTCGAGGAGCTGGCGGAGGTGCGCGAGGCTTTCGCCGCAGCCGCCCGGCGGGCCGACGCCGCCGGGTTCGACGTCGTCGAGGTGCACGCCGCGCACGGCTACCTGCTGCACCAGTTCCTCTCCCCGCTGAGCAACCAGCGGGACGACGCGTACGGCGGCTCGCGGGAGGGGCGGATGCGCTTCCCGCTCCAGGTGGTCGACGCCGTGCGCGCCGCCTGGCCGGCGGGCAAGCCGCTGCTGGTGCGCGTCTCGGCCGTGGACGGGTCGGGGGACGGGCTGACCGTCGAGGACACCGTCGCCTTCGCCCGCGAGCTGCGCGCCCGCGGGGTCGACGCCGTCGACGTCTCCGGCGGTGGTCTGGGCGGCGGGTGGGAGCACCCGATCGGCTACGGCTACCAGGTGCCCTGGGCCGCGACGATCCGCGAGCAGGCCGACATCGCGACCATGGCGGTGGGGCTGGTGGTCGACGCCCACCAGGCCGAGGCGATCGTGGCCGGCGGGGCGGCCGACCTGGTGGCGGTCGCCCGGGAGGCGCAGGACGACCCGAACTTCGCCGTGCACGCGGCCCGCGAGCTCACCGACGCCTACGACGCCTACCCGGTGCAGGCCGGGCCGCGGCTGGCGTCCCGCGACCGCCTCCTCGGCCGGCTCGGCCCCTGGACCGGCCCGGACCCGGTGCAGGTCGAGCACCCGACCACGTCGTCGTCCTGACGGCGCGCCCGGCGGCTCAACCGCGCCCGTAGGCCGGGCCCACCTCGGCGGCGAACGCGTCCCAGCCGCCGGGCACCGGACGCCCGCTCACCTCGGCGTCGAACTTGTCGAGGTACCAGTGCCAGCCCATCGCGTAGTCGGTGACGTCGGCGCCGGCGGCGAAGAACTGGACGAACCGGAGGACGGTCCGGTCGCCGTCGGTGGAGAGGTCGAGGTCGATGCGCCACACGCCGGAGCCCTGCTGCTCCTGCACCCACTCCACGACCAGCCGCCGGGGCGGGTCGCACTCGACGACCCTCATCGGCTCGCCCACCGGCTCGTCCTCGTGGGTCATGGTGAAGGTGCCCGACCCGCCGGGGCGCCGCTCCCCCTCGTAGGTGCCGATCCAGCGGGCCATGCGCCGGGGTTCGGTGAGCGCGGCCCAGACGTCGTCGATCGGGTCGGGCCAGCTGCGGCGGAACTCCAGCCGGCGCCGGCCGTCCTCCTCGGTGGTGACGGTGCCCCGCCGGCTGCCCAGGTCCTCGGTCATGCCTCTTCTCCCTGCCTGCGCGCCCGCCTGCCGCGGGCGATCTCGGTGCCGAGGGCGTCGAGCCGCTGCGCCCACAGGTCGCGGTAGGGCTCGAGCCAGTCGTCGATCTCCCGCAGCGGCCGCGGGTCGAGCGAGTAGCGGCGCTCGCGCCCGTCGGCGCGCACGCTCACCAGCCCGGCCTCGCGCAGCACCCGCAGGTGCCGGCTGATCGCCGGCCGGCTCACGCGGAACGGGGCCGCGAGCTCCCCCGCCGTGCGCTCCCCCGCCGCGAGCAGCCCGATCAGCTCCCGCCGGATCGGGTCGGCCAGCGCCTGGATCGCCTCCACGGGGATATGCGTAACACACCGGTTACGCGTCGGTCCAGGGGTTGGCGCGCGGCGCCCCGGGAAAGGAGCCGCCCATGACCGTCACCGATCCGGACACGCCCGACCCGCTCAACGACCCCCGCACGCTGCAGGCCGACCCGGGCGCCTACGGCGAGGGTGCCGACCTGGCCTCCGCCGAGGACGACCCGGCGGCGACCGGTGAGGATGAGCTGCCCGCCAGCGACGACCTGGCGGACGAGGCGGGCGGCGGCGACGTCACCGGCGGGGCCTTCGGCGAGAAGCCGCCGGCCTGACCGTGTGACGGACCGGTTCTCCCGGGTAAGCCGGGCGCGTCCCACCCACCTGAACCGAGGAGGACCGATGGCCACCGGTGAGACCGGCTTCGAGGACGTCTTCTACGACCTCGTCTCCGTCCAGTACCACTCGCTCAAGGCCGGGCACGACTACGGCCAGTACGTCCGGGACGCCGAGAACGCGGGCCTGGACGACGTCGCGGCGTTCTTTCGCGAGGTCATGGAGCAGGACTCCCAGCGCGCGAAGCGCTGCCACGAGTTCCTCGGGCGGCTCCAGGGCACGTCGCAGGGTGGCCCGGCCACGCAGTAGCCGGGGAAGGATGCGGTCGTGATCTCGACCGCGCTCACCCGCCGCTTCGCCCTCGCCACGCCGGTCATCGGGGCACCCATGGCCGGCGTGGCGGGAGGTGCGCTCGCGCGGGCCGTCTCGCTCGGCGGCGGGCTCGGCATGATCGGCGTGGGCGCCGCGACACCGGCGTCCTTCGTCGTCGAGCAGTGCGCCGTCCCGCGCGGCGACGGGCTGCCCTTCGGCGTCGGGCTGATGGCCTGGGTCCTCCCCGACCGGCCCGACCTGCTCGAGGCGACGCTCGACGCGACACCCGACCTGGTCTCGATCTCGTTCGGCGACCCGGCGCCCTGGGTCCCCCGCCTGCACGACGCCGGGATCGCCGTCGCGACGCAGGTGAACACCGTTGCCGACCTGCACCGGGCGCAGGCCGCCGGCGTCGACCTGGTGGTGGCGCAGGGCAGCGAGGCCGGCGGGCACACCGGGCGCCGCGCCACCCTGCCGCTGCTGCAGGAGGTGCTCGCGCTGACCGACCGGCCGGTGCTGGCCGCCGGCGGCATCGCCACCGGTGCGGGGATGGCCGCCGCCCTGGCCGCGGGCGCGGCGGGCGTGTGGATCGGCACCCCGCTGCTGTGCTGCCCGGAGGGCCTCAACTCGCCCGCCGCCCGGGAAAGGGTGCGCGCGGCGGCCGGCGAGGAGACCGTGCTGACCCGCGCCTTCGACGTCGCGGAAGGCATCCCCTGGCCGGAACGGTGGCCCGGCCGCGCGCTGGCCAACGACTTCTCCCGCGCCTGGCACGGGCGCGAGGCGGAGCTCGCGCACGACGCCGAGGCCCGGCAGCTCGTGGTGGACGGCCGGCGGACGGGGAACCCGTCGACCGCCCCCGTCTACGCGGGCGAGGCGGTCGGCCTGGTCACCGCGGAGCGATCGGCCACCGAGGTGGTGCGGGAGCTGGACGCCGGCGCCGAGGAAGCCCTGCGGGCGGTGGCCGACCTGCTGGGCCGACCGCCTGCTCCGTGAGCATCGTGCGGTCGACGGCCGCTCAGGCCCCTGAGTGAGGCCCGCAAGTGCACACGCGCCGGCTGGTCCTGCCGCTCAGACGGTGCAGCTGTCGTCGGCGCAACCCTCGGCGGGCGGCACGGTGACCAGCGTGTTCGCGTCGGCCCAGGCGCGCTCGAGCACCTGCAGCAGCAGCTCGGCCGGCTGGGCGCCCGCGGCGCCGTACTTCCGGTCGACGACGAAGAACGGCACCCCGGTGGCACCGAGCGACTGCGCGGTGGCGCTGTCCTGGCGGACCGCCGCCAGGTAGCGCCGGTCGGCCAGCGCTGCCCGCACCTCCGCCTCGTCCAGCCCCACCTGGACGGCCGGCGGGACGAGGGAGTCGACGTCGAAGACCGAGCGCCCCTCCTCGAAGTAGGCGTGCAGCAGCAGCTCCTTGAGCTCGTTGCGCTTCCCGTGCTCGGCGGCCAGGTGCAGCAGCTCGTGCGCGAGCAGCGTGTTGCCGCTGACGGCGTCGGCCAGGTGGTACTCCAGGCCCTCGCCGGCGGCGACCTGCTCGACCTGCGCCATGTTCGCCCGCATCTGCTCGACGCTCGTGCCGTACTTGCGGGCGAGCGCCGGCAGCGTCGGGTGGGTCTCGCCCTCGGGCGCCGTCGGGTCCAGCTGGAAGGACCGCCAGATCACCTCGACCTGGTCACGGTGCGGGAACTGCTCGAGCGCGGCCTCGAGCCGGCGCTTGCCGATGTAGCACCACGGACAGACGACATCGGACCAGACCTCAACCTGCATGCCCGGCCCAACCCCGCTCCGGCATCGGGCATTCCGCGGTTCACGCGTCCGGGCACTCCACCTCCGCACGAGCCCGGCCGTCATGCGCCTCCCGGGGCCGGCCCGCGCCAGCGGCCGGGGGGCGCGCCCGGGGTCAACCCCCCGGGTATGTTCCGTCCCCCCCCAGGTGCCCCACGAATAAAACCGTCGCGCC
>NZ_JBJGZZ010000028.1:0-7726 GCF_054050775.1 Blastococcus sp. SYSU DS0533 | reverse complement strand
GGCGGGTCCCCGCCCCCCCCCCCCCCCCCCCCGCCCGCCCCCCCCCCCCGCCCCCCCCCCCCCCCCCCCCCCCCCCCCCCCCCCCCCCCCCGCTCGGGGCGCTGCTCGCCCTGCTGCCGATGTCGCTCTACGGCGAGGGGCTCCGGCGGGCGCTCCTGCGGTTCTCCGCGCGGCACGAGGACCACACCGCCTGGCGCGGCCGGCTCGCCGCCCTCCCGCTGCTGCTCCTCGCGCCCGTCCTGCTGTACCCGCTGCTGCTCGCGGCGGCGCAGATGGCCGACCTCGCCGACCGTGGCGGCGTCGCGGCCACGGTCGGCCAGGTGGCCCTGGGCTACTACGCCGTGCTCGCGGCGCTGACGCTGCCGCTGGCCTGGGGGTTCCGCGTGGTCGGCGGGGGCCGGGTCCGGTGGCGCTCGCTGCTGGTCGGCGCCCTGTTCACCGCCGCCTGCCTGTCGGGGTTCCTGCAGGGGTTCGTGCTGTTCCTGGCGCTGCCCCTGGACCTCGGCGCGCCGTTCGGCGACCTGGACGTCGTGGGCGGCGTCGTCGCGCTGGCCCTGTGGCTGTTCCTCCTCCACCTGGTCGTGCTGCTGGGCTGGCTGACCACCCAGACGCTGGACGAGCTGTCAGGCGACCGCTCAGCGCCGCGGCGGCGGGTAGGGGAACCGGTCGAGCCACGTCTCGGCTGACACCGGGCGGTCGGGCGCCTGCGGGCCCTCGGTCCCGGTGCCCGGGTCCTGCGGCACCGGCGGGGTCGGGGGCGGGGTCGACGGGTCCGGTACCGGCGCGGGCGGCGGCTCGGGCGCCGGGGGAGGGGGTGGCGGGGGCGGCACGTACCGCGCCCCGTTGCTGACCAGCACGGTGACGACCTGGCCCAGGACGGCCCGGCCGCCGGCGGGCGGGCTGGTGCCGACGAGCGCCCCGGGGGCCAGGTCGCTGTCCACCCGCATCACGCGGTGCAGGAAGCCCGCGTCGCCCAGCACGTCCTGGCAGGCGAACGGGTCGTCGCAGGAGGGCACCCGGACGGTGTTGCCCCGCACCACCGCCGGGTCCGCGGGCGGGAAGTCGCTGCTGCCGCGGGCGGTGAGGACCGGCGCCATCGCGTCGTGCCAGATGGTGGCGCCCTTGCCGCCGCCGAAGCCGCCGACGTCCTCGTTCCGCTTGGGGTTGAACACCATCACGCTCGCGGCGATCTCGGGCGTGTAGCCGACGAACGCCACCGAGACGTTCTCCTGCGTCGTGCCGGTCTTCCCGGCGATCTGGTGGCCCGGCACGTACGCCCGCCGGCCGGTCTGGCCACCGAAGCCCGGCTCGACGTCCTTGCGCAGCATCTGGTTCAGCGTGTTCGCGACCCCCGGCGGGATCGCCTCGGGGGTGCAGCGGTCGCCGCCCACCAGCGGCTCGCCGTCCGGGCCGAGCACGGGCTCGCCCTCGCGGTCGAGCAGCGCGGTCACCGGGACGACGTCGCACCGGGTGCCCGAGGCCGCCAGCGTGGAGTAGGCGCTGGCCAGGCCCAGCGGGCTGGTGGCCTCGGGACCGAACGCGAAGGAGCCGTTGTTCTCGTCGATGGTGCGCTGCGCCAGCCCGTCGGGGCCGTGGGCGTAGAGCCCCATGCGCTCGGCCATGCGCACCGGCTCCTCCACGCTGCCGAGCGCGTCCTCCAGGGCGAGGAAGTAGGTGTTCGAGGACTGGTAGAGCGCCGTCGTCAGGTCCAGCGAGGCCCGGTAGGCGCCGGAGTTGCGGACGTCGTAGAAGCCACCGCCCTCCCGGTAGACCCGGGAGACGTAGGGGCTGGGCGCGGTGAGCGTGTACTCGGTGGAGTAGCCGCGGGCCAGCGCCGCGGCGGCCACGAAGACCTTGTACGTCGACCCGGCGCCCCGGCTGGGGAGCGCGTTGAGATTGACCGACTCCTGCCGCTCGTCGCTCTCGTCGTGCCCGTAGATGCGGTTGACGCTCATGGCCAGCAGGTGACCGGTGCCCGGTTCCACCGCGGTGAAGGTCGCGGCCAGCGAGCTCTCCAGCGGCTGGTTCGCCAGCACGGCGGCGTCGCCGGCGCGCTGCAGGTCGGCGTCCAGCGTCGTCTGGACCACGTAGCCGTTGCGGTCGAGGTCGTCCTGGGTGAGCCCGAGCTCCTCGGTCAGGTACTGATGCACGAAGTCGCAGACGTAGGCGCCCACGGAGGCCTCGACGCAGCCGCGGCGCGGCGCCGGGGCCGGGGCGAGCCCCAGCGGGGCGGCCGCGGCCTCGGCCTGCTGCTCGGGGCTGATGTACCCCTGCTCGGCCATGCGGGCGAGCACCTGGTTGCGCCGGACGGTGGCGCCCTCGGGGTCGGTGAAGGGGTCGTGGTCCTTCGGGCTCTGCACCAGCCCGGCCAGCAGGGCGGCCTGGGGCAGGGTCAGCTCCACGGCGTCGACGCCGAAGAACGCCTGGGCAGCCGGCTGCACGCCGTAGGCGTTCTGCCCGAAGTAGACGATGTTGAGGTAGCGGGTGAGCAGCTCGTCCTTGGTGTAGGTCGACTCCATCGCCAGCGCCAGCCGGGCCTCGCGCAGCTTGCGGCCGAAGGTCTTCTCGGTGGCGGCGTCGCGGTCGGCCTGGGTGCGGGCCGACTGCAGCAGGGTCTGCTTGACCAGCTGCTGGGTGAGGGTCGAGCCACCCTCCTCGACCTCGCCGGCGGCGATGTTGGTGACCAGGGCGCGCGCGGTGCCCTGCACGTCCAGCCCGCCGTGCTCGTAGAACCGCGCGTCCTCGACGGCGACCAGCGCCTGCCGCATGACCTCGGCGATCCGGTCGAACTCCACCGGCTCGCGGTTCTCCCGGTAGAACGAGGTGATCACCTCGCCGTTGGCCGCGAGCACCACGGTGTTGCGCGCGGGCACCTCGACGGAGAACTCCTCCGGCGGGTCGCCGAGCAGCGCCGACGAGCTGCGCGCGGCCAGCGCCGGCCCGCCCACCCAGGGGAGCAGCAGGCCGGCCAGGAGGGCACCGGCGAGCAGGACGGCGCACGCGAGCCTGACCAGGGTGCGACCCGTCCCCGCGCGCGACTCCATGACCCTCCTCCGGCTGTTTGCCCAGCTCAGCAGGGCCGACCGCGTTCCACAACCACCCTCGCGGCGCGGACCGCGACCGGAACCGTTCCGTCCGCCTCCCCGATCCCGCCCGCCACACCCGGCGCTCCCTGCCCCGGTTCGTCGGCGCGGGGCCCGCGGCGTTGGATGGGGGCATGCCCGACTCGATGCTGGCCGGCCGGCTGAACGTCCGCACCCGTGACTTCGTGGTGAAGGAGGTGCCCAAGCCCGTGCCCGGTCCCGGCGAGGTCCTCGTCCGGGTCGCCGCGGCCGGCATCTGCCTCTCCGACGTCCACCTCATCGAGGGGCAGCTCTCCCCGCTGTTCCTCGCGGGTGACGAGGTGACGCTCGGCCACGAGGTGGCCGGCACCGTCGCCGAGCTCGGCGACGGCGTGACCGGCCTGGCCGGAGGGCAGCGGGTGCTGCTGCAGGCCGGCGAGGAGAAGGACGGCTGGATCCACACCCGCGGCGTCGACTACGACGGCGGCTGGGCGCAGTACGCCCTCGCCACGGCGGGGACCGTGGTGCCGATCCCCGACGACCTGCCGTTCGAGCAGGCGTGCATCGTCCCCGACGCGGTCTCGACGCCGTGGGCCTCGATCGTGCGGACGGCGCAGGTGCGGGCCGCGCAGCCCGTCGGCGTGTGGGGCATCGGCGGGCTCGGCGCGCACGCGGTGCAGCTGCTGCGCCTGGCCGGCGCCGCCCCGATCGTCGCCGTCGACCCGGTCCCGGCCGCCCGGCAGCGGGCCCTGGACTTCGGCGCGGACCTCGCGCTGGACCCCTCCGAGGACATCGCGACGCGCGTCCGCGAGCTGACCGGCGGCGCCGGGCTGGCGTTCGCCTTCGACTTCGCCGGCGTCGCACCGGTGCGCGAGCAGGCCGTCCGCTGCCTCGAGCGGGACGGCGCCCTGGTGCTGGTGGGCCTCACCGACCAGCCGCTGGAGATCCGCAACGGCACCCAGTTCAGCTACTTCGGGCAGCGGATCCTCGGCCACTACGGCTCCGAGCCGGCCCACGTGGTCGAGCTGGTGAACCTGGTCCGGCACCACCGCCTGGACCTCTCCCGCTCCATCTCCGGCACCCTGCCGCTCACCGAGGCCGCCGACGGCGTGGAGCGGCTGGCGAACAAGGAGGGCGACCCCATCCGCCTGATCATCACGCCATGACGCTGTCGTCCTCCGGGCGACACCGCGGCCAGGTGCCGTTCCCCCGCTGCGCGGAGCCCTCCCGTCCTGCCTGCGCGGAGGCCTCGGGCCCCCACTCGGCCCGACCCGACGAAGCGGTCAGGAGCCGTCCTGCGGCTCCTTGATGAGCACCTGGACGGCGCGGAACTGCTTCGGGGTCTCCAGCAGGACCGCCTTCGTCGGCTCGCCCACGCCCAGGGCGGGGTCGCGGCGGAGAGCGGCCAGCGGGCGCAGCCGGGGGTCGGCCAGCACGTCGTCGGCCAGGCCCCGGTCGCCGCCGGTGAACAGCGCGGCGACCCCGTCGGCGTGCGGCAGCAGCACCCGGACGGCGGTCTCCACCGCATGCCCGACGACGGCGTCGGTCTGGTTGGCCCGCCGCCGCGCGAACCGCTGCTGCGACCAGCCGCCGGCCGCCGTCCGGCCCTGCACCTGGCGGGCGTCGACCTTCGAGGCCACCAGTTCCCCGCCGTCGAACACGCCGACCGCCCAGCGGCCGCGGCGGACCAGCAGCACGGCGGCCCGCCGGGGCCGTCCCGCGGCGGCGGTGAAGCTGCCGAGCAGCGGCGTCTCCGGGGTCCAGCCGAACGGGGCGCGCAGCACGACGCCGGTCGTGTCCGCGCAGGTGATCCGCAGCCCGTCGTCGGCCGGCTCGACCACGGTGAACGGCCCGTGCCGGGTGGCGACGCCGTCCAGCCACCGGCCCAGCCGCTCCGGGGCCACCCCGAGCTGCCGCCCCCCACCGGCGGCCGGCCGGGCCCGGGTCACCGGGACCGCAGCGCGAGCAGCCGGTCGAGCACGTCGCCCACCCGCAGGCCGTCGTGCTCGTGCTCGTTGGTCACCCAGGTGCGCACGTTCCCGACCTCCTCGGCGGTCTGCAGCGACAGCCCGGCGTCGACGTACATGTCGTCGAAGTAGACGGCGGCGTCGACCGGCACCTCGTTGGCAGCGAGCCGCGCGGGGTCGTACAGCGCGGGGAACTCCTCGACCGCGGCGAGCGCGTGCGCGGCCGGGCCGAACGGCCGCAGCGCGGCGATCTCGTCGAACATCCAGGGGTAGACCATCTCGCCGGTGAACGGCAGCGGGCGGCGGTCGCCGTCGAACTCGGGCCCCCGCTCCTCCTGCGCCGCCCAGCCGACCGGGCCGGGGCCCTGCGCGTAGATGCTCTCGTGCAGGGCCGCGTAGAGCGGGTTGTCCCAGTAGGCGGTGCGCCGGGCGACCTGGTCCAGGAAGGTGTCGGAGAGCCCGCCGTCGTCGTCGAGCGCCTCCTCGAAGAGCCAGTGCAGCTCCTCGGCGCCGTCGCGCGCACCCAGTGCCTGGCCGACGGTCTGCAGCCGGCGGACGGTCAGCCGGTCGCCGTCGGGAAGAGCCGCAGGCTCCTCGGCCAGCCGGTCGGCGACGGCGGCGACCTGCGCGACGTCCCCGGGGTACCGCGCGTAGAACCGTCGCGTGTTCGCCGCGACCCGCGGGTAGGTGCGCCGGTAGACCTCCCGGGCGTCGGCGTGCAGGCCCGCCAGGCCACCGGTGACCAGGCAGCGGGTGAGCCCCTCCGGCGCCTGCGAGAGGTAGGTCAGGGTGACGAAGCCGCCGTAGCTCTGCCCCAGCGTCGCCCAGCGGCGCCCGCCGTAGAGCGTCCGCCGGATGTGCTCGGCGTCGGCCACGATGGAGTCGGCGCGGAAGGCGAGCAGGTGCCGGGCGGCCGAGCCGGCGTCGGCGAACCGGCTGATCCCGGCACCGGTGACGCGGGAGCTGCGCCCCGTGCCGCGCTGGTCGAGCAGGACGACCCGGAACTGGCGCAGCGCCCGCTCGATCCAGCCGCCGCGGGTGGGCCGCGGCGACTTGCCCCCGGGGCCGCCCTGCAGGAAGAGCAGCAGCGGGAGGTCGTCGGCGCGCCGGTCGGGGTGCACCAGCTCGCGGACGAAGACGTCGATGCTGCCGCCGACATCGGGGGTGCTCCAGTGCAGCGGCACGGTGACCGACCGCTCGCGCACCTGCGCCCCGGGAAGCGCGTACTCCTGCACGGCCCCGCCGCTCAGCGGGCCAGCGCCGGCTCGGCGGCGTGCTCGGCCGGCACGTGCAGCAGCCGCTGGCAGGCCCCGACGGCGACCGCGGCGATCGCCGCCGCGACGATCGCGACGACGAACGCCCGGTTGGCGCCGGCGACGTCGACGATCTTGCCGGCGGCCGAGGCGCCCACGGCAACACCAAGACCCAGCGCGGTGCCGATCCACGTGAACGCCTCCGTCACCGCCGAACGGGGCACGAGCAGCTCGGCCAGGGTGAAGGAGCTGATCAGCGAGGGCGAGACCGCGATCCCCGCGACGACGACGAACGGGACCATCAACCAGAGGTCGTCGATGAACACCAGCGGGACGACCAGCAGCGTGAGCAGTCCCAGCGCGCCGACCAGGCGGAGCCGGAGCGGCAGGTGCCAGTGGATGGCCCCCCAGCCGATGCCGCTGACCATCGACCCCACCGCCAGGCTGGCGATGAGGACGCCGGACAGGGCCATGGCGTCCTGCTCGTCGGCGAAGGCCACCAGCGCGATCTCCAGCGTGCCGAGGATGGCGCCCACCGCGGCCCCGACGACGAAGAGCACGCGCAGCCCGCGGGTGCGGATCGCGGACGGCCCCTGCCGGCTGGCATGTCCGTGCGGCTGGGGCTCGGTGCGGCGCTGGGCGGCGAACAGCAGGCTGCCGACGGTGGCCAGGGTGAACGCCGTCACCACGCCGGAGGTCGCGTGCCCCGTGGTGGAGAGGAAGGTCACCAGCACCGGGCCGACGATGAAGACGAACTCGTCGACGACGGACTCCATCGACAGCGCGGTGTGCAGGCGGTGGCTGCCGCGGAGGAGATGGGTCCACCGCACCCGGATCATCGAGGAGACCGGCGGGATGCAGGCCCCGGCCAGCCCGGCCGAGAGGAAGACGACCAGGAGCGGCCAGGCCTCGCGCACGGAGAACAGGAAGACCAGCCCGGAGGCGACGAACACCGCCAGCACCGGCAGCAGCACCCGCCGCTGACCGTGCGTGTCGGCCCACCGCCCCAGCAGCGGGCCGGCGGCCGCCGTCGTCACCGCGCCCACCGCGGCCACGGCGCCGCCGAGGCCGTAGGAGCCGGTCTCGGACGCGACCAGCAGGACCGAGCCGAGCCCGACCATCGAGAGCGGGAGCCGGCCGACGAAGGCAGCGAGCACCATCGGCAGGGCGTGCGGCGTGCGCAGCACCTGCAGGTAGGGATTCGGCACGGGGGAGGTTGCCTCCGGGAACGGGAAGGGGCCCAGCCACGCTAACCGACCCTGGCCGCAGGCGCCGCGACGCAGACCGGTCGCGCCGCCCGCCCCCGGCGATGATCAGGGTCCCCGATCGTGGAGCGTCCTCCCTCACCGCGCACCGTGAGGGAGGACACCTGATGATCAGGGTCCTTGATCAAGGCAGTGCAGCGGGCGTGGACGACGGAGGGCCCGGACCGCGGCTGCGGTCC
>NZ_JBJGZZ010000027.1:0-9002 GCF_054050775.1 Blastococcus sp. SYSU DS0533 | reverse complement strand
CACCCGCGGCCACCGTCTGCACGCTCCGGCTGACCTCCTCCGCGGCACCGGACACCACACCCGACTGCGCCGAGGTCTCCTCCGCACCCGCCGAGATCTGCGCCGAGCTGGCCGACAGCTCCTCCGACGACGCAGCGACCGCATCCGCCGAGGAGGCAACCGTCCCCAGCACCGTGCGCAGGTTCTCCTGCGCCGTGCCGAGCGACGCGGCCATGCGGCCCAGCTCGTCGTTCGAGCGCACGTCCGGGGTGACGGTCAGGTCACCGGCGGCCAGCGCGTCCACGGACTTCTGCACCGACCGCACCGTGGTGACGATCCCGCGGATCACGAGCAGCGCCAGCCCGGCGGCCGCGACGATGCCCGCGGCCAGCGCGATCCACAGGGTGAAGCGCGCCGTCGAGGCGAGATCCTGGCCGGCGGCGGCGTCAGCCCCGGCGTCGGCAGCCTGGCGCTCCTGCTCGGCGCCGAAGGCGTCCGAGAGGCCGCGCCCCGCCTCGGCGAGCGAGCCGCTCACCACCTTCTGGACGGCGCCCACGTCACCGGCGTTCACGGCGGGGTACAGCTGCTGGTCGACGGTGGCGTAGTAGGTGTCGGCAGCCTCCAGCACCGGGGCGACGTCCGCCGGGTTGTTCAGCGTCGCGGTGTAGGCGTCCATCTGCTCCCGGAACTGCGCACGACGCTCGGCCAGCTGGGGGCGGAGCTGGGCACGGGCGGCCTCGTCGACGAAGCCGAGGATGTTGTTGCGCGCCCGGTCGCCCTGGAAGGTGCGCTGCGCTTCGGCCAGCTTGTTCAGCGGCACGATGGAGTCCGAGTACAGCGTGTCGCCGGCGTCGGCGAGCGTGCCGATCCGCTGGACGGCCAGCCCGGTGAGGCCGATCGCGACCATGGCGAGCACCGCGAGTGCGGCGCCGATCTTCACGCCGACCGGGCGATCGGCGAACCAGCCTGCCCGCCCGGGACGGGTGCTGTGGGCGGAAACGGTCATCACGGCTCTCCATGAATGGGATTGCTTGCGGGAGGAAGTGAGCCCGGGAACGTTCACGGCTACGCCGGCGGCCCTTGTCTCTGCCACGCGCCTCGCGCGTGACAGGAAACAACATAGAGCGCTCGGTGAACGGATTCGGACGAATTGCGGACGTGTCGGGGCGCGTCGCGTCAGAAAGTGCGATGACGCCATTCCGGGTGTCGACATGACGGCATTCAGCACCCGTCGTCGACGACGGGTACGAAATGCACGACGCCGAGAGCGCACGGCCGGACGGCCGTGCGCTCTCGGATCGGGATCGCGACCAGGTCAGCCGCTGGCGGGTCAGTAGGTGAACTTGCCGACGGTGGTGCGCAGGTCGGCGGCCATCCGGGACAGCTCGTCGACCGCGGTGCGGGTCTGGGTCAGCGCCTGGGTGGTGGAGTCCGCGGCGGTGGAGACCCCGGCGATGTTCTCCGCGATCTGCGTGGTGCCACCGGCGGCCTCCTGCACCGACCGGCTCATCTCGTTGGTGGTCGCCGTCTGCTCCTCCACCGCGGAAGCGATGGTGGTCTGCCGGTCCGAGATCTGCGCGACGATCTGGGAGATCTCCTCGATCGCGGCCACCGCCGCCGTCGTGTCGCCCTGGATCGCCTGGACGCGCTTGGCGATGTCCTCGGTCGCCTTCGCCGTCTCCTGCGCCAGCTCCTTGACCTCGTTGGCCACCACCGCGAAGCCCTTCCCGGCCTCACCGGCCCGCGCGGCCTCGATGGTGGCGTTCAGCGCCAGCAGGTTCGTCTGCTCCGCGATCGAGGTGATCACCTTGACCACGTTGCCGATCTCGGCCGAGGACTCCCCCAGCTTCGCCACCGTCGCCGTCGTGGTCTCCGCCGCCGTCACCGCACGCGCCGCCACCTCGCTGGCCTCCGCGGCATTGGTCGCGATCTCCCGGATCGAGGCACCCATCTGCTCGGCACCCGCGGCCACCGTCTGCACGCTCCGGCTGACCTCCTCCGCGGCACCGGACACCACACCCGACTGCGCCGAGGTCTCCTCCGCACCCGCCGAGATCTGCGCCGAGCTGGCGCTCAGCTCCTCCGACGACGCAGCAACCGCGTCCGCACTGGCCACCACCGAAGACATGACGTCTCGCAGGGACACCACGGCGGTGTCCAGGGCAGCTGCGGCCCGTCCGACCTCGTCGTGCCGGACGACGCCGGTCTGCCGGGTCAGGTTCCCGGCAGCGAGGGCGCCGGCCAGGTCGACGACGGCGTTCAGCGGCCGGACGATGCGGCGCGACACCCCGAGCGCGAGGAGCAGGGTGGCCACCAGACCGATCACGATGGCCCCGGCCATGACCCAGAGCGCGCTGCTCCGCTCGTCGCGCGCCGCCTCCGTCGCCGCTGCGCTCCGGGACTCGAGCGATTCACGGAGCTCGCCGGTCAACGTGAAGACCTCGTAGTACACGTCCCAGCCGGCTCCCATGATGAGCTCGTCGGCGGCCTGGACGGCGTGGGGCGTGCCCGTCGCGAACAGGGCTGCGGCCTGCCGGTCGACCTCGAAGAAGGCTTCCCACTCCTCGACGACGGTGTCGAACGACGTCCGCTCGGCCGCGGTGAGGGCATCGGTCGGCATGTCCTCGAGGTGGCTCCGGAGCAGGTCCGCCGCGTCGAGGAAGCCGGTGCGGTTCGCGCTGTCTTCGGCGACCGCTGCCGGTCCTCCGATGCGCCGGGTGTCCCACACGTAGGTCATCTGCCAGCCGTTCACGTCGGCGTTCGACGTCTCGACGTCCTGGATCTTGCTCAATGCGGCGTGGAGCGTGTTGACCTGGTCGAGCGTCGCGCCGGCGGACTGGAGCTGGGTCATGCCCAGAACTCCGACTGCAGCCGCCGCCGCCATTCCCGCGGCACCGACCGAGAGGATCGAGCCCCGGACGCCCATGCGGCCCCGGCGTCGCGGAACGGTGTTCGTAGCCATGTCGGCCTCCTGTCTGCTGTGGTGTGGGGTTCATCGCCCGAGCGGCCGTGGCTGCACAGCCCGGGCGCCTTCGGCGAACTGTGGTGACGGGCCGACATGGAGTGCTCGCGCATTCCGGAACGGCCGCGCCGCCCTGTGCGACGCGCCTCCGCGAATGGCGGGATGGATGGCGACCACCCATACCTGGGTCGACAAGCCGCCCTTCGCCGACGCCGTCCACGGATGCGCGGACGCCGGTGGCGACCAGGAGAACGGTCACCACCGGCCTCGCGGCGGGCTGGTGCCGTCAGTACTTGAAGTTGCCGACGGTGGTGCGCAGGTCGGCGGCCATCCGGGACAGCTCGTCGACCGCGGTGCGGGTCTGGGTCAGCGCCTGGGTGGTGGAGTCCGCGGCGGTGGAGACCCCGGCGATGTTCTCCGCGATCTGCGTGGTGCCACCGGCGGCCTCCTGCACCGACCGGCTCATCTCGTTGGTGGTCGCCGTCTGCTCCTCCACCGCGGAAGCGATGGTGGTCTGCCGGTCCGAGATCTGCGCGACGATCTGGGAGATCTCCCCGATCGCGGCCACCGCCGCCGTCGTGTCGCCCTGGATCGCCTGGACGCGCTTGGCGATGTCCTCGGTCGCCTTCGCCGTCTCCTGCGCCAGCTCCTTGACCTCGTTGGCCACCACCGCGAAGCCCTTCCCGGCCTCACCGGCCCGCGCGGCCTCGATGGTGGCGTTCAGCGCCAGCAGGTTCGTCTGCTCCGCGATCGAGGTGATCACCTTGACCACGTTGCCGATCTCCGCCGAGGACTCCCCCAGCTTCGCCACCGTCGCCGTCGTGGTCTCCGCCGCCGTCACCGCACGCGCCGCCACCTCGCTGGCCTCCGCGGCATTGGTCGCGATCTCCCGGATCGAGGCACCCATCTGCTCGGCACCCGCGGCCACCGTCTGCACGCTCCGGCTGACCTCCTCCGCGGCACCGGACACCACACCCGACTGCGCCGAGGTCTCCTCCGCACCCGCCGAGATCTGCGCCGAGCTGGCGCTCAGCTCCTCCGAGCTCGCCGCCACCGCATCCGCCGAGGCGCCGACGCCCGCGAGCACCTCGCGCAGGCTCCGCTGCGCCGCCCCGAGGGAAGCGGCCATCCGGCCGAGCTCGTCGGCCGTGGTGATCTCGGGCATGACCGTCAGGTCACCCTGGGCGAGCGCGTCCACCGATCGCTGCACCGATCGGACCGTGCGGGTGAGCATCCGGACGACGAGGACGGCCAGCGCACAGGCCACGAGGAGCCCGACCAGCAGCGTGAGCAGGATGTGCAGCACGACGTCGGCGGCGCGCTCCTCACCGGCCGCCGCCTCGTCCGCCGCCGCAGCGGCCTGCGCCTCGCTCTCGGTGGCGTACGGGTCCATGACGGCGGAGGCCAGCGGCTTCTCCTCGTTGAACCCGTAGTAGGTGGCCGAACCGGCGTCGATGGCGTCCATCTGCTCGGCAGCCTTGCCGTAGTACGCGGTGAGCGCTCCGGTGACCGCCGTCCATGCGGCGTCGTCCGCCTGCTTGCCTTCGTACTGGTCGAGCAGTGCCTGCAGCTCCGCCTGCCGCTCTGCCAGGTTCTCCCGGAGGAAGGCGCGGGTCTCGGCATCGGCGACGTTGTAGGAGATGATCCGGACGCGGTCGCCCTGGAAGCTGCGCTGGATCGCCCCGAGGGTGTCCATGGGCTCGACGTTCTCGGTGTACAGGCGGTGCTCGCCGTCCCGTAGGTCGTGCGCTCCCTGGACGGCGACGAACGCGATGACGAACGAGACGAGGGCCATCGTCGCCACCACGGCAGCGAGCTTGACGGCGATCGGACGGTCGGCGAACCAGTGCCGGCCGGTCCGGGGTGCGGCGTTCACAGGTGCTCCAAGGATCGATGTGATGGGCATTCGCGGCGTCATCGGCGCGTCGGCGAGAACTCGGCCGCCGAATGGCGGCCGATGTGTACCGCGGCCAAGGATCCAGCAATTCCGCCCGCGATCGATCCGGAGTCCTCGCGTGTCGCCGGAATGGTCCAGGATGTCCGATGGCCGCATCTCCGGTGTCGACATGACCATTCCTGCACCAGAATGGCGGGGCAAGGGAGTGCGTTCCTCCCCGCTCGCGGGAGGACTCGGGCCGGGTGGCGACCGGGAGAGGAATCACCACCCGGCCCGTGCCGGAGGAAGTCCGCGTCAGGTCAGTAGGTGAACCGCCCGACGGTGGTGCGCAGGTCGGCGGCCATCCGCGACAGCTCGTCGACCGCCGCGCGGGTCTGCCCCAGCGCCTGGGTCGTGCTGTCGGCCGCACCGGAGACGTTCGCGATGTTCGTCGCGATCTGCCCGGTGCCGTCGGCGGCTTCCTGCACCGAGCGGGACATCTCGTTGGTGGTCGCGGTCTGCTCCTCCACCGCGGAAGCGATGGTGGTCTGCCGGTCCGAGATCTGCGCGACGATCTGGGAGATCTCCTCGATCGCCGTCACGGCGGCAGTGGTGTCACCCTGGATCGCCAGGACGCGCTTGGCGATGTCCTCGGTCGCCTTCGCCGTCTCCTGCGCCAGCTCCTTGACCTCGTTGGCCACCACCGCGAAGCCCTTCCCGGCCTCACCGGCCCGCGCCGCCTCGATCGTGGCGTTCAGCGCCAGCAGGTTCGTCTGCTCCGCGATCGAGGTGATCACCTTGACCACGTTGCCGATCTCCGCCGAGGACTCCCCCAGCTTCGCCACCGTCGCCGTCGTCGTCCCAGCCGCCGTCACCGCACGCGCCGCCACCTCGCTCGCCTCCGCCGCGTTGCTGGCGATCTCCCGGATCGAGGCACCCATCTGCTCGGCGCCGGCCGCGACGGTCTGCACGTTGCGGGACACCTCGTCGGCCGCACCGGCCACGACGCCGGACTGCGCCGAGGTCTCCTGCGCCGAGGACGAGATCTGCGCGGAGCTGGCCGACAGCTCCTCGGAGCTCGCCGCCACCGCGTCCGCCGAGGCGACGACGGAGGAGAGCACCTCGCGGAGGTTGTGCTGCGCCGAGTCCAGCGCGGCGGCCATGCGGCCCACCTCGTCGCGGGAGTCGATCCCGGTCGCCTTCGTCAGGTCGCCGGCCGCCATGGCCTCCGCCACCTCCTGCACCGACCGGACCGACCGGGTGATCCGGCGGACGACGACCACCGTGAGCCCCACGGCGGCCAGCGCGGCCAGCGTCGACGCGACCAGCAGCACCTGCGTCGCCGAGGTGGCGTCCTCCGACGCCTCGGCGTTGCGGGCAGCGGCCTGCTCCGCCTGCGCGACCCCCTCGGCTTCCAGCTCGTCGGCCATGATCTGCAGCAGGGGCTGCAACTGCTCGGACTGCACACGGGCGAAGCCGGCGAGGTCACCGCGGTCCGCCGCCGGGAACAGCTGCGTGGTGAGGAGCTCGAGGAACTCTGCCCGCGTCTCGGCGAATGCCTCCATGCTCTCCGGGGCGACGACGAAGGCCTCGTACGCGTCCATGCCCGCCTGCAGGTCGGCGTTCTTCTCCTCCATCTCGCCGATGAGCTCGACGCGTCGCTCCGGGCTGGAGACGGCGTACTCCAGGGTGCGGGCGCGGTGGGCGGCGTGGGCGCGCTGCACCTCGGAGAGGGCGTTGAGCGGCTTGAGGTTCTCCTCGTAGATCCGCTCCTGGTCGGCGCTCATCTCGGCCATGCGGGAGATGGCGAGGGCGTTGGCCCCCACCAGGACGACGAGGAGCAGCGCGACCACGGCGCCGATGCGCACCCCCAGCGGGCGATCGGCGAACCATGACCCGGATCGCCTGCGGCGGGCGGGGAGGGCGGTGGCGGTCATTGCTTTCTCCTGCATCGATGACCCCGGATGGATTCCGCGGTGGACGACGCAAGAATGGGGCTGCCTAGCCGGACCCGGGCAATTCCGGGGCACGTGTCGCAGACCACGCAGAAATTGTTCGGTCACCCCGTCCAGGAATGTCGACTCGACTGTTCGTCGACGGCTCCGGGAACGGCGGGCGCCGGTGGCGGTACGAGGCCTGCCACCACCGGCGCCCGACGTCGCGCGGGAGGCTCAGTAGCTGAAGCGGCCCACCGTGGTGCGGAGGTCGGCGGCCATCCGGGACAGCTCGTCGACCGCGCTGCGGGTCTGGCTCAGCGCCTGGGTCGTCGTACCGGCCGCCGTGGAGACGCTCGTGATGTTCTCCGCGATCTGCGTGGTGCCACCCGCGGCCTCCTGCACCGACCGCGACATCTCGTTGGTGGTCGCCGTCTGCTCCTCCACCGCGGAGGCGATGGTGGTCTGCCGGTCCGAGATCTGCGCGACGATCGTGCTGATCTCCTCGATCGCGGCCACCGCCGCCGTCGTGTCGCCCTGGATGGCCTGGACGCGCTTGGCGATGTCCTCGGTCGCCTTCGCCGTCTCCTGGGCCAGCTCCTTGACCTCGTTGGCCACCACGGCGAAGCCCTTCCCGGCCTCTCCCGCGCGGGCCGCCTCGATCGTGGCGTTCAGCGCCAGCAGGTTCGTCTGCTCCGCGATCGAGGTGATCACCTTGACCACGTTGCCGATCTCCGCCGAGGACTCCCCCAGCTTGGCCACCGTCGCCGTCGTCGTCTCCGCCGCCGTCACCGCACGCGCCGCCACCTCGCTGGCCTCCGCCGCGTTGCTGGCGATCTCCCGGATCGAGGCACCCATCTGCTCCGCACCGGCCGCCACGGTCGCGACGCTGCGGGACACCTCCTCGGCCGCCGAGGACACGACACCCGACTGGGCGCTGGTCTCCTCCGCCGACGACGCGATCTGCGCCGACGACGCGCTCAGCTCCTCCGCCGACGATGCCACGGCGCCGGCCGACCCGACGATCTGCGACACGGTCTCGGCCATCCCGCCCGCCGCGGTGTTCAGCGCCTCGGCCATCTGGCCCACCTCGTCCCGCCCGCGGACCGGCAGGCGGACGGTCAGGTCGTTGTCCGCGAGCCGCTGCAGCGCGCCCTGGACCTCGCGGATGCCGCGGACGATGCCCCGGGAGACCAGGAAGGCGAGGCCGGCGCCCAGCAGGGCCGCGCCGAGCGCGACGAGCACCGACACCAGGCGGGTTTCGCTGCGGGCGTCGGCGACGGCCGCCTCGGTGACGGCGACACGGGCGTCGACCGACTCCACGAGCTCGACCATGGCCTGGTCGAGGACGTAGAAGACGTCCCACTTCTCGCCGGTGGAGAGCGCGTCGCCCTCATCGAGCCGGCCCTGCGCCCACAGCTGGAAGATCTGCTCGTTGTAGTCGCTCATGACGGTCCAGTTCTGCTGGATGACGTCGAGGCTCGCCCGCGCGTCGGCGTCGAGGAGGCTGCGGTCGATCTCGAAGAGCCCCTCGAAGCCGGCGGCGCCGTCGCGGTAGGCGGCCACGTTGTCGCCGTCGGGCGCGGCGGCGGTCGCCCCGCCCTCCACCCGGGCCTTCCAGGCGGTGATGTTCTGCCAGTTCGCGGCCCACAGGAGGTCATAGCGGGCCGCTTCCACGGCCCGCTGGGCGGCGACGGCGTCCCGGGCCTCGGCGTGCAGCTCGGCGACCCGCTGGGTGCCGTTGATGCCGGTGACCGTGGCGGCCAGGATCCCCATGAGGAGGGCGGCGCTCACCGCGAAGATTCGTGTTCCGATCCCGCGATCGCGATACCAGAGCCGTGGTGCGGACATGCGGTGTTCCCCGTTCTCGAGCGGGTGTGCCCGTGCTTTCCGGAATGGTGCTGGTGCACGAGGATCGTGTCTTGCCACCGCGATTCCTTAGCGCTGAGGAAGTGCGTGTCGCGGGCCCGGTGGCAAATCGGCGCACGACCATTGTCTCGTCGACCGACATGTCGACCGGCGTGCGGAAAAATGGCGGGGGCGCTCGACCGTTGTGGTCGGGCGCCCCCGCCTCGGGGTGCACGAGGGGTGCGTCAGTAGGTGAAGCGGCCCACCGCGGTGCGGAGGTCGGCGGCCATCCGGGACAGCTCGTCGACCGCGGTGCGGGTCTGGGTCAGCGCCTGGGTGGTGGAGTCCGCGGCGGTGGAGACCCCGGCGATGTTCTCCGCGATCTGCGTGGTGCCACCGGCGG
>NZ_JBJGZZ010000026.1:0-29052 GCF_054050775.1 Blastococcus sp. SYSU DS0533 | reverse complement strand
AGCAGCGGCCGCCCACGCCGGGTGGGCGGCCTGGAACCCCCCGGACCCCGGCCAGGGCAGCCCTGGCCGGCGTCCGGCGCGTGCGAGGAGGTCATGCTCAGGCCTGCGAGGCCCCCGAGCGGCGGCGGGAGACCACCAGGGCGCCGCCACCGGCGGCGAGCAGGCCGGCGCCGAGCGCGAGCGGCAGGCCGATGCTGGCACCGGTGTAGGCCAGGTCGCCGGTGCTGCTGCTGGCGGCGGCCACCTGCAGGGACTCCTGGAAGTAGGTGCCCTGGTCGCCCACGTAGACGAGGGTGTGGGCGCCCTCGGCGGTGCCCGCCGGGAGCGTGAACCGCGCGGTGACGACGCCTTCGGCGTCCGCGTCGAAGGTGCCGATCACCGTGGGGGTCGAGTGCATGGTCAGCGTGACCCTCTCGAAGGGCTTGAAGCCCTTGTAGACCTTCACGACCTCCTTGCCCAGGACGGCGGCCTCCGTGGTGGCACCCGTGGTCTGGGCAGCGACACCGGGGGTGTTGGCCGACTCGCCGCGGATGGCGCTGGGAGCCGGGGCGTCGCTCTCCGGGGACTTGGGGGCCTCGGGGGCAGGGGTGTCCTCCGGAGCGTCCGGCGTCGGGGTGGTGGTGCCCGGGGCCGTGACGGTGACGGCGAGGGCCGGGTACGCCACGGGAAGACCGGTGTAGGTGGTGGCGCAGGCCGCGTAGACCTCATGGGCACCGGCCGGGGTGCCGGCCGGGAAGACGACCTCGGCCGTCCAGTCGCCCGCGTCGCTGGGGTCGGCCAGGACGATGACCGCCTCGGGGTCCTCGGGCTCGGCCATGTCGGTGACGACCAGCACGCCCGCCTCGTAGTCCGGGTAGTCCAGGTCGGCCTCGGCGACGCAACCGGAGCCCGAGACGGTGAACGCCTGGCCGGCGACCACGCTGGCCGGGCCGGTCGGGGCGGTGGTGAGACCGGCGGCCAGGGCGCTCGGCGCGAAGGCCACGCCGAGGGAGACGGTGGCGACGGCGAGGCCCGTGGTGGCGGCGGCGCGCGTGGTGGTGCGGTGCGACATGGAGAGCTCCGTTGGTCAGGGCCCGGACTCCCGAGCCGTCGCGTGAGCATCGGCACGGGGTGGGGTCAGATGTAGTCGATCGACGACGACACGCCGTCCAGATCGCTCGGGCTCGTCGATCCCCGCCAGTCGTGCGAGTCGCGATGTCCCGCCCGCATCCGAATCTGTTCGAGATCGGTCGGACGAATGGCGAGTTGTGTGCTTGCCGGAGGTCGGGCGGTGGCGCCTGCGCGGGCGCGGCCGTCGGCGAGACGCTTGGCAGGATGCCCGCATGAGCGAGCCGCGCGAGGTCACCGTCCTGGGATCCACCGGGTCCATCGGCCGGCAGGCGCTGGCGGTCGCCGCCCAGAACCCCGGGCGTCTGCGCATCACCGGCCTGGCCGCCGGGGGTGGCGACGTCGCCCTGCTGGCGGAGCAGGCGCTGGCCCTCCGCGTGCGCACGGTCGCCGTCGCGCGCGCCACCGCCGCGCAGGACCTGCAGCTGGCCTTCTACGCCGCGGCCCAGCAACGCGGCTGGGCCAAGGGGGAGTTCGCGCTGCCCGAGATCCTGGCCGGCCCGCGGTCCGCCGAGGAGCTGGCCGCCCGCCCGGCCGACGTCGTCCTCAACGGGATCACCGGATCGATCGGGCTGGGGCCGACGCTGTCGGCGCTGCGGGCCGGGCGCACCGTCGCGCTGGCCAACAAGGAGTCGCTGGTCGCCGGCGGCGATCTGGTGCTCGCCGCCGCGGCACCGGGCCAGCTGGTGCCGGTGGACTCCGAGCACTCCGCCCTCGCCCAGTGCCTGCGCGGCGGTTCCCGGGACGAGGTCGCCCGGCTGGTGCTGACGGCCAGCGGGGGGCCGTTCCGCGGGCGCACCGCCGCCGAGCTGGCGGAGGTGACCGTCGAGCAGGCGCTGGCCCACCCGACCTGGGCCATGGGCCCCGTCGTCACCATCAACTCGGCCACGCTGGTGAACAAGGGCCTCGAGCTCATCGAGGCCCACCTGCTGTTCGGCGTCCCGTACGCCGACATCGACGTCGTCGTGCACCCGCAGTCGATCGTGCACTCGATGGTCACCTTCGCCGACGGCGCGACGATCGCCCAGGCCAGCCCGCCGGACATGCGGTTGCCGATCGCCCTGGGCCTCGCCTGGCCCGAGCGGCTGCCGGACGTGCAGCCCGCGCTGGACTGGTCGACCGCGAGCACCTGGGAGTTCCTGCCGCTCGACGACGAGGCGTTCCCGGCCGTACGGCTCGCCCGCGCCGCCGGCGAGGCGGGTGGCGCGGTGCCCGCCATGTACAACGCCGCGAACGAGGAGGCGGTGGCCGCGTTCACGGCGGGTCGGCTGTCGTTCCCAGGGATCGTCCAGCTCGTCGCGCGTACCCTCGACGCCGCGCCGGACCTCGGCGCCCCCACCTGCGTCGAGGACGTGCTGGCGGCGGAGAAGTGGGCCCGGGAGCACGCCCGGGGGGTCATCGCCGGAGGCTGAGCTGAGCGGATTCCTGCTGACGGTCCTGGGGATCGTCCTCTTCGCCCTCGGCCTCATGTTCTCCATCGCCTTCCACGAGGCGGGGCACTTCTGGTGGGCGCGGAAGTTCGGCATGCGCGTACCGCAGTTCATGGTGGGCTTCGGGCCGACCGTCTTCTCCCGGCGCCGCGGCGAGACCGAGTACGGCATCAAGGCCGTCCCGCTCGGCGGCTACATCCGCATCGTCGGCATGATCCCGCCGGCCGAGGAGAACGAGAGCAAGCGCGCCACGCGCATGCGCAGCTTCATCGCCGAGGTGCGCGGGCAGGCGCTCAACGACGTCCTGCCCAGCGACGGCGACCGCGTGTTCTACAAGAAGCCCTGGTGGCAGCGGGTCATCGTCATGTTCGCGGGGCCGTTCCACAACCTCGTGCTCGCCGTCGTCTTCTTCGCGGTGGTGCTGATGGGCTTCGGCATCCCGGAGATCACCACGACGATCCGCGAGGTGCCCGAGTGCGTCCTGCCCGCGGGTGCCGCCAGCGCCGGCGCGGAGGACCCCTGCTCGGTCCCCATCACTCCCGAGGGGGAGTTGTGCGAGGCGGGTGCCGCGGGCTGCGCGCTGCCGGCGCGCAGTCCCGCTGCCCGGGCCGGGCTGCAGCCCGGCGACACGGTGCTGGCGCTCGACGGCGAGCCGGTGCCGCAGGAGACCGACGTGGGCTGGCAGCAGGTGCAGGACGCGATCCGCGCCAGCGCCGACGAGCCGGTCGTGTTCACCGTCGAGCGCGAGGGGGAGCGGGTCGACCTCACCGTCACCCCGATCGAGAACGTGGTCTACGCCGACGAGGAGGGCGAGGCCACGCAGGTCGTCGGTTTCGTCGGCATCAGTCCGCTCCAGCGCGAGGTGCGCCAGTCGGTGACCGAGGTCCCCGGTCACTTCGGGGACATCCTGGTGCGGTCGGTGGACCGGCTGGTGGAGATCCCCGAACGGATCCCGCAGCTGTTCCGGGCCACGTTCCTCGGCGAGGAGCGCGACCCGCTCGGCCCGATCGGCGTGGTCGGCGTCAGCCGCATCTCCGGGGAGGTCTTCGCCCTCGAGCAGCTCACCCCGGTGCAGAAGATCGGCTACTTCGTCCAGCTCCTGGCCGGGCTGAACCTGGTGCTGTTCCTGTTCAACCTGCTCCCGATCTACCCCCTCGACGGCGGTCACGTCGCCGGCGCGCTGTACGAGAAGGCGCGCGCGACGGTCGCCCGGCTGCGCGGGCGGCCCGATCCCGGGCCGTTCGACATCGCGCGGCTCATGCCGGTGGCCTACGCCGTCGCCGGGCTCTTCCTCGGGCTGTCGCTGCTGCTCCTCATCGCCGACGTCGTCAACCCGGTCACGCTGGCCGGCTGAGGGGGCGCCGTCCTCCCCGTCGGGCCGGCCGGCGGCGGGGCTCCGGACCGGGCGGGGCCCGGAGCGGACGCAGCTCACAGCGGCTCCACCGGCGCCGACGCCCCGGCGGGGGATACTGGGCCCATGGCGATCCCCGTCGGCCTCGGCATGCCCGCTGCTCCTCCGCCCGTGCTGGCCCCGCGCCGCAAGACCCGGCAGCTGGACGTCGGCGGCGTCGGCGTCGGCAGCGACTTCCCCGTCAGCGTCCAGTCGATGACGACGACCAAGACCGCCGACATCAACGCCACGCTCCAGCAGATCGCCGAGCTCACCGCCTCGGGCTGCCAGATCGTGCGGGTGGCGGTGCCCGACACCGACGACGCCGAGGCGCTGCCGATCATCGCCAAGAAGTCGCAGATCCCGGTGATCGCCGACATCCACTTCCAGCCGCGGTACGTGTTCGCCGCGATCGACGCCGGTTGCGCGGCCGTCCGCGTGAATCCCGGCAACATCAAGAAGTTCGACGACAAGGTCGGCGAGATCGCGAGGGCGGCCAAGGGCGCCGGCATCCCGATCCGCATCGGCGTCAACGCCGGCTCGCTGGACAAGCGGCTTCTCGCCAAGTACGGCAGGGCGACGCCGGAGGCGCTGGTCGAGTCGGCGCTGTGGGAGTGCTCCCTGTTCGAGGAGCACGACTTCCGCGACATCAAGATCTCGGTCAAGCACAACGACCCGGTGGTCATGGTGCGGGCCTACGAGCTGCTCGCCGCGCAGTGCGACTACCCGCTGCACCTCGGGGTCACCGAGGCCGGCCCCGCGTTCCAGGGCACCATCAAGTCCGCCGTCGCCTTCGGCGCCCTGCTCAGCAAGGGCATCGGCGACACCATCCGCGTCTCCCTCTCGGCCCCGCCGGCCGAGGAGGTCAAGGTCGGCAACCAGATCCTGGAGTCGCTAAACCTCAAGCAGCGCGGCCTGGAGATCGTCAGCTGCCCGTCGTGCGGGCGCGCCCAGGTCGACGTCTACAGGCTCGCCAACGAGGTCACTGCCGGTCTGGAGGGCATGGAGGTGCCGCTGCGCGTCGCCGTCATGGGGTGCGTGGTCAACGGGCCGGGGGAGGCCCGCGAGGCCGACCTGGGCGTCGCCTCGGGCAACGGCAAGGGGCAGATCTTCGTCAAGGGCGAGGTGATCAAGACCGTGCCCGAGTCCCAGATCGTCGAGACGCTGATCGAGGAGGCCATGCGGATCGCCGGTGAGCAGGTCGCCGCCGGCGAGCCCTCCGGGCCGCCGGTCGTCACCGTCAGCTGACCCGTGCTCCGTACGCCTGCCGCCCGCGTCCTGGACGAGGCCGACGAGCCGGCCGTGCACCGGCTGCTGGCCACGGACCCGGTCGCGGCGTGCGTGATCGCCGGCCGGGTGGAGGCGGCGGGCACCGCCGCGCTCACCCTGGGGGCACCGCTCTGGGGCATCGGCAGCGGTCGCGAGCTCGACGCCATCTGCCTCGCCGGCGCGAACCTGATCCCGTTCGCCCTGCCCGGCAGCGAGCGCGCCGCCGCCGTCGCCTTCGCCGAACGGGCCCGCCGGGCCGGGCGCCGCTGCTCCACCATCGTGGGCCCCTCCGCCGCCGTGGCGCCGCTGTGGGACCTGCTGGCCCCGGCCTGGGGCCCGGCCCGCGACCACCGGCCCCGGCAGCCGCTGCTGGCGATCGACGGGCCGCCCGCCGTCGCCCCCGAGCCGCGGGTCCGGCCCGTGCGCACCGACGAGCTCGACGTCCTGCTCCCGGCCGCCGTGGCGATGTTCACCGAGGAGGTGGGCGTCAGCCCGCTCCGGGTCGACGGCGGCGCGGGGTACCGCGCACGGGTCGACGAGCTGGTCCGGGCCGGTCAGTCGCTGGCCTGGATCGAGGACGGGCGCGTGCTGTTCAAGGCGGAGATCGGCGCGGTCTGCCGGGCGGCCTGCCAGGTCCAGGGCGTGTGGGTGGCGCCGTCGCTGCGCGGGCGGGGGATCGGCACCGCGTGCACCGCGGCGGTCGTCGAGTACGCCCGCGCGGTGATCGCCCCCGTCGTGAGCCTGTACGTCAACGACTACAACACGCGGGCCCGCGCCTCCTACCGCCGGGTGGGTTTCCGCGAGGTCGGCGAGTACGCCAGCGTCCTGTTCTGACGGCCCCGTCCGGAGGCTCCCGCCGAGCGCAGCGAGCCGCGAGGGGGGCGGGGCCCTACATCTGAGAACCTGTGCCGGTGCGCAACCGCCCCACCTCGGCCCTGGTGATCCCGATCCTGCTGGCCGCGCCCGTGCTGGCCGGGTGCTCGGGCAGCGAGGACGACGTGCGGGCGGCCGCGGAGGCCTTCCTCGACGACTGGTCGGCCGGTGACCTCGCCGCCGCGGCCGGCGCGACCACCGACCCCGCCGCCGCGACCGCGCTGCTCGAGCAGACGGCCGGCGACCTGCCCGGGGCGGAGCTGGCCGCGGAGGTCGGCGAGGTGGCCGTCGAGGACGACGTCGCCACCGTCGGCTGGACCGCGACGTGGGACCTGGAGGCCGCGCCCGAGTGGACCTACCAGGGCACCTTGCGCCTGCGCGAGGGGGACGAGGCGTGGGAGGTGGTCGCCGAGCCGGACCTCGTCCACCCGGAGCTGGGGGAGGGGCAGCGCCTGGTGCTGGACCGGCAGCTGCCGGAGCGGGCGCCGATCACCGACGCCTCCGGCGCCCCGCTGTTCACCCCGACCGAGGTCGTCCGGGTCGGTGTCGACCCCGCCCAGGTCACCGACCTGCCGGCGCTGGCGGCGGCGCTGTCGGCCGCGACGGGGATCGCCGCCGAGGAGATCGTCGCCGACGTCCAGGCCGCACCCGAGGGGCAGTTCGTGCCGGTCATCGACCTCCGCCGGCCGCAGTTCGAGCAGATCCGCGCCCAGGTGTTCGACCTGCCCGGTGCCGTATTCCCGACCGACACCCGGCTGCTCGCCCCCTCGCCCCGGTTCGCCGTCGCGCTCCTCGGCCGGGTCGGCCCGGCGACGGCGGAGCTCCTGGAGGAGACGGCGGTCGACGGGAAGGCGCGCTATGCCACCGGTGACCAGCTCGGGCTCTCCGGCCTGCAGCGCGCCTACCAGGAGCAGCTGAGCGGGACCGCGGGCTTCACCGTCACGGTGGCCAGCACGGACGAGTCGACCGGAGACGCCGGCCGCGAGATCGCCGCGGTGCCCCCCGTCGCCGGCGAGCCGGTGCAGACCCCGCTGGTGCCCGCGATCCAGACCGCCGCCGAGGCCGCCGTCGCCACCCAGCCGCTGGCCACCCACCTCGTCGTCGTGCGCCCCGGGTCGGGGGAGATCCTGGCCGTCGCCTCCAACGAGGCGGCCAACCCGGCCAACGCGCTCACCGGGCAGTTCCCGCCCGGGTCGAGCATGAAGACCGTGACCGCGACCGCGCTGCTGGGCGACGGCGGCCTCACCCCGCAGACGCCGGTGCCCTGCCCGGCGACGACGGTCGTCGAGGGGCGCGAGTTCGAGAACCAGGACCAGTTCGACCTCGGCACCGTCCCCTTCACCGAGGCGTTCGCGGAGTCCTGCAACACCACGTTCATCCAGCAGGCCCTCGAGCTCCCGGACGAGGCCCTCGCCGACGCGGCGGCGGCCTACGGCGTCGGTACCGACTGGGAGCTGCCCGTCGACGTCTTCGGGGGCAGCGTGCCGCGCGACAGCACCGGGACGACCAAGGCGGCGAACGCGATCGGGCAGGGCGAGGTCTTGATGAGCCCCGCCCAGCTGGCGCTGGTCACCGCCGGCATCGCCGGGGGCACCCCGGTCGCGCCGGTGGAGGTCCTGGGGGCCGAGGCGGCGGGGCCGGTGCCGGCCGGACCGGCGGCCGGGGTCCTCGACGCCCTGCGGCCGATGATGCGGCAGGTCGTCCTGTCGGGCACCGCCGAGGCGCTGGCCGACCGGGGCGAGGTCTACGGGAAGACGGGAACCGCCGAGTTCGGCACGGCCAGCCCGCCCGAGTCGCACGGCTGGTTCACGGGTTACCAGCTGGGCGGCCCCCAGGGCGACATCGCGTTCGCGACCCTCGTGGAGGCGGGGCAGTCCAGCAGCGCCGCCGTCGCCGTCACCGACGCGTTCCTCGGCAACCTGGGCTGACGCCCCGCGGTCACGTCGCGGGGAGTCCCGGCAGGGCGCTCGTGACCGGCGTGCGTCCCGCGGCTTCCCGCCAGCCCACGGCCCGCACCTCGGCGGGGCCCAGCACCTCCACCGCCAGCGCCCGCGTGGTCCGCTCCGCCGCCTGGTCCATGACCCGCACCCAGGCGGCGGTGACGCCCTCCTCCAGGACGACGGCGAGGGCGGCGGCGTCCACCGGCGAGAGCACCGGGAAGGGCAGCGCGTAGCCGGCCTCGGGGAGCACCGGCTCGGCGCCGCGCCCGTCGAGCAGCGTGATCAGCCGGTCACGGACACCGCGGTGGCCGGCCTCGGCGGCTGCGGCGGCGGCGCGCCCCTCCGCGCCGAGCGCCGCACCGACCGCGCCGTACCCCCACACGGCGGCGTGCTCGGCGGCCAGCGCGGTGTTCAGGGCGGCGTCCTCGGCGGAGGTGCCGGTCGTCTCGTCGTCAGCCATGGCAGTCCTCCGTCACGCCAGTCGCGCCTCGTGGCCGCGTAGGCCCGCGGCGATGGACCCCAGGAGGGCCGCCCGGGCGCCGGTCTGCCCCAGGGCGGCGGCGGCGTGGGAGGTCGCCGCGGCGGCGACCTGCGCGCGCAGCCAGGCCTGGCCTGCCCCGGGCGGGGGCGCGTCCGCCGGGGGAGCAGCCGACGGGCTGCTGCCGGAAGCGGCCGCGCGCAGCCGGTCGAGCTGCTCGCCCGCCTGGTCGGCGAGGGCGCCCGCCGCCGCGGCGAGCGCGGGGTCGGCCTGGAAGGCGGTCTCGTAGGCCTCGACCAGGGCCTCCTGGACGGCGACCTGCGCGGCCAGCTCGTCGGCCTGCGCGCTGGTCACGGTGTCGCGCTCCTCCACGGGCGGGGAAGAGGTGCACCCGGCGGCCGCGGCGGCGAGACCGGCGGCGCAGGCCACCAGCAGGGTCCGGCGGGTGAACGTCCGCCGGCCGGGACGGGGGGTGGGAGACATCACCCCCATCCTCGCAGCCGGTGGCGCCGGCAGCCGGTCGTCCGCGCGGGCGGGCGTGCCGCGTCGCCGTGACGTCTGCCGCATGCCGGCTCCCGGGTGGGGGACGGCGCGCGCTCCGCCGGGTCCGGCCGCCACCCCGCGCCGGGCCGGGGCGCCGGGACGGGCGGTAGCCTGAGCACTTCCCCTCGACACCGGGCCCGGCCAGCGACCCAGGTCCGCGGCGCCGGGCCGCAGAACTGCGCGCACGGCACCGTGCCGCCGACCAGCCTGAGGAGGCCAGCGTGTCCGCCTCTCGCGGAACCCAGCGGAGCGACCCCGCCACCGAGCGGCTCACCGGCTGGATCCGGCCGGTCGTCACCGATGCGGGGTACGACCTGGAGGAGCTCGTCGTCACCCCCGCCGGCCGGCGCAGCGTCGTGCGCGTGGTCGTCGACCGCGACGCGGGGATCACCCTGGATGACATCGCCGAGGTCAGCCGTGCGGTGTCCGACGTGCTGGACCGCAACGACGACGGCATGGGCCGGACGCCGTACGTGCTCGAGGTGACCAGCCCGGGGGTCGACCGGCCGCTCACCGAGCCGCGCCACTGGCGCCGGAACACCGGGCGGTTGGTCGTGGTGGCCGCGGGCCCCGCCGGGGCCACCGAGCAGCTCACCGGGCGGATCACCGCGGTCGACGAGGAGGGCGTGACCCTGGCCGTCGAGGCGAAGGGCAAGCCGGGCGCGAAGAAGCGCCCCCCGCAGCCGCGCCGGGTGCCCTGGGCCGAGCTCGGGGCCGGGCGGGTGCAGGTGGAGTTCGGCCGGGCCGACGACCTCGACGGGAGCACGGACGACACCGCGGACGACGACGCCGCGGAGCACGACGCCGCCGAGCACGACGACCTGGACCAGGCCGCGCTCGCGGACGACGACGGAGGAGACAAGTGAACATCGACGTCACCGCGCTCAAGGCGGTGGAGCGGGAGAAGGGCATCCCGGTCGACACGGTCATCGAGGCGCTCGAGACCGCCCTGGTCACCGCCTACCGGCACGCCGACGGCGCGGCCAAGCACGTGCGGGTGCACGTCGACCGCAAGAGCGGCGAGGTGGCGGTGCTCGCGCAGGAGATCGGCCCCGACGGGGAGGTCGTGCGCGAGTGGGACGACACCCCCTCGGACTTCGGCCGGATCGCCGCCAGCACCGCCAAGCAGGTCATCGTCCAGCGGCTGCGCGACGCCGAGCACGAGCAGACCTTCGGCGAGTACGCCGGCAAGGAAGGCGACATCGTCAGCGGCATCGTCCAGGCCGACCAGCGCCGCAACGCCAGCGGCATCGTGATGATCGACATCGGCAAGGTGGAGGCGGTGCTGCCCTCCGCCGAGCAGGTGCCGGGTGAGTCCTACCCCCACGGCAGCCGGATCAAGGCCTACGTCGTGACGGTGTCCCGCACCTACCGCGGGCCGCAGGTCACGGTGTCGCGCACCCACCCCAACCTGGTGCGCAAGCTGTTCGCGCTCGAGGTGCCCGAGATCGCCGACGGCAGCGTCGAGATCGTCGCGGTCGCCCGCGAAGCGGGGCACCGGTCCAAGATCGCGGTCCGCACCTCGGTGCCGGGGTTGAACGCGAAGGGGGCCTGCATCGGCCCGATGGGCCAGCGGGTGCGCAACGTCATGAGCGAGCTGCACGGCGAGAAGATCGACATCGTGGACTGGTCGGAGGACCCGGCGTCGTTCGTCGCCTCCGCGCTCAGCCCGGCCCGGGTGTCCAGCGCCCAGCTGGTCGACCCGCAGGCCAAGGCGGTCCGCGTGGTGGTCCCCGACTACCAGCTGTCGCTGGCGATCGGCAAGGAGGGGCAGAACGCCCGCCTGGCCGCGCGGCTGACCGGCTGCCGGATCGACATCCGCAGCGACGCCCAGGAGGACGCCACGAGCCCCTCACCGGGAGTGGGCCGCCCGCCGCTGCGCTCGGGTCTCCCGCCGCACCCGGGCGGGGCGCGCGGCGGTGCCCCGGGGGCCCGGTCGCAGGGCGCCGCGGGCGGTTCGCGATCGGCTCCCCGCCGCGCGGAACAACGGGGACCGGCCACGCGCTAGAGTTGCGGATGGCCGAAACGTCGAATCCGGTCCGCACCTGTGTGGGGTGCCGGAAGCGCGCGTCGGTCGACGACCTGCTGCGCATCGTCGTCGTGGCCGGGAACCTGGTTCCCGATCCGCGGCGGCGGCTCCCTGGTCGCGGTGCCTCGCTGCACCCGACGGCGGAGTGCCTACGCGCAGCGGAGCGACGCCGGGCCTTCCCGCGGGCGCTGCGCACCAGCGCCCCCGTGGAGGTCGGTCCGCTCCGGGCCCACGTCCTGGGTGCCTCCCCGGAGGCCGCCGGGGCCGGGCCGGGAGAGGGCGGGAGCAGTACCCAGTCGGGCCGGCACCAGGCCGGTCCGCACGTCGACAGGACACCGTCGGATGACTCAGCCGTGAAGTTCTCACGATGACCATGCGCCACTAACGACGAGGTCGAGCGGGCAAGCCGCCGGCCTCACCAAGAGGAGACCCGTGCCAGGCAAAGCCCGCGTACACGAACTCGCCAAGGAGTTCGGTGTCGACAGCAAGACCGTGCTCGCCAAGCTCAAGGAGCAGGGCGAGTTCGTGAAGTCCGCGTCCTCCACCGTCGAGGCCCCTGTGGCCCGGCGGCTGCGTGAGGCGCTCGGCGCCGCCACCGGCGGCGGCAACGACGGGGCGGCCACCCCTCGTCCGAGCGCGCCCGCCCCCCGGCCGGCCGCTCCGGCGCCGCAGGCGACCCCCCGGGCCCCCGCCGCTCCGCAGGCCCCGGCCGCCCAGACCTCGGCTCCGCAGGCCCCGGCCCGCCCGGCCGCCGCTCCCGGACCCCGTCCGGGTCCGCGCCCCGCTGCGCCGGCCCCGCAGGCGCCGGCGGCCCAGGCCCCGGCTCCGCAGGCGCCGGCCGCCCAGGCTCCCGCGGCGCCGCCGCAGCAGCCCTCCGCGCCCCGCCCCGGTGCGCCCCGTCCGGCTGCGGCCGGTGGCGGCGCTGCCGGTGGTCCGCGTCCCGGCCCGCGGCCGGCGCCGCGTCCGGGGAACAACCCCTTCAGCAGCACGCCCCGCCCCGGCCCCGCCGCCGGTGGCCCCCGGCCGGGTCCGGCCGGTGGTCCCCGCCCCGCGCCCGGTGCGGGTGGTCCCCGCCCGGCACCGGGTCCGGGCGGTCCGCGCCCCGGCCCGGGTGGTCCGCGTCCCGGCGCCGGTGCCGGTGGTCCCCGTCCGGCGGCCGGTCCCGGCGGTCCGCGCCCGAACCCGGGCATGATGCCGCAGCGCCCCTCGCCGGGCATGATGCCGCCGCGTCCTGCCGGTGGTGGCCGGCCGGGCGGTCCCGGCGGTGCCGGTCGGGGCCGACCGGGTGGTCCCGGCGGTGCCGGCGGCGGCTTCCGCCCCGGTGGCGGCGGTGCCGGTGCACCGGCCGGCGGTGGTTTCCGCGGTGGCGGCGGTGGCCGCGGCCGTGGGCGCGGTGGCTCCGGTGCGGGCACGGCGGGTGCCTTCGGGCGTCCGGGTGGCCGCGGTCCGGTCCGCGGGCGCAAGAGCAAGAAGCAGCGGCGTCAGGAGTTCGACTCCATGGCGGCGCCGAGCATGGGTGGCGTCAGCCTGCCCCGCGGCAACGGGCAGACCGTCCGGCTGCCCCGCGGCGCCTCGCTGACCGACCTGGCCGAGCGGATCAACGCCCAGCCGGCCGCGCTGGTCACCGCCCTGTTCCACCTGGGCGAGATGGTCACCGCGACCCAGTCGGTCAACGACGAGACGCTCCAGCTGCTCGGTGCCGAGATCGGCTGGAACATCCAGGTCGTCAGCCCCGAGGACGAGGACCGCGAGCTCCTCGAGACCTTCGACCTCACCTTCGGTGACCAGGAGGGCGACGAGGAGGACTGGTCGGCCCGTCCGCCGGTCGTCACCGTCATGGGTCACGTCGACCACGGGAAGACCAAGCTGCTGGACGCGATCCGCGACGCCAACGTCGTGGCCCGCGAGGCCGGTGGCATCACCCAGCACATCGGCGCCTACCAGGTCGTCACCGAACTGGAGGGCGAGGAGCGCCCGATCACCTTCATCGACACCCCGGGTCACGAGTCGTTCACCGCGATGCGTGCCCGAGGCGCGAAGGTGACCGACATCGTCGTCCTGGTCGTCGCCGCCGACGACGGCGTCATGCCGCAGACGGTCGAGGCGCTCAACCACGCCCAGGCCGCCGAGGTGCCGATCGTGGTCGCGGTGAACAAGGTGGACAAGGAGGGGGCCAACCCCGCCAAGATCCGCCAGCAGCTCACCGAGTACGGCCTCGTGGCCGAGGAGTACGGCGGCGACACGATGTTCGTCGACGTCTCGGCGATCACCCGCCAGGGCATCGACGACCTGCTCGCGGCGATCCTCCTGACCGCCGACGCCTCGCTGGACCTGCGCGCGAACACCGAGCAGGACCCGCAGGGCGTGGTCATCGAGGGCAAGCTGGACAAGGGCCGCGGCCCCGTCGCCACGGTGCTCGTCCAGCGCGGCACGCTGCGCCAGGGCGACTCGATCGTGGCCGGCGACGCCTACGGTCGCGTCCGGTCGCTGCTCGACGAGCACGGCAACAAGCTGAGGGAGGCCCTGCCGGCCCGCCCCGTGCAGGTCGTGGGCCTCACCTCGGTGCCGCGTGCCGGTGACACCTTCCTCGTCGTCGACGAGGACCGCGTCGCCCGGCAGATCGCCGACCGCCGCCAGGCCCGCATCCGCAACGCGCAGAACGCCTCGATGCGCAAGCGGATCAGCCTGGAGGACCTCGACGCGGCGCTCAAGGAGAACCGCCAGCTCAACCTGATCATCAAGGGCGACAACTCGGGCACCGTCGAGGCGCTCGAGGAGGCGCTGATGAAGATCGAGGTCGACGACGAGATCTCGCTGCGGGTCATCCACCGCGGCGTCGGCGGCATCACCAAGAGCGACATCGACCTCGCGCTGGCCGACGACGTCATCGTCCTGGGCTTCAACGTCCGGGCCGAGGGCCAGGCCACCGAGCTCGCCAACCGCGAAGGGGTGGACGTCCGGTACTACACGGTCATCTACCAGGCGATCGACGAGATCGAGGCCGCGCTCAAGGGCATGCTCAAGCCGGTCTACGAGGAGGTCCAGCTCGGCACGGCGGAGGTCCGCGAGGTCTTCCGGGTGCCGAAGGTGGGCAACGTCGCCGGTTCGCTGGTCCGCAGCGGCACGATCGTGCGCAACTCGAAGGCGCGCCTGATCCGTGACGGTGCAGTGATCGCCGACAACCTGTCGGTGGAGTCGCTCCGCCGGTTCAAGGAGGACGCGACCGAGGTCCGCGAGGGCTACGAGTGCGGTATCGGCCTGGGGTCGTTCAACGACATCAAGGTCGACGACGTGATCGAGACCTTCGAGCTGCGCGAGAAGCCGCGCGACTGAGAGGACCCCGCTGCCCCCCGGGCCTCGCACGCGCGACCCGGGTCCCTGCAGCGGAGCCGTTCCAGAAGCTGGCGGTAGGGGAGGCGGTGAGCGTGTTCACTGGCACGCTCACCGCCGACCTGCTGCTGGGCGACGTCCACTCGCTCAAGGGCAAGCGGTCGGTCGTCCGGCCCGTGGTGGCCGAGCTGCGGCGGCGGTTCGCCGTCGCCGCGGCGGAGGTCGGCGACCAGGACCTGCACCGCCGGGTGCAGATCGGGATCGCCACCGTCGCCGGGGAGGCCGGCCAGGTCACCGACGTCCTCGACGCCTGCGAGCGGTTGCTGGCGGAGCGGCCGGAGGTGACGCTGCTGTCGACCCACCGGCAGCTGTTCAGCGACACCGATTGAAGGACCTCGCCGCCCCCCATCCCCTGCAGGCTCGGGGACGGGCCCCTGCGACGAGGCCGTGACGCCTCACCCAGGCAGCGACCTGGCAGTCCCAAGGAGGTCCCGATGGCCGATCCGGCCCGTGCACGCAAGCTGGCGGTGCGCATCCGGCAGATCGTCTCCGCCGCGATCGAGTCGCAGATCAAGGACCCCCGCCTGGGCATGGTGACCGTCACCGACGCCCGGGTGACCAGCGACCTCCGCGAGGCCACGGTGTTCTACACCGTCTACGGCGACGAGACGCAGGTCGCCGACTCGGCGAAGGCGCTCACGAGCGCCACCGGGGTGCTGCGGTCCACCGTCGGCCGGCAGACCGGCATCAAGTTCGTGCCGTCGCTGACCTTCGTCGCCGACATCGTGCCGGACACGGCGCGGGAGCTGGAGCAGGCGCTCGAGCGCGCCCGGCACGCCGACGCGGAGCTGGCCCGTGCCCGGGAGGGCGCCAGCTACGCCGGCGAGGCCGACCCCTACCGGCGGCCCGCGGAGGACGAGGACGACGATGAGGACGGCGGGGACGCCCCGACCGCCGCCGGACCCGCCGATGACGGCGGCGAGGACCTGACGCCCCGGACGAGGAGCACGCTGTGAGCGAGAACGACCCCGATCCGAACCTGCCCGACGAGGGCCAGGGCCGCTCCGAGCTGGGTGGCCGGCCGGCCCCCGACGCCGGCGACCCGACCCAGGGGGGCAAGCGCGGGCAGATCGGCGAGGTGTCGAGCATCGTCGAGGACGAGCCGGACGACGGCGGCCCGGGTTACCCGGTGGGCGGCGGGGACATCACCGAGCGGCAGGGCGGCCGGGTCGCCGACCCCGACCCGACCGGGTGACCCCCCGGCTCCCCGGGGGTGGCGCGGGCGAGGACCTCGTCACCGCCACGCGCTCGGCCGCCGCGGTGCTCGCCGATGCGGCCCGCGGACGGGCGACGGTGGTGCTCTCCGGGCACGTCCAGCCCGACGCCGACGCCCTCGGCAGCACCCTGGCGCTCGCCGAGGGGCTGCGCCGGCGCGGCGCCCGCGTGCTCGCCACCTTCCCCGGCCCCTTCACCCTCCCCGCCTCGCTGGGGTGGATCCCGGGCGCCGAGGGCCTGGTGCCCGCCGGCGCCGTCCCGTCGTCCCCGGACGTCTTCGTCAGCCTCGACGCGGCCTCACCCGGGCGCCTCGGCGAGCTGGCCCCGCTGCTCGACCGCGCGGGCACCTCCGTCGTCGTCGACCACCACGCCAGCAACCCCGGCTTCGGCCAGGTCCGCCTGGTGGACCCGGCCGCCCCGGCCACGGTCACCCTGGTGGCCGACCTGCTCGACGGCCTGGGCGTGACCCTGGACGCCCGGCTGGCCACCTGCCTCTACGCCGGGCTGGCCGCCGACACCGGATCGTTCCGGTTCGGCAGCACCCGGCCGGAGACGCACGAGCTCGCCGCCCGCCTGCTCGCCACGGGGATCGACCACGCCGCGATCAGCCGGCGGCTGTTCGACACCGCCCCCTTCGGCTGGCTCGGGCTGCTCTCGGTGGTCGCCGGGCGCGCGGTCCTCGAACGGGAGGTGGGCGCCGGCCTCGTCTGGACGTGGTCCAGCACCGCCGAGGCGGCCGAGCACGGGCTGCCCGGGGAACAGCTCGAGGCGCTCGTCGACGTCGTCCGCTCCACCGCCGAGGCCGACGTCGCCTGCGTGCTCAAGGGCCAGGACGACGGGTCGTGGTCGGTGTCGCTGCGTTCCCGCGGGGCCACCGACGTGTCGCGGGTCGCCGCGGCCCTCGGCGGTGGCGGCCACCGCGCGGCGGCCGGCTACACCTCGTACCTGGACCGGGAGAAGACCGTCGAGTCCCTCCGCACGGAGCTGTGCGCACCGTGACACCGCGGTCCTCCGGACCGCACCGCGACGACCGCGACCCGGCGGAGCCCGCACCGCGCCCGCCGTCGGTCCTCGGCCTGGCGGCGCCGGCGCTGGTCGTGCTGGCGGCCGAGCCGCTGTACCTGCTGGTCGACACCGCCGTCGTCGGAAACCTCGGGACGGTTGCGCTCGGTGGCCTCGCCGTCGGGGGTGGTCTGCTGGCGTGGGCGGCCGCGCTGCTGAACTTCCTGGCGTACGGCACCACCGCACGGGCAGCCCGCCGCGCCGGCGCCGGTGACCGGGCCGGCGCCGTCGAGGAGGGCGTGCAGGCGACCTGGCTCGCGGTCGGCCTCGGTCTGCTGGTGCTGGCCCTGTTCCAGCTGCTGGCCGGGCCGCTGACGCGGGCGCTCGCCGGCGGCGCGGGACCCGTCGCCGAGGCGGGGGAGCAGTGGCTCCGGGTGGCCGCGATCGGCGCCCCGCTGCTGCTGGTGTCGCTCGCCGGGAACGGCTGGCTGCGCGGGGTGCAGGAGCTGCGCCGCCCGGTGCGCTACGTCGTCGCGGGCAGCCTGCTCAGCCTCCTCCTGTGCCCGCTGCTCGTGCACCCGGCGGGGCTCGGCCTGGTGGGCTCCGCCGTGGCGAACGTGGCCGGGCAGGCGCTCACCGCCGCCCTGTTCGTCCGCGCGTTGCTGCGCGAGGGCGCCGCGTGGGCGGCGCGTCCCCGCGCCATCGTGCGCCAGCTGGTGATCGGCCGGGACCTGCTGCTGCGGGCGGCGGTGCTGCAGCTGTCGTTCCTCGTCGCCGCCGGCGTCGCCGCGCGTGCGGGGACCGCCGCCCTGGGGGCGCACCAGATCGCGCTGCAGCTGTTCTTCTTCCTCGCCCTGGTGCTGGACGCCTACGCGATCGCCGCGCAGACCCTGGTCGGTCACGCGCTGGGTGCCGGGCGGCCCGCGGAGGCCCGCTCCACCGCGCGCCGGGTGGTGCTGTGGGGCCTGGGCACGGGCTGCCTCGTGGCCGTCGTGCTGCTCGCGCTGCGCGACGTGCTGCCGCCCCTGTTCACCGACGACCCCGCGGTGCTCGCGCAGGCCGCCGTCGTGTGGTGGTTCCTCGCCTGCTTCCAGCCGCTGGCGGGCGTGGTCTTCGCGCTGGACGGCGTCCTCATGGGCGCCGGCGACGTCGGCTACCTGCGCACCGTCACCATCGCGGCCGCGCTCGTCGGCTTCCTGCCGCTGTCCCTGCTCGCCGGGCCGCTGGGGCTCGGCCTCGCCGGCATCTGGACCGGGCTGACGCTGTTCATCGCCCTGCGGTTGCTCGCCGTCCTCGTGCGGGTGGCGGGTGACCGGTGGCTCGGGGCACCTGGGACGGTGGGTGCGTGAGCCCCCGACGCCCCGACGCCGACGTCCCGCCCGGTCTGCTGCTCGTGGACAAGCCCGGCGGCATGACGTCCCACGACGTCGTCGCCCGTGCCCGTCGCGCGCTGTCGGTGCGCAAGGTCGGGCACGCCGGCACCCTCGATCCCATGGCCACCGGGCTGCTGGTCCTGGGCGTGGGCACCGCGACACGACTGCTCGGTCACGTCGGCGGCCACGACAAGACCTACGAGGCCACGATCCGGCTGGGGCAGGCGACGGTCACCGACGACCGCGAGGGCGAGGTCCTCACGACCACGTCCGCGGCCCACCTCGGCGACGACGCCGTCCGGACGGCCCTGGCCGCGCAGACCGGTCCGCTGCAGCAGGTGCCGTCGGCGGTGAGCGCGGTCAAGGTCGACGGCCGCCGCTCCTACGACCGTGTGCGGGCGGGGGAGGCCGTCGAGCTCGCCCCCCGCCCGGTCACCGTGCACCGGCTCGAGGTGCACCGCATCCACCGGCCGGAGACGGATCTGGTGGACGTCGACGTCACGGTCGACTGCACCGCCGGCACCTACATCCGCGCCATCGCCCGCGACGCCGGCGCGGCGCTGGGCGTGGGCGGCCACCTGACGGCGCTGCGCCGCACCGCGTCCGGGCCGTTCACGATCGCGCAGGCGGGCCCCGTCGAGGACGCCGCCGCCGCGCTGGTCGCCGGCGGCGGGCCCGGCTGCCTGGGCCTGACCGAGGCGGCCCGGCTGGTCTTCCCCGAGCGCCCGCTCACCCCTGAAGAGGCGCGGGCGCTCGGCTACGGCCAGCGGATACCCGCCACGGGCGCCGCCGGGCTGCACGCCGCCGTGGACCCCGCCGGCCGCCTGTCGGCGCTGGTCGAGGACGCCGGTCGCACGGCGCGCGTCGTCGTCGGCTTCCCGCCCGCCTGAGCCGGTGGCAGCCTGGCGGCCGTGACCCTCGACGCCCGCCTGGCCGACCTCGACGCGCTGCTGCGGCCCCTGCCCGGGGTGCTCGTCGCCTTCTCGGGCGGCGTGGACTCCGGCGTCCTGCTCGCCGCCGCGGTGCGCGCGCTGGGCGCCGGCCGGGTGGTCGCGGCCACCGCCGTCTCGCCGAGCCTGCCGGCCGCAGAGCTCGCCGGCGCCGAGGGGTTCGCTGCGTCGCTGGGGGTGCGGCACGAGCGGCCGCGCACCGACGAGCTGTCCCGCGCGGGGTACCGCGCCAACGCCGGGGACCGGTGCGCCTTCTGCAAGACCGAGTTGGTCGAGGTGCTGCGCCTGCTGGGCGGCCGGCTGGGCATCGACGACGTCGTCACCGGGACCAACGCCGACGACGTCGTGGCCGGCTTCCGGCCGGGCATCCGCGCGGCCGCCGAGCGGGGTGCCTGGACGCCGCTGGCGCGGGCCGGGCTCACCAAGGACGACGTCCGCGCCGCCGCCCGCCGCTGGGGCCTCCCGCTGGCCGACAAGCCCGCCGCGGCCTGCCTGGCCAGCCGGATCGCCTACGGGGTGCCGGTGTCGGCCGCGGGGCTGGCCCGCGTCGAGCGGGCCGAGGCGGCGCTGCGGGCCGCGCTCGCGGGCGCCGGGCTGCCGGTGCGCGACCTGCGGGTGCGGGACCTGGGGGAGGATCGCGCCCGGGTCGAGGTCGACGCGGCGCTGGTGGCGGACGTGGCCGCCCGGCCGGACCTCCTCTCCGCGGTCGCCGGGTTCGCGGCCGTCGAGGTGGACCCGCGCGGTTTCCGGTCCGGGTCGATGAACGAGCTGCTGCCCGACCCCGTCCGCTACCGCTGAGCCGCGGGGACGATCCGGGCGGCGGCCACCCCGGCCCCGAACCCGTTGTCGATGTTGACGACGAGCACGCCGGGCGCGCAGGCGGTGAGCATGGTGAGCAGCGCGGCCAGCCCCTCGAAGGCCGCCCCGTAGCCGACCGAGGTGGGGACGGCGACGACGAGGCGGTCGGTCAGCCCGGCCACCACGCTGGGCAGCGCGCCGTCCATCCCGGCGACCACGACGACGGCGTCGGCCGCGGCCAGGTCCGGGGCGACGGCGAGGACCCGGTGGATCCCCGCCACCCCGACGTCGTCCACCCGCCGGCACCCCACGCCGCAGGCCCGCAGCGTGGCGGCGACCTCCGCGGCGACCGGGCCGTCGGAGGTGCCCGCGGTGAGGACGAGCACCTCGCCGGTGGGCTCCGGGAGCGTCCCCACGAAGGCGCACCCGGCCACCTCGTCGACGACGGCGTCCGGCCACCGCTCGCGGATCGCCGCCGCGGTGGCGCCGTCCACCCGGCTCGCCCAGGCGAACCCCGCCGGGGACCCCTCGAGCAGGCCGGCCAGGCAGGCGACGGTCTGGGCGGGTGTCTTGCCGGCCGCGAACACCACCTCCGGCGTACCGGTCCGGGACTCGCGGTCGAGGTCCAGCCGGGCGAAGCCCAGGTCTGCGGTGCGGGGTGCGCTCACCCGCACCAGCGTGCCGCACGCGCGGCCGGTCGCGCGGTTGGCGCCGACGCCGTCCGGGAAGGGGACGGACCATGAGCGTCGTCAAGATCAACGCGATCACCGTGCCGAAGGACAAGCAGGAGCGCTTCGAGGAGCGGTTCCGCGGGCGCGCCGGAGCCGTGGAGACCACGCCGGGCTTCGAGTGGTTCGAACTCCTACGCCCGGTCGAGGGCACCGACCAGTACCTGGTCTACACGCGGTGGAGCAGCGTGGAGGCCTACGAGGCGTGGCAGTCCGGCCAGGACTTCGACCGCGCCCACGACGGTGGTGGCGACACCCTCGCCTCCGCGGCCCCCCACTCGGCGCACGTGTGGACCTACGAGGTCCTCGAGACCGCCGGGCCGAAGGGCGAGCACCAGGGGCAGGCCTGAGCCGGGCTAGTGTGACGGCACCGGTCCCGCACGCCCGCGGGCCGGTGCCGTTCCCTCGCACGCCCGGGTAGGAGCCATGACCGACACGCTCGCCGACAGCCGCACCTCGTCCCGGACGTTCGTCGAGGGCGTGCCGGTGGTCGTGGAGGACGTGCAGCGCCGCTCCACCACCGAGCGCGAGGAGCTGCTCGCCGACCCCGGCTTCGGCCGCTACTTCACCGACCACATGTTCGTGGCCCGGTACCAGGTCGGCCGCGGCTGGTACGACGCCCGGCTCACGCAGTACGGCCCGCTGCCGATGGACCCCGGCACGGCCGCCCTGCACTACGCCCAGTCGATCTTCGAGGGGCTCAAGGCCTACGCCCAGCCCGACGGCAGCGTGGCCACCTTCCGGCCCGAGGCCAACGCCGCGCGCTTCGTCCGCAGCGCCGAGCGGCTGGCGATGCCGCCGGTGCCCGAGGAGGCCTTCTTGGCCGCGGTCGACGCGCTCGTCGACGCCGACCGCGCGTGGGTGCCGACCGGACCCGACCAGACCCTGTACCTGCGCCCGTACCAGCTGGCCAGCGAGTCCTTCCTCGGCGTCCGGCCGGCGCACGAGTACCTCTTCCTCGTCATCGCCAGCCCGGCCGGTGCCTACTTCCCGCGCGGCGTCCACCCGGTGTCGGTCTTCATCTCCGAGGACTACGTTCGGGCCGCGCCCGGCGGCACCGGCGACGTCAAGTGCGCCGGCAACTACGCCGCCAGCCTGCGGCCGCAGCAGCAGGCCAGCGAGCTCGGTTGCGACCAGGTGGTCTACCTCGACGCCGTCGAGCGGCGCTACATCGAGGAACTGGGCGGGATGAACCTGTTCTTCGTCCTGGGCTCCGGCGAGGACGCGGAGCTCGTCACCCCCGAGCTCTCCGGCACGCTGCTGCCGGGCATCACCCGCGACTCGCTGATCAGCGTCGCGCGGGAGCTCGGGCACCGCGTGAGCGAGCGGAAGGTGACCCTCGAGGAGTGGCGCAGCGGCGCGCTCGACGGCTCGATCAGCGAGACCTTCGCCTGCGGGACGGCCGCCGTCATCACCCCCGTCGGCCAGATCCGCGCCCGCACCGGCGACTTCACCGTCGGCGACGGCGAGCCCGGGCCGGTGACCATGCGGCTGCGCGAGGCCCTGCTCGACATCCAGCACGGGCGGGTGGCCGACACCCACGGCTGGCTGCACCGGGTCTCCTGACCGCGGCGGGGGACGGTCGCGTGCTGCGCTGGCGGGGGCTCGAGGCCACCCCGGGTGACCTCGGACGCACGGTGGTCACCGTCGGCATGTACGACGGTGTCCACCGCGGGCACCAGAAGCTCATCGGGGCCGCCGTCGCGCGGGCCCGGGCGATGCGGCGGCCCTGCCTCCTGCTGACCTTCGACCCGCACCCGGCGGAGGTCGTGCGGCCGGGGTCGCACCCGGCGATCCTCACGTCGCTGGACCGCAAGGCCGAGCTGGTCGCCGAGCTCGGCGTGGACGCCATGTGCGTGCTGCCGTTCACCGCGGAGTTCATGAAGCTCCCGCCGGAGACCTTCACCCACACGGTGCTCGTCGAGCGGCTGCACGCCGCGCAGGTGGTCGTGGGGGAGAACTTCACCTACGGCCACCGCGCCGCCGGCACCGTGGCCTCGCTCGCCGCGGAGGGCCGCCGCTTCGGCTTCGCGGTCGAGGGCGTGCCCCTGGCGCAGGACGCCTCGGAGGACGGCGAGGTCACCATCTCCTCGACCTACGTCCGCGCCTGCGTCGCCGCCGGGGACCTGGTGCCCGCGGCCCGTGCGCTGGGCCGGCCGCACCGGGTCGACGGCGTGGTGGTGCGCGGGGACCGCCGGGGCCGCGATCTCGGGTACCCGACGGCCAACGTGGAGACGCCGCCGTACACCGCGATCCCCGCCGACGGCGTCTACGCGGGCCACCTGGTGACCCGCGACCCGCGCAGCGGGGCCAGCCGCGAGCGGTTCCCGGCGGCGATCTCGGTCGGGACCAACCCCACCTTCCAGGGCAGCCGCCGCACGGTGGAGGCCTACGTGCTGGACTACGACGGCGACCTCTACGGCGAGCACGTCGGCGTCGAGTTCGCGCACCGGCTCCGGCCGATGGCCGCCTTCCCCGATGTCGAGGGCCTGCTCGCCGCCATGGCCAAGGACGTCGAGGACACCCGCACGGTCCTGGGGCTCGGGTCCTGAGCCGGAGGGCCCCCGCGGACCCTCCAGCCGCCCTCTCGGTCCGACCGGTCGACCGCCGCTGGTAGTGTCGGGGCCGGCCGTGCACGCACGGCCGTGTGAGAGCTGCCCTCGTGAGTCAGACCGGGGGCCACACGTGACCCGCCCAGGAGGCGAACCATGGCGCTCGACAGCGCGACGAAGCAGCAGATCATGACCGAGTACGCGACGGTCGACAAGGACACCGGTTCGCCCGAGGTGCAGGTCGCGATGCTGTCCCGCCGGATCAGCGACCTGACCGAGCACCTCCGGCACCACAAGCACGACCACCACAGCCGGCGCGGCCTGCTGCTGCTGGTCGGCCGGCGCCGCCGGCTGCTGAACTACCTGGCGAAGACCGACATCAACCGCTACCGGTCGCTGATCGAGCGGCTCGGCCTGCGCCGATAGCACGTCGAGGGGACCGCTCCGGGCAACCGGGACGGTCCCCTCTCTCGTGCGGCACCCGCCGCACGGGCCACGGCGAGCCCGCCCCCGCGTCCGTCGCAGAGGGCCGGTCCTCGGTAGTGGCTCCCGGGACACCCCGATGCAGGGGAGTGGTCCCCCGTCGGACGGGGAACCAGCAGCGCCCGAGGGCTTCGATCGAAGACCGGTCACCCCGGACGCCGACGGCGTGCAGCGCCGTACGAGGAAGTCGCACCCGGCAAGGGGCCGGCTGCGACCAGACGAGAGAAGGACAGCGTGTCCGCACCCACCACCAGCGGCCCCATCGCCGCCGAGTTCGACCCCGAGGACGGGGTCACCACCGCCACCGCGGTCATCGACAACGGCAGCTTCGGCAGCCGCAGCATCACCTTCGAGACCGGCCGGCTGGCCAAGCAGGCGGCCGGCTCCGTCGTCGTGACGATGGGCGACAGCATGCTGCTGTCGGCCACCACGGCGGGCCGGCAGCCCAAGGAGCACTTCGACTTCTTCCCGCTGACCGTCGACGTCGAGGAGCGGATGTACGCCGCGGGGCGCATCCCCGGGTCGTTCTTCCGCCGCGAGGGCCGGCCGTCCGAGGACGCGATCCTCACCTGCCGGCTGATCGACCGCCCGCTGCGGCCGACCTTCGCCAAGGGCCTGCGCAACGAGGTCCAGGTCGTCATCACCGTGATGGCGCTGGACCCCGAGCACCTCTACGACGTCATGGCCATCAACGGCGCGTCGGCCTCGACCCAGCTGTCGGGCCTGCCGTTCTCCGGCCCGGTCGGCGGCACCCGCGTCGCGCTGATCCGCGGCCAGTGGGTCGCCTTCCCGACCCACTCGGAGCTCCAGGAGGCCGTCTTCGACATGGTCGTGGCCGGCCGCCTCCTGCCGGACGGCGACGTCGCGATCATGATGGTCGAGGCCGAGGCCACCGAGAAGACCATCGAGCTCGTCGCCGGTGGCGCCAGCGCCCCGACCGAGGAGGTCGTGGCCCAGGGCCTCGAGGCCGCCAAGCCCTTCATCAAGGCGCTGTGCGAGGCGCAGAGCGCGCTGGCCGCCAAGGCCGCCAAGCCGGTGGCGGAGTTCCCGCGCTTCCTGGACTACCAGGACGACGTGTACGCCGCCGTCGAGTCCGCGGCCCTGACCCGCCTCGGCGAGGTGCAGGCCATCGCGGGCAAGCAGGAGCGCGAGGAGGCCACCGAGGCGCTCAAGGACGAGGTCAAGGCCCAGCTGGCCGACCAGTTCGAGGGTCGCGAGAAGGAGGTCTCCGCCGCCTTCCGCGCCGTCACGAAGAAGGTCGTCCGTCAGCGGATCCTGCGCGACAAGGTGCGCATCGACGGACGCGGCGTCACCGACATCCGGCCGCTGTCGGCCGAGGTCGAGGTCGTGCCCCGCGTGCACGGCTCGGCGCTGTTCGAGCGCGGCGAGACCCAGATCCTGGGCATCACGACGCTGAACATGCTCCGCATGGAGCAGCAGCTGGACACGCTGTCGCCGGACAACCGCAAGCGCTACATGCACAACTACAACTTCCCGCCGTACTCCACCGGCGAGACCGGTCGCGTGGGCTCGCCCAAGCGCCGCGAGATCGGCCACGGCGCCCTCGCCGAGCGCGCACTGCTGCCGGTGCTGCCCGACCGCGAGGAGTTCCCCTACGCGATCCGGCAGGTCTCCGAGGCCCTGGGCTCCAACGGCTCCACCTCGATGGGCTCGGTCTGCGCGTCGACGCTGGCCCTGCTCAACGCCGGTGTGCCGCTGAAGGCCCCGGTCGCGGGCATCGCGATGGGCCTGGTCTCCGACCAGGTCGACGGCAAGACCGAGTACGTGGCGCTGACCGACATCCTCGGTGCCGAGGACGCGTTCGGTGACATGGACTTCAAGGTCGCCGGCACGCGCGACTTCGTCACCGCGCTGCAGCTGGACACCAAGCTCGACGGCATCCCGTCCGACGTGCTCGCCCAGGCGCTGACCCAGGCCCGCGCCGCCCGGCTGCACATCCTCGACGTGATGAACGAGGCCATCGACGCCCCCGACGAGATGAGCCCGTACGCCCCGCGCGTGACCACGGTGCGCATCCCCGTCGACAAGATCGGCGCGGTCATCGGCCCCAAGGGCCAGATGATCAACGCCATCCAGGACGAGACCGGCGCCGACATCACCATCGAGGACGACGGCACCATCTACGTGGGTGCGTCCGACGGCCCCTCGGCCCAGGCCGCGGTGGACCGGATCAACGCCATCGCCAACCCGCAGATGCCCAAGGTCGGGGAGCGGTTCCTCGGAACCGTCGTCAAGACCACGCCGTTCGGTGCCTTCGTCTCCCTCCTCCCGGGCAAGGACGGGCTGGTGCACATCAGCAAGCTCGGCGCCGGCAAGCGCATCGGCAAGGTCGAGGACGTCGTGAACGTGGGCGACAAGCTCCAGGTCGAGATCACCGACATCGACGCCCGCGGCAAGATCAGCCTCGCGCCGGTCGCCGCCGAGGGTGCCGAGGGCGGCGAGGCCCCCGCCGAGGCGCCGACCGAGCCCGCTCCTGCGGGGGAGTGACCACGACCGATCTGATCCGGGCCGGGATGGGTGCCGTTCCTCCGGGAGCGGCCCCCACCCCGGTTCCCGTCGGGACGACCGCGCTCCTGGACCTGGACGAGGTCGGCGGCCGGGTGGAACGCACGGAGCTCCCCGGGGGGCTCCGCGTGCTGACCGAGACGATGCCGGGGGTGCTGTCGGCGACCCTCGGCATCTGGGTGGCCGTGGGCTCGCGCGACGAGACACCGGACGTCGCCGGGGCGTCGCACTTCCTCGAGCACCTGCTCTTCAAGGGGACGACGTCCCGCGGCGCGCTGGAGATCGCGACCGCCATGGACGCCGTCGGCGGTGAGATGAACGCCTTCACCGCCAAGGAGCACACCTGCTACTACGCGAACGTGCTCGCCAGCGACCTCCCGCTCGCGGTCACGCTGCTGGCAGACCTGGTCACCGAGGCGACCAACACGGCGGCGGACCTGGAGTCCGAGCGGACGGTGGTGCTCGAGGAGATCGCCATGCGCGACGACGAGCCCTCGGACGCCGTGCACGACCTGTTCGCCGAGACCCTCTACGGCGACACCTCGCTGGGCCGTTCGGTCCTGGGCACCGTCGAGTCGATCGAGGGGCTCACCCGCGACGACGTCGACGGCTGGTACCGCTCGCGCTACGCCGCCCCGTTGATCGTCGTGACGGCGGCCGGGCGGGTGGACCACCAGCAGGTGCTCGACCTCGTGACCGCGGCGTTCGGCGACCGGCTCTCCGGTCCCGCACGCCCCGCGCCGCTGCGCACCGGCGACGTGGAGCTGGTCCGGCCGGCGCGCCGGACCGGCCTGATCTCCCGCCGCACCGAGCAGACGCACCTGCTGCTCGGCACGCCGGCGATGGGGCGGCTGGACGAGCGCCGTTACGCCGCCGCCGTCTTGGACGCCGCCGTCGGTGGTGGCATGAGCTCGCGGCTGTTCCAGGAGATCCGCGAGAAGCGCGGGCTGGTGTACAGCGTCGGGTCGGCGCTGACCCACTACGCCGGCGCCGGCGCGTTCTCCGTCTACGCGGGCTGCTCGAAGAAGCGCGTTCCCGAGGTGCTCAGGCTGGTCCGCGAGGAGCTGGCACGGGTGGCCGCCGATGGGCTCACCTCCGAGGAGGTGTCCCGGGCGCGCGGGCAGCTCAAGGGCGGGCTGGTCCTCGGACTGGAGGACACCGGCTCGCGCATGAGCAGGCTGGGCAAGAGCGAGCTCTCCTTCGGCGAGTACGTGCCGGTGCGCGACGTCCTGGCGCGCATCGAGTCCGTGGACGAGGCGCAGGTGCGGTCGGTGGCGGGGGAGCTGTTCGGCCAGGAGACGTGCCTGGCCGTGGTGGGCCCCTACCGCGAGTCCGACCTCGACCGGCTCTGACCCGCATGCCGACGACCCGGACCGCGCTGCCGCAGGCGGCCTTCGCCGTCGCGCTGCTCCTCTCGGCCGTCGTGCTCTTCCTGCCGGCCTCGGGGGTGCCGACCGCGCCCCCGGGGACCGACAAGGTGGTCCACCTCCTCGTCTTCGCCGCCCTGGCCGTGACCGGGCGGTGGGCCGGGGTGCCGCGGGTGCCGCTGGGATCGGCCCTCCTGGCCTACGCGCTGGGCAGCGAGCTGGTGCAGGGGCTGACCCCGATCGGCCGGACCATGTCGGTCCCCGACGTGGTCGCGGACGTCGCGGGGATGGTGCTGGGGCTGCTCGCGTGGGAGGCGTCCACCCGCCGGACGCGCTGAACCGGCGCCTGTCTTGCGTCGGGGCGCCCGGCCGGGAAACCTGACCGCGTGACCACGACCGCGCCCGACCAGCAGTCCGCCCCCGCCGACCGGGAGTCCCCCCTCATCCCGGTGGGAGTGCTCGGTGCCCGCGGCCGCATGGGGACCGAGGTGGTCAAGGCGGTGAACGACGCCGACGACCTCGAGCTGGTGGCCATGGTCGACGACGGCGACTGGCTGTTCAACGTGGCCGACGCAGGGGCTCAGGTCGTCGTCGACTTCACCCGTCCCGACGTGGTGATGGACAACATCCGGTTCTGCATCGACAACAACATCCACTGCGTCGTCGGGACGACCGGCTTCGACGAGGCCCGCCTGGCCACCGTCGCCGAGTGGCTCGAGCCCAAGCCGGAGCTCGGCGTGGTGATCGCCCCCAACTTCGGGATCGGCGCGATCCTGCTGATGCGCTTCGCCCAGGAGGCGGCCCGCTTCTTCCCGTCCGTGGAGGTGGTGGAGCTCCACCACCCGAACAAGGTGGACGCCCCCTCGGGGACGGCCGTGCGCACGGCACGCCTCGTCGCGTCGGCCCGGCGGGCGGCGGGCCTGCCGCCGGCGCCGGACGCCACCACCGACGAGCTGCCCGGCGCCCGAGGCACCGACATCGAGGGCGTGCGCGTGCACGCGGTGCGCCTGGCCGGCCTCGTGGCGCACCAGGAGGTGCTCTTCGGTGCGGCGGGGGAGTCGCTGACCGTGCGGCACGACTCGTTCGACCGCGCCTCGTTCATGCCGGGCGTGCTCCTGGCGGTCCGGGAGATCAGCCGCCGCCCCGGTCTCACCGTCGGGATCGAGGGGCTGCTCGGGCTCTGAGCGCGGCCTCCCTCCCGTCCGCTTCCCGCAGGGTCGGGGTCGGGCCCGGACGGGCCGTGCGAGGGCGCGAGCAGGAGCCCCACCTGGGCCGCCGCCGGGCCGCCGGCGCCCTGGCGGCAGCGTGTCGGGCGTCACGGGGGCCCCGGTTTGACGTCGGGCTGACCCCCGTGTAACTTTCTCTTTGCGCCGCGCGGCCCGGGAGGGCCGCCGGACCGGGGCCTGCGGGTAGCGGGTGCACGGGAAACCGGCGTAGAGTTGGACATCCAGCCAGGGACGAAGCCCGGAAGGGTCGAGTTCTTGCGCGTCCGCTCCTTGAGAACTCAACAGCGTGCCGAAAGTCAGTGCCAAGTAATACCCCGTGCCAGGGCTTCGTGTTCTGGCTGGGATTCCTTTGGTTGATTGATATCGAGAGTGTCAGCTCTCGG
>NZ_JBJGZZ010000025.1:0-39021 GCF_054050775.1 Blastococcus sp. SYSU DS0533 | reverse complement strand
CGCCACCGCCTGCCAGAACCTGTGCTGCCTGTGCCGCCACCACCACCGGCTCACGACCTTCGCCCCCGGCTGGACCCACACCCTCGACGACGACGGCGTGCTCACCGTCATCACCCCCAGCGGCGTCCCCCGCACCACCCGCCCACCGGGCTACCGCGTCCTCACCACACCACCGCAACCACCACCGGACCCCGCGAACCCGGCGGAGCACCCACCACCGTTCTGATCCGCCGGTCAGCCGGTGATGACCTCCGTGAGCCAGGAGGCGGCGGCCGCGCCGACGAGGTCGGGGTTCTTCTTCAGCGCGTGGTCGCCCGGGACGGCGTACACCGACGCGTTCGCCCGGCCGGCGAGGACGGCGGCCACCTCGGCGGGAGCGCCGAACGCGTCGGTCTCCCCCTGCACCACCACGACGGGCGCGGTGACGGAGGCGAGCTCGGCCGCGCGGCTCTTCTCGGGCCGGCCGGGCGGGTGCAACGGGAACGCCAGCGTCAGCACGCCGTCGGCGTCGACCTGCGTCGCGGTGCGGCAGGCGACGCGGGCCCCGGCGCTGCGCCCACCGACGACCAGCGCCCCGGTCAGGTGGCCGGTGCCCGACAGGTGGGCCACCACCGCCCGCCAGCCCTCGTCCAGGCGCGCCGGTGCGGGGGCGATCCTCCTGCCCGCCACCCGCCACGGCTGCTCGACCCGCAGCACGCGCCACCCGCCCTCGGCGGCGTCGCGGGCCACCGCCACCAGGTCCGCCGACTCCACCCCGCCGCCGGCCCCGTGGCCGAGCAGCAGGGTCCCGAGGGAGCCGCCGTCGGTCAGGTGGGCGCGGGCCGGGCCGTGCGGCGTATCGATGTCGAGCGCGGTCACCGGGGCGGGAGGGCCAGCAGGCCGTCGACCGCGCCGGCGAGGTCGGCCCCGGCCACGTCGGGCTCCCCGTACACCGCCGGGAACACCCGCTCGCTGCGCGGGAACCAGGCGCCGGTGAGGCCGGCCCGCCGCGCCCCCAACACGTCCCAGCCGTGCGAGGCCACCAGCGCCATCCGCTCCGGCGTCACGTCGCAGAGGCCCGCCGCCCACAGGTACACCTCGCGCGAGGGCTTCCAGGCGCGGATGGTCTCGCTGGTCATGCTGCGCTCCACCAGCGGCGTGATGCCGCCCCGCTCCAGGCCCGCCTCCGCCACGCCGGGCGAGCCGTGCGACAGCGTGACCACCCGCACCCCGGCCTCGGTCAGCCGGCGCAGGGCGGGCTCCACGTCGGGGTGCGGTGACAGCTCCCCGAAGGCGTCCGCCACGCTCGCGCGCTGGTCGGCCGAGAGCGCGCTCTCCTGCGCGAGCGCGGCGTCGAAGGCGTCCCGGAACCGGCACCACGAACCGACGGCGGCCGCCGCGAAGCCGGTGAGCAGCGTGCGGGCGAAGATCGTGCCCAGCAGGGGCGCCGGCTCGCCCAGCTCCACCAGCGCGGCCCGGACCGGTGCCAGGTCCAGCAGCGTCTCGTTGACGTCGAACGCCACGACCTCGGGACGGTGCCGGGTCACGACGTCGGGTCCCAGTGCTCGTCCAGGTGCTTCCCGGCGTCCGGCGGGCGGCGCAGCTTGCCGGTGGCCTTCTTGTAGACGAACCACCCCACGGCCAGCACGACGGCGACGACCAGGGCGTAGTCCAGGTAGCGCAGGTTCTCCTGGATGAAGTCGCCGGCCGCCACGCCCAGGGTGATCAGGACGGCGTTCCAGATGAGGCTGCCGGCGGCGGTGAACAGGAGGAACTGCCAGAACGGCATCCGCACCACCCCGGCGGGCACCGAGATGAAGCTGCGCACGATCGGCACCATCCGGCCGAAGAAGACCGCGGCGCGGCCGTGCCGCTCGAACCAGGCGAAGGTCTTGTCGACGTCCTCGGTCTCCACCAGGGGCAGCCGGTCGAGAAAGGCGTGCGACCGGCGGGGGCCCAGGGCCATCCCGAGGTAGTAGAAGAAGATCGCTCCCAGGAGCGATCCGAGGGTGGCGAAGACGATGACCGGGACGATCGACATCCGGCCGTCGTTGATCAGCACGCCGGCGAGGCCGAGGACCGCCTCGCTGGGGATCGGCGGGACGACGGTCTCGAGCAGGATCGACAGGCCCACCCCGAGGGGGCCGAGCGTCTCGACCAGGTCGAGCAGGAAGCCGGTGATGCCCCCCTCGTCGGAGGATGCGGCGGCGAGGAAGGACATGGACCCCACGGTATCGGCGGCCCCGGCCCGCCGCCGCGCCCCCGGACCGGGGCGGAGCTAGGTTCGGCAACCATGCGGCAGCGCTTCACCGCCCGGGCCCTCGTCGTCGGCGACCGCGCGGGGACGGTGGTCCCCGACGGTGTCCTCGACGTCGCCGACGGCGCGATCGCCTGGGCGGGCCCGGCCGCGGAGGCGCCGCCGCAGGGGGACGCCGAGGTCGTCGCGCTGCCCGGCGTCCTCACCCCGGGCCTGGTCAACGCCCACTCGCACGCCGCGATGGTGCTGTTCCGCGGCCAGGGGGAGGGGTTGCCGCTGGACCGCTGGCTGCGGGAGGTCATGTGGCCGCGCGAGGCCCGCCTCACGCCCGAGGACGTCGAGGTCGCCATGACGGCGGCGTCGGCGGAGATGCTGGGCAACGGCATCACCACCAGCGTCGAGATGTACTTCCACCCCGAGCGGATCGCCGCCGCCGTCACCACGACCGGCGCTCGTTCGGTGATCGCCACCCCGCTGCTGCCCCTGCCCGGCATGCCGCCGGTGGCCGAGCAGCTCGACGCCGCCGTCGCCCTCGCCGCCGGAGCGCCCGCCGACGGCACCGTCGAGTACGGCATCGGGCCGCACGCGGCCTACACCGTGCCCCTCCCGGTGCTCGCCGACGCCGCCCGCGCCGCACGCGAGCACGACCTGCTGCTGCACCTCCACGTCGCCGAGACCGCGACCGAGGGCGCCGACCTGCTGGCGACGCACGGGCTGTCGGTGCCGGCCCTGCTCGCGTCCTACGACGTGCTCGGCGGCCGCGTCCTGGCCGCCCACTGCGTGCACCTGGACGACGGCGACCTGGAGCTGTGGCAGGAGTTCGGCGTGGCGGTCGCCCACTGCCCGGTGAGCAACGCCAAGCTCGCCAGCGGGACCGCGCCGCTGCGCCCGATGCTCGACCGCGGCATCCGGGTGGGCCTGGGCACCGACGGGCCGGCGTCCAACGACTCCCTGGACCTCCTGGCCGACCTGCGGCTGGCGGCCGGCCTGGCGCGGCTGCGGGAGCGGTCGGCGACCGCCCTGACCGCCGCGGAGGCCTTCTGGCTGGCCACCGGCGGCGCCGCCGACGCGATCGGCCGGCCGGACCTCGGGCAGCTCGCCTCCGGGCGGCGGGCCGACCTGGTGCACGTCGACACCCGCGACCTGGTCTTCGAGCCCGTCGGTGACCCCGCGGACGTGCTGGCCCACCTCGTCTGGTCCGGCGCCGGCCGGCACGTGCGCGACGTCTGGGTGGGCGGCCGCCCCGTCGTCCGGGACGGCGCCTCGACCACCGTCGACGTCGACGCCCTGCGCAGCGACGTCGCCGCCCGCGCCGCCCGGCTCGCCGCGGGCTGAACTGCAGCTCCGCCAGCATGGCCCCGGGCCGGTCCACACCCGCGGGCATCGCCACCGCCACCCGGCGAGCGTCGGGCAGGGCGCCGTCAGCGCGCGGCACCACCGTGGATCACGCGGGAGTTCGACGCCCCCGCGAGAAGGTCGTCCGCGCCCACGTCGACCCGACCTGGCCGTCCGGTGGCTCGGCCCCCGGGGGCTGGAGATGCGGATCGACCACTACGACGGCCGGGCCGGCGGCTCCTACCGTACGTCCACGTGCAGGGCTGCGAGGAGCACGGCTTCCACGGCAGCTTCCACGAGGTCCGGCCGGACGAGCTGATCGCGCAGACCTCCACCTACGAGGGCTGGCCCGAGGGCGTCGCGCTCGAGAAGCTCCGCTTGGAGGACCTCGGCGGCGGCCGGACCCGGCTCGTCCCCACCTCGCTGTGCGACTCCTCCGCCGACCGCGACGCCGTGCTGGCCAGCGGCATGGAGGTCCGCGTGGACGAGGGCTACGAGAAGCTGGACGAGCTGCTCGCCCGCCGAGCCCCGGGGCGGCCCGGCGTCACCCGGCGCCGGGCCGTCATGCGCGGAGGCTGATCGTCTCCCCCCGGTGGGCGGGCCGCACCGTACCGGGCAGCCTGCGCCGGGCGACCTCGGCGACGAAGTCGCCCAGCGGGGAGGCGAAGACCGCGTAGTCGTCGTAGTGCACCGGCACGGTCACCGGTGGCCTCAGCAGCTCGACCAGGTCGGCGCCCTGCCGACCGTCCATCGTGACGGTGAGGCCCAGCACCTTGGTGCCGCCCAGGTGGGGGATGACGACGTCGAGCGGGCCGCAGCGCTCCAGCACCTCGCCCAGGAACGGCCGGTAGAGGGTGTCGCCGCTGATGTAGCCCCGCCAGCCCACCTCGCCGTCGCGCACCAGTTCCAGCACGCTGCCCATCACCTGGGGCAGCACCCGGGCCAGCGGGCCCGGGCCGTGCACGCCCGGCACCGACGTCACCCGCAGCACCGCGTCGTCGCGGGAGAAGGTGTGCGTCTGCCACGGGCGCAGGTCGGCGGTGCCGGTGAAGCCACGGTCGGCCAGGCACCCCGCGGCCTCCGGCGTCGTGACGACGGGCGTCTCCTTCGGGAGCGATCGCGTGGCGATCCGGTCCCAGTGGTCGCCGTGCATGTGCGAGAGCAGGATGCCGTCGAGCTCGGGCAGCTGGGTGGGCAGCAGCGCCGGGTCGGTGAGCCGCTTGCTCCGCAGCCCGTACCCGAGGTGCGCGCGCTGGCCGCGGTGCAGGAAGTTCGGGTCGGTGAGCAGGGTGAACCCACCGATGCGCAGCAGCATCGTGGCGTTGCCGCCGAAGGTCATGGTCACGTCGTCCGCCGCCGGGTCCATGCGCAGGCGCTTACCCGGGGGTTCCCGGCTCACCCGTGGGCGCGGGCGCTGGTAGACAGGCGGAGTGCCCGGAACCCGCACGATCGACGAGACCTTCCTCGCGCTCCCGCTGTCCGCGCTGACCGACGCCGCGCTGACCCGCGCACTCGACCTGGGCTGCTCGCACGCCGACCTGCGGGTCGAGCGCATCCGCACGCAGACGATCAGCCTGCGCGACGCCCGGCCCGAGGCATTCACCGACGGGGAGGACCTCGGGCTGGCCGTCCGCGTGGTGTTCGAGGGCACCTGGGGGTTCGCCGCCGGCGTCGTCCTCACCGCGGCCGAGGCCGTCCGGCTCGCCGAGGAGGCCGTGGCCGTGGCGCGCGTGGCGGCCGCCCTCAACTCCGACCGCGTGGAGCTGGCGCCGGAACCGGTCCACCCGGACGCCGAGTACGTCTCCGCGTACGACGTCGACCCGTTCACCGTGCCGGACGCCGAGAAGACGGCGCTGCTCACCGAGCTGTCCGAGCAGCTGCTGGCCGGCGACGGCGTCGAGCACGTGCAGGCCACCTGCATGCTGGTCAAGGAGCAGAAGTACTACGCCGACACCGCCGGCACCCGAACCCGGCAGCAGCGGGTGCGCGTCAACCCCGACCTGACCGCGCTCGCCGTGGACCGGGCCACCGGATCCTTCGAGAGCATGCGCACCCTCGCCCCGCCGGCCGGCCGTGGCTGGGAGTACCTCACCGGCACCGGCTGGGACTGGCGCGCCGAGCTCGCGGAGATCCCCGAGCTGCTGCGTGAGAAGACCAAGGCCCCGTCGGTGCAGGCCGGCCGGTACGACCTCGTCGTCGACCCCTCGAACCTGTGGCTGACCATCCACGAGTCCATCGGGCACGCCACCGAGCTGGACCGGGCGCTGGGCTACGAGGCGGCCTACGCCGGGACGTCGTTCGCCACGCCCGACAAGCTGGGCTCGCTGAGGTACGGCTCGCCGATCATGCACGTCACCGGGGACCGCACCGCCCTGCACGGCCTGGCCACCGTCGGCTGGGACGACGAGGGCGTCGCCGCCCAGCAGTGGGACATCGTGGAGGGCGGCGTCCTCGTCGGCTACCAGGTGGACCGGAACACGGCCCGGCTGGGAGGGATGGCCCGCTCCAACGGCTGCGCCTACGCCGACTCGCCCGGTCACGTCCCGCTGCAGCGCATGGCCAACGTGTCGCTGCAGCCGGCGCCGGACGGGCCGGGCACCGAGGAGATCATCGGCGGGGTCGAGCGCGGGATCTACGTCGTCGGCGACAAGAGCTGGTCGATCGACATGCAGCGCTACAACTTCCAGTTCACCGGCCAGCGCTTCTACCGGATCGAGGGCGGCCGGCTCGCCGGGCAGGTGCGCGACGTCGCCTACCAGGCGACGACGACGGACTTCTGGGGCTCCATGCGCGCGGTCGGGGGCCCGCAGACCTACGTCCTGGGCGGGGCGTTCAACTGCGGCAAGGCGCAGCCCGGCCAGACCGCGGCGGTGAGCCACGGCTGCCCCACCGCCCTGTTCGAGGGCGTGACCATCCTCAACACCGTCGAGGAGGCCGGGCGATGAGCCGGTTCCAGCGTCCGCAGGAGGTCGTCGAGCAGGCGCTGGCCGCCTCCACCGCCGACGGGCAGGTCGCGTTCGTCGTCGAGGGGTCCGAGGCGAACCTGAGGTGGGCCGCCAACAGCCTCACCACCAACGGGGCGATGCGCTCGCGCTCGGTCGTCGTGGTCTCCTTCGTCGACGGCGGCGCCGGGATGGCCGCGGGCACCGTGAGCCGCTCGGGCACGCCGGACGTCGCCGCGCTGGTGGCGGCCAGCGAGCAGGCCGCCCGGGACGCCGGCCCGGCCGAGGACGCGATGCCGCTGGTCGCCGACACGCCGCCCGGTGCGGGGGACTGGGACGCGGATCCGGCGGAGACCTCGATCGAGGTCTTCGCGGAGTTCGCGCCGGCGCTGGGCCAGGCCTTCGGCGAGGCCCGCGACCGCGGCGAGCTGCTCTTCGGCTTCGCCGAGCACTCGATGCGCACCACCTACCTGGGCAGCTCCACCGGCCTGCGGCTGCGGCACGACCAGCCCGCCGGGCGGGTGGAGCTCAACGGCAAGACCCCCGACTTCGGCCGGTCGGTGTGGGCGGGGACGGGCACCCGGGACTTCGCCGACGTCTCGGTCGCCGCGCTCGCCGCCGACGTCCGGCAGAAGCTGTCCTGGTCGCAGCGCCAGGTGGAGCTGCCGGCCGGCCGGTACGAGACGTTGCTGCCGCCGTCGGCCGTCGCGGACCTGATGATCTACCTCTACTGGACCATGGAGGCGCGCGACGCCGACGAGGGCCGCAACGTCTTCGCCCGCCCGGGCGGGGGCAACCGCACGGGGGACCGGCTCGCCACGCTGCCGCTGACGCTGCGCAGCGACCCGCACGCCCCCGGGTTGGAGGCGGCGCCGTTCCAGGTGGTGGGCGCCTCGTCCGGTGCGGCCTCGGTCTTCGACAACGGCATGGCGACGCCGGCGGTGGACTGGATCTCGGGCGGGGTCCTCACCAACCTGGTCCGGCCGCGGGCGTGGGCGCTGAAGACCACGTCCCCGGCCACGGCCGCCGTCGACAACCTCCTGCTCGAGCTGCCCGGCGCCACGACGACGCAGGACGAGATGGTCGCCGCCACCGACCGGGGCCTGCTGCTCACCACGCTGTGGTACATCCGCGAGGTCGACCCGCAGACCCTGCTGCTCACCGGCCTGACCCGGGACGGGGTGTTCCTCGTCGAGGGCGGCGAGGTGACCGGCGCGGTGAACAACTTCCGCTTCAACGAGTCACCCGTCGACCTCCTCGGCCGGGCCGTCGAGGCGGGGGTCACCGAGCGCACCCTCCCGCGCGAGTGGAACGACTGGTTCACCCGGACGGCGATGCCGGCGTTGCGCGTGCCCGACTTCAACATGAGCAGCGTCAGCCCCGCGAGCTGACTCCACGGCGGGTCGGGGTCGGTCCGTCACAGTTCCGCCAAGTGGATCTCGCGCACCCTGGCGGAAACTGACGGCGACGACCTGTATTCGTCGAACTACGCTCGGTTGCGGTATCAGAGCCGACGGAGTGCTTTACCCGACCGCGGGTGCTGCCGAAACATCTACTGGCTCGAACAACCGAGTACCGCACGCGAGCCCCGCTCCCACGGGGCTGTCGAGGGGAGGACTCCGTGACCAGGAGTCGCAAGCCGTCCGTCTTCCAGGTGGGCAAGGTTCGCGACGACGGGCACACCGTCGTCATCTCCGGCTGGGGCCTCGGCCTCTGCGCCGCCGGCTGCACCTGCCACCGCCACCCCTCCGCCGGTCACCTCGCCATCGCCGAGGACCAGGCAGGGGGCTCCATCGGCCTGGTCAGCTTCCGCGAGGGTGGCTGCGACTGCTGCGAGCCGTGGACCTCCGAGGAGCTCTCCGGCATCCTGCGCGACTTCCAGGCGCTCGCCGGCCTCGAGGTGCAGGAGCCCCTCGCCGGGTGAGTGATGGACCCCCTCGCCCCCCGACCCTCGCTCCGCTCGGGCCGGGACCCTGCGAGGGGGCCGTTCCATCCCGTCGCCGGCGGGGTAGTGCGGGGCCCATGATGGGACGCGCTGCCCTGCGGGGTGCTGTGGCCGGCCTCGCCGGGGTCGCCGTGATGACGCTCGGCGAGAAGCTCGAGCAGGCCGTCACGCACCGGCCGGACAGCTACGTCCCCGCCCGCACGCTCACAGCGCTCGGCACCGGGCGGCGGCTGCCGGGCTCCGCCCGCCCGCCCGTCCGCAACCACCTCATGCACTGGGGCACCGGAGCCGCCGTCGGTGCCCTGCGCGGCATCTGGGCCGCCAGCGGGCTGCGCGGCGTCCGCGCGTCGGCCTGGCACGCCTCTGTCCGGCTGGCCACCGACCAGACGCTGGAGAACGCCACCGGCGTCGGCGCCCCGCCGTGGACCTGGTCCCGCCGCGACCAGGTCGTCGACGTCGCCCACAAGGTCGTCTACTCCCTCGTCACCGGCGCCGTGGCCGACCGTCTGGTCCCGCTGGCACCCGACCGCCTCCCCGACGGCACCGCCGCCGGGCCGCGCCGGCGCTGAGCCCCACCGCCGGGACGCCGGCGCGCTCGTGGGACTCATGTGACGCGCGGGGTGAGCCCGCCATCGGCACACCCGCGTGCCCCCGCTACTTGCCGGCACCGCATCCCTACGTTCCGTTTCGACGCGCATGGTTGCGGCCCCTTCCCCGGGCCCGGCGCAGGTGATCGGAGGCCAGGGTGCACGCGCAGCACACGACTCCCCGACGCCGCTCGCGTGCCGTCCTCGCGGTCGGCGCCGCGGTGGTGGCGGCGACGGCGCTCCTCCCCCAGACCGCGGCCCATGCCGACCCCGGTTCGGTGGCCGAGGCGGCGGGGCTGATGGCGGAGGCCGCCCAGCAGCTGACCGCCATCGAGGCGCAGGTGCACGAGGCCGAGGAGATCGTCGCCTCGCACCAGCGGGCCGCCGCGGCCGCCGCGGAGCAGGCCCGCGCCGCGCGGGAGGCGCTCGCCGTCCACGAGCCGCAGATCCGGGCCATCGTGCAGAGCAGCTTCACCGGGCAGGCGCAGTCCCGGGTCGCCGCCTTCCTCACCAGCGACTCCGCGGACGAGCTCGTCCAGCAGATGACGACGCTGGACATGATCGCCACGCACACCAACTCGGTCATCACGCAGGTGGCCGCCGCCCGCGCCGCCGCTGACGAGGCCCAGCTCGCCGCCGACCAGGCCGCCGCCACCGCGCAGGCAGGCCTCGCCGAGCTGCAGGCCCAGGAGGCGGAGGTGGAGCGACGGGCCGCCCGGTACCAGTCGGACTACGCCCGGCTCTCCGCGGCCGAGCAGGACCGGGTCTCCACCATGGTCGCCGGTCCGAAGCTGGCCGCGCCGTCGGTCGCCGAGCTGCCGGTCGCGCCCGGCAGCGCTGCGGCGACCGCCATCCAGGTGGCGCTCGCCCAGGTGGGCGCCCCCTACCGGCGGGGTGCCACCGGCCCGGACGCCTTCGACTGCTCCGGGCTGACCTCCTACGCGTACGCCGCCGCCGGCATCACCCTCCCGCGCACCAGCGGCGGCCAGTCGAAGATCGGCCCGCAGCTCTCCCGCGGGGAGCTGCAGCCCGGCGACCTGGTCTTCTACTACACGCCGATCAGCCACGTCGCGCTCTACATCGGCAACGGGATGATCGTGCACGCCCGCACCTACGGGACGCCGCTGTCGGTCACCTCGGTCGACCAGGGCGGCTTACGGTTCGGCGTCCGCCCCACCGGCTGACCCCCGCCGCCCAACGGCTGGCCCCGCCGCCCGACCCCGAGCCGCCGTCCTGCCGCGGCCGACGTACGTTTCGGGGGGACCAGCGACCGGCACGAGGAGGCACCCGATGAGCGGCGAGGTACCGGAGACCGTCCGGGGGATCTACGACGAGGTGCTGCGCCGGAACCCCGGTGAGACGGAGTTCCACCAGGCCGTCCGCGAGGTGCTGGAGTCGCTGGCCGTCGTCCTGGACCGGCACCGCGAGTACACCGAGATGAAGACGGTCGAGCGGATCTGCGAGCCGGAGCGGCAGATCATCTTCCGCGTGCCGTGGCAGGACGACCGGGGCGAGGTCTGGATCAACCGGGGCTTCCGGGTGGAGTTCAACTCCGCGCTGGGGCCCTACAAGGGCGGGCTGCGCTTCCACCCCTCGGTGAACCTCGGCATCGTCAAGTTCCTCGGGTTCGAGCAGATCTTCAAGAACGCGCTGACCGGCATGCCCATCGGCGGCGGCAAGGGCGGTTCCGACTTCGACCCGAAGGGGCGGTCGGACGCCGAGATCATGCGGTTCTGCCAGTCGTTCATGACCGAGCTCTACCGGCACCTGGGCGAGTACACCGACGTGCCCGCCGGCGACATCGGGGTCGGTGCGCGCGAGATCGGCTACCTGTTCGGCCAGTACAAGCGGATCACCAACCGCTACGAGTCCGGCGTCCTCACCGGCAAAGGCCTGGGCTGGGGCGGCGCCCTGGTGCGCACCGAGGCCACCGGGTACGGGGCGGCCTTCTTCGCCGACGCGATGATGAAGGCGCGCGGTGAGTCCTTCGACGGCCGTCGGGTGGTGGTCAGCGGCTCGGGCAACGTCGCGGTGTACGCCATCGAGAAGGTCCACCAGCTCGGCGGGACCGTCGTCGCCTGCTCGGACTCCGGCGGCTACGTCCTCGACGAGAAGGGCATCGACCTGGATCTGCTCAAGCAGGTCAAGGAGGTCGAGCGCGGCCGGATCTCCGACTACGCCGAGCGCCGCGGCTCGGCGAGCTTCGTGGCGGACGGGAGCATCTGGGACGTCCCCTGCGACGTGGCCATCCCCAGCGCGACGCAGAACGAGCTCGACGGCGACGCCGCGGGGACCCTGGCCCGCAACGGCTGCCGGTACGTGGTGGAGGGCGCCAACATGCCGGCGACGCCGTCGGCGGTGAAGGCCTTCCGCGACGCCGGCGTCGCCTTCGCCCCCGGCAAGGCGGCCAACGCCGGCGGGGTGGCGACCTCCGCGCTGGAGATGCAGCAGAACGCCTCCCGCGACCGCTGGACCTTCGAGCACAGCGAGGCCCGGCTCGAGGAGATCATGCGGGGCATCCACGCCCGCTGCCACGAGACCGCCGAGGAGTACGGCTCACCGGGCGACCTGGTCCTGGGTGCCAACGTGGCCGGCTTCCTGCAGGTGGCAGAGGCGGTGCACGCGCACGGCCTGATCTAGAGCTCGGCCCGCAGGATCTCCGCGGCTCGGGCGAGGGACCGCATCTTGCCCGCGGCGGACTCCCGGGGCAGGTACTTCAGCCCGCAGTCGCTGGTGAGCACGAGCCGGTCGACGTCCACGTCGTCCAGCGCGCGCCGCACGCGCCCGGCGACGACCTCCGGCCGCTCCACCTCGGGGGTGGACAGGTCGAGGACCCCGAGCGCGATGCCCTTGGCCCGGAGCGGGCGCAGCGTGGCCGGGTCGAGGTGGGACTGCGCCGTCTCCACGGCGACCGTGTCCACGGGGGTGTCGGCCAGCTCGGGCAGGAACGAGTAGCCCTCGGGCCGTTGGGAGACCATCGCCGCGTACCCGAAGCACAGGTGCAGGTGCACCGGCCCGGGAGCGCCCTCGACCGCGCGGGTCACCGCTGCCGCGCCGTACTCCCGGGCCACCTCGGGGCGGGCCTGCAGCCAGGGCTCGTCGAGCTGCACGATGTCGGCGCCCGCCGCGAACAGGTCGGCGATCTCCTCCCGGACGACGTCGGCGTAGGCCAGGGCGAGCGCGCGGCCGTCGCCGTAGTGCTCGTCCTGCGCCTGCTGCGCCATCGTGAACGGGCCGGGGACGGTGATCTTCACGGCCCGGTCCGTGTGCGCCCGCAGGAAGCGGACGTCGTCGGCCTGGATCGGGGACGGCCGGCGGATGTCACCGACCACCCGCGGCACCGGGATCGGCTTGCCTGACCGGTTGAGGATGGTCCCGGGGTGGTCGACGTCGATGCCGCTGAGCGCCGTCGCGAAGTGGTTGGAGTAGGACTCGCGCCGGATCTCGCCGTCGGTGACGATGTCGAGCCCCGCCTCCTCCTGCGACCGGATCGCGAGCAGGGTCGCGTCGTCCTGCGCCCCGGCGAGGAGCTCCGGCGGGATGCGCCACAGCTCCGCGGCCCGCACCCGGGGCGGGAACTGGTGGGCCAGGCGGTCCCGGTCGATCAGCCAGTCCGGCTGCGGCAGGCTCCCGACGATCGACGTGGGCAGCGGCGGCAGGGGTGCGGCGGGCATGCCCGCAGTCTGCCGAGGATCCGCTGCGTGCGCCTCGTCCGGGGCTGTGCTGGGGTGGGGGTGTGACGGACAACTTCATCGGTGCCCTGGAGTTCGGCTCCCCGCAGATCGACGACGAGGCGTTCGTGGCGCCGACCGCCGTCGTCGTCGGGGCGGTGACCATGGGCCCGCGGTCGAGCATCTGGTACGGCGCGGTGGCGCGGGCCGACACGGAGGTCATCGAGATCGGCGCCGACTCCAACATCCAGGACGGCTGCACGCTGCACTCCGACGGGGGCTTCCCGCTGGTGGTGGGGGAGCGCGTCTCGGTGGGGCACCGGGTGGTGCTGCACGGCGCCCGCATCGACGACGACGTGCTCGTCGGCATGGGCAGCATCGTCATGAACGGCGCCCACATCGGCTCGGGCTCGATCGTGGCCGCCGGCGCCGTCGTCACCCAGGGCAAGGTCTTCCCGCCCCGCTCGCTCATCGCCGGCGTCCCGGCGAAGGTGATGCGCGAGGCGACCGACGACGACCAGCTGCACATCCAGGGCAACGCGGTCAGCTACACCGACCGGCTCGCCTCCGCGCGGCGGGTGCGGCGACTCGGCAGCTGATCAGCCGGCCAGCCACTCGCGCAGGCCGGTGACCAGCCGGTCGACGTCCGCGGCGTCGCTGTAGGGGGCCAGGCCCACCCGCAGCCCGCCGGTGTCGCCGAGCCCGAGCCACCGGCTGGCCTCGATCGCGTAGAAGGAGCCCGCCGGTGCGTTGACGCCGTGCTCGGCGAGGAAGCGGTAGGCGTCGGCGGCCTCCCGCCCCTCGAAGGTCAGCAGCAGCGTCGGCGTGCGGTGCGCCGCCCGCGACCACAGCCGCACCCCGGGCAGCGGGGCGAGGCCCGCCTCCAGCCGCTCGCGCAGCCGGTCCTCGTGGTCCTCGACCGCGGTCATCGCCGCGACGAGCCGCTCTCGCCGGGTGCCGCCGTCACCGAGCGCGGCGAGGAAGTCCACGGCGGCGGTCGTCCCGGCCAGCAGCTCGTAGGGCAGCGTGCCCAGCTCGTAGCGCTCGGGCACGGCGTCCGAGCTCGGCAGCAGCTTCGCCGGGTGCAGCGTCGCCAGCAGCGCCGGGTCGGCGGCCATGACCCCGCAGTGCGGGCCGAGGAACTTGTACGGCGAGCAGAGGTAGACGTCGGCGCCGAGCGCGGGGACGTCGACGGGGGCGTGGGCGGTGAGGTGCACGCCGTCGACGACGAGCAGGGCGCCCACCGCGTGCACCCGTGCGGCGATCTCCTCGATCGGCGGCCGGGTGCCGATCAGGTTCGAGGCGCCGGTGACCGCCACCAGGCGGGTGCGGTCGGAGAGCTCGGCGGCGACGTCGTCGGCGGTCAGCTCGCCGGTGGCCGGGTCGAACGCGGCCCACCGCACCGTCGCGCCCACGGCCTCCGCAGCGACCACCCACGGCCGGATGTTCGCGTCGTGGTCCAGCCGCGTCACCACCACCTCGTCGCCCGGGCCCCAGCCGCCGGCGAGCGTGCGGGCCAGGTCGAAGGTGAGCGCCGTGGCGCTGCGCCCGAACACGACGCCGGCGGGGTCGACCCCGAGCAGGTCGGCCACCGCCGAGCGCGCGGCCAGCACCGTCTCGTCGGCGAACCGTTCGGCGGCGGTGACCGAGCCGCGGTTGCTGATCGGCGCGGTCAGCGTCGTGGCGACCGCCCGGCCCACGGCCTCGGGCACCTGGGTGCCGCCCGGACCGTCGAAGTGCGCGGTGCCGCTCGCCAGGGAGGGGAAGCAGGAGCGGAGCGCGGCGACGTCGAAGCCCATGGTCACCGACGCTAGCCGCCGTCCGTCAGGACTCCCCGGCCAGGGCGGCGATCGCCGCCCGCGCCTCCTCGACGGTCAGCGCCAGCGTCGCGTCGCCCACCGGCAGCTCGACCCGGACGGCGCCGGGGTCCCCGGTGACCGCCGCCTGCGGCCAGGTCCACAGCCCCTCGTCGGCGGCCAGCCGGCGGGCGGCCGCGGTGAACTCCTCCGGGGTGGTGCGCAGCAGCAGGTGAAGCATCGGCGTCTCCGGGGGGTCGGGGACGACGGTGACGCCGGGGAGGTCGCGCACCGCGTCGGCGATCGCGCGGGCGCGCGCCAGGTAGGCGGGCATCAGCGGCAGCCGCCGTCGCAGGCAGGCGAGCGCCGAAGCCGCGCCCGGCCAGAGGCCGAACAGCGTGCCGCCCAGGCGACGGCGCCACTCGCGGACCTCGGCCACGACGTCGGCCGGGCCGGCCAGGCAGCAGCCGGCGAGCGCTCCGATGCCCTTGTAGAAGCTGACGTAGGCGGTGTCGAACAGCCCGGCGACCTCGGCGGGCGGGCGGTCGTAGCCGGCGGCGGCCTCCCACAGCCGGGCGCCGTCCAGGTGCGCGGCCGCACCGCGCTCCCGCGCCCAGGCCACCTGCGCGACGAGGTCGTCCCACGCCGGCAGCGGCCCGCCCAGGTCGCGCTGCGGCAGCTCCACCAGCAGCGCGGCGGGGTGCTCGGCCACGGCGTCGAGGTCGGCCCGCAGCAGCAGCCGGTAGCGGTTGCCGGCCGGGCGCAGCACCATGCCGTGCAGTCGCTCGAACGCCTGCTCCTCGTGCCGGATCAGGTGGCTCTCGGGGTGGCAGACGACGGTGCGCCGGCCGCGCCGGTCCGCATGCACCCGCAGCGCCGCCTGCTGGGCCATGACCCCGCTGGGCAGGTACACCGCCGCGGGCAGCCCCAGCAGCTCCGCGACCTCGGCCTCCAGCTCGGCGACCACCCCGCCGTCGCCGTACCGGTCGGGGACGGTGCCTGGCGGCACCGTGGCCAGCAGGTCGGCCGGCCGCCACGTGCCGTGTCCCGTCAGCGAGCGGGTGCAGCCCTCGCGCAGCGCCAGGAGGTCGTCGTCCACCCGGCCAGTCTCGCCCGCGGCCCGCTCAGCGCCCGCCCCGCCCCTCGGCGGCGAGCGCCTGCACGGCGGCTGCGATGCGTCTCGCCCGGCCGGCGGGGGTGACGGCGGTGTGCACCCGGAAGAGGATCGCGAAGCGGTCCTGACCCCCGAGCGCGTCGAAGGCGGCCTGCGCCCCCGGATCGGCGTCCAGCGCCGCGGCGAGGTCGTCGGGCACCGTGGCGGTCGCCGGACCGGGGTAGGCGCGCGCCCACCGGCCGTCGGACTGCGCCGCCGCCACCGCCGCCAGGCCGGCCGGGCGCATCCGCCCCTCGGCGGTCAGCCGCTCCACGGTGGCGACGTTCTTCCGCGACCAGACGCTCCGCGGGCGGCGCGGCGTGAGGCGCAGCAGGTGGTAGGAGTCGTCCAGCCGCTGGCCGCGGCCGTCGATCCAGCCGAAGCACAGCGCCGACTCGACGACCTCCGCGGAGGTGACCGACGGGATGCCGGAGCCCTTGCGGGCGATCTGCACGTAGAGCCCGGGGGCGGTTGCGTGCTCGGCTTCCAGCCAGGCCTCGAGGGCGGGCTGGTCGGCGAACGGCAGCATCGGCAGGTCCGTCGGGGCGGGCACGGTGCCATCCTGACCCGGGGGTGCGACGGAACGGGTGCGCGTCAGCCCGCCATCAGCTCGCGCAGCAGCGCGTCGACCTCGGCGGTCTCGACGAGGAAGCCGTCGTGGCCGTAGGGCGAGCGGATCAGCCGCAGCGGGACGCCGAGCGCGTCGGCCACCCGCTGCTGCTGCTCGACCGGGTACAGCCGGTCGCTGTCCACGCCGGCGACGAGCGCGCGGGCCGTCACCCCGGCCAGCGCCGCCTCCACCCCGCCGCGGCCCCGGCCGACGTCCCAGGTGTTCATGGCCTGGGTGAGCACCACGTAGCTGCCGGCGTCGAAGCGCCCGGCGAGCTTGGCCCCGTGGTGCTGCAGGTAGGAGGCGACGGCGAAGCGGCCGTCCTCCTGCAGGCGGGTCCCGAACCGCGCCTCGAGCTCGCCCGCGCTGCGGTAGGTGAGGTGGGCGATCCGGCGGGCGACGTCGAGGCCCGCCACCGGCGGGTCGTCCAGCGGGTAATCGCCGTCGCGCCAGCGGGGGTCGGCCCGCACGGCGGCCTGCTGCGTGGTCTGCGTGCCGATCTGGTCGGCCGAGGCGACGGCGGTGGAGGCGAGGAAGAACAGCGCCCCCACCCGGCCGGGGAACCGGACCGCCCACTCCAGCGCCCGCATGCCGCCCATCGAGCCGCCGGCCACCGCGGCGAACCGCTGGACGCCCAGCGCGTCGGCGAGCGCCGCCTCGACGCGCACCTGGTCACCGACGGTGACCTCGGGGAAGCGCCCACCCCACGGCCGGCCGTCCGGTGCGGCCGTGGACGGCCCGGTCGTCCCCTGGCAGCCGCCGAGGACGTTCGCGCAGACGACGAAGAACCGGTCGGTGTCCAGGGCGGCGCCGGGACCGACCACGCCGCCCCACCAGCCCGGGGTCGGGTGACCGGGGCCGGCCGGGCCGACGACGTGGCTGTCGCCGGTGAGCGCGTGCTCGACCAGCACGGCGTTGCCGCCGTCCGCGGCGAGCGTCCCCCACGTCTCGTAGGCGACCCGGAGCCCGGGCAGGCTCCCGCCCCGCTCGAGCTCGAACGGGGCGGGCAGGTCGAGGAACCGCCGGTCGCCCGCCGGATCCCCCTCGACCCACCCGCCCACGTCAGGCGGACTTGGCGGCGCGGAACCCGGCCTCGAGGTCGGCGAGGATGTCCTCGATCCCCTCCAGGCCCACGGCCAGGCGCACCAGGCCCGGGGTGACGCCGGTGGTCAGCTGCTCCTCCGGGGTCAGCTGCGAGTGCGTCGTCGAGGCAGGGTGGATGACCAGGCTGCGCACGTCACCGATGTTGGCGACGTGGCTGTGCAGCTCGAGGGCCTCCACGAACCTCTTGCCGGCCTCCACGCCGCCGTGCAGCTCGAAGGTGAGGACGGCGCCGGCGCCCTTCGGCGCGTACTTCTGCTGCGCCGCGTGCCAAGGTGACGAGGGCAGGCCGGGGTAGTTGACCCGCTCGACGGCGTCGTGGGCCTCGAGGAACTCCGCCACCCGCTGGGCGTTCTGCACGTGCCGCTCCATGCGCAGCGACAGGGTCTCGATGCCCTGCACGACCAGGAAGGCGTTGAACGGCGAGACCGCGGGCCCCAGGTCGCGCAGCAGCTGCACCCGTGCCTTGAGCGCGAACGCCGGCGCGCCCAGGTCGGCGTAGACGACGCCGTGGTAGGTCGGGTCGGCCGTGGTGAACATCGGGTGCCGGCCGCCGGTCCAGTCGAACGAGCCGCCGTCGACGATCAGCCCGGCGATGACCGTGCCGTGCCCGCCCAGGTACTTGGTCGCCGAGTGGACGACGACGTCGGCGCCGTGCTCCAGGGGGCGCACCAGGTAGGGCGTGGCGATCGTGTTGTCCACGATCAGCGGCACCCCGTTGCGGTGGGCGACCCCGGCGACGGTCTCGATGTCGAGGACGTCGCCCTTGGGGTTGCCGATCGACTCGGCGAAGAACGCCCGGGTGTTCTCCTGCACCAGCGACTGCCAGTTCTCCGGGTCGTCGGGGTTCTCGACGAAGGAGACGGTGATGCCCATCTTCGGCAGCGAGTGGTGCAGCAGGTTGTACGTGCCGCCGTACAGCGAGGCGGAGGCGACGACGTGGTCGCCGGCCTCGGCGAGGTTGAGGATCGCGAGGGTCTCCGCGGCCTGGCCGGAGGCGACCGCGAGCGCGGCGACGCCGCCCTCGAGCGACGCGACGCGCTGCTCCAGCGCGTCCTGCGTCGGGTTCATGATCCGCGTGTAGATGTTTCCCATCTCCGCCAGCGCGAAGAGGTCGGCGGCGTGCTGGGTGTCGCGGAACTGGTAGGCGGTGGTCGCGTAGATCGGCAGCGCGCGGGCGCCGGTCGCCGGGTCGGGGCTCGTGCCGGCGTGGATCTGCCGGGTCTCGAAGCTCCAGCTCTGCGGGTCGGTCATGCGCCGTCTCCTTCGCTCGCGGGAGATCCCGCGGCGCACGGGAGCTCCGTCCTTGCCGGGGGCGGGACGCCGGCCGGCCGGCTCTTCCCCTGGAGCACCTCAGACGGAGTTGAGGTTGCCGGGCAGCCAGCCAGGTGCTTCGCGCTGCCTCTCAGGAGCCGACGCGATCGTAGGACGCCCACCCGGCCGCCGCACACCCGCCCCGGTCGGCCGGGCGGTGTCCCACGTGGAACACCGGCCCCACCGACCTAGGAGCCGGGCACCGTCTCCTCGCCCGTGCCGCCGGTCGGCGTCGGGGCGGTGGTCTCCGGCGCGGTGGTCGCGGTGCCGGTCCCGTCGTCCGGTGACGGGGAGCTGCTCGTCGCGGTGGTCGGCGAGGTGGGCCGGGTCGTCGGCGTGGGCTGCGGCGTCGTCGTCGCCGGCTCCTCGGTCGGCTCCGCCTCCTCCGTCTGCGTCGGCTCGGGCTGCGTCGGCTCCGTCTGCGCCGGCTCGGTCGTCCCGCTGACCTCCGCGGGGTCGTCCGTCCGGGCCTCGCGCGTCTCCGGCTTGACGTTGAGCCACAGCGCGAACACGGCGACGAAGAGCACGGCGAGCACGACGGTGGAGGTGCGGGCGCGGCCCAGCCGCCGGGGGATCGCCGCCCACCAGCCGTGCCGCGGCACCGGCGACGCGCCGTCGGCCGGCGAGCCGGGGGCGGCGGCGGGGGCCGTGCTGACGGTGGGCTCCTCGGAGGCCCGGGCGGTCGCGTCGCGACGCTCGTCGGGAGTGGTCACCGGGCCCCCTCCTGCACGGTGGTCGCGCCGTCCTGCGCCAGGAGCGCGGTCGTGGGCTGCGGCACCTGCATGCCCTGGTTGCGGAACGCCTGGACGATGCGGGCGCGCAGGTCGCGCCCGACCTCGAACTGCTTGCCGGGCAGCGTGCGCGCGACCACCCGGACGTTCACCTCGTCCAGCCCGAGGGTCTCGACGCCCATCACCGTGGGCGGGTCGAGCAGCAGCGGCCGCATGGCCGGGTCGCGGAACGCCTCCCTGCCCACGCCCCGCAGGATCTCGTTGGCCCGGGTGACGTCCACGCTGGTCGGCACGGGGACGTCGACGACGGCGCGCGCCCAGTCGCGGGAGAGGTTGACCACCTTGACGATCTGGCCGTTGGGCACGGTCACGACCTCGCCGTCGGGCGAGCGCACCCGCGTGACCCGCAGCGTGACGTCCTCGACGGTGCCGTTCGCCGGGTCCCCGCCGCCGACCACCTGGATGGAGACGACGTCGCCGAACCCGTACTGGCGCTCGGTGATGATGAAGAACCCGGCCAGCACGTCACCGACGATGCGCTGCGCGCCGAAGCCCAGGCCCACGCCCAGCACGGTCGCCGGTGCGACGAGGCCGGTCACCGGGATGCCGAGGCGGTCGAGGATGAAGAACACCGAGATCGAGTAGATGAGCACGACCAGCGCCCAGGTGAGCACCTGGGTCAGCGAGTGGCGGTGCTTGGCCGCCTCCGACCGGACCAGCGCGTCGCCGCCGGTGGAGTTGCGGTCGATCCGGTCGGTGATCTTGTCGCCGACCCAGCCCACGAACCGGGCCAGCAGGACCGAGCCGAGGATGATGAGCACGACCTCGAGACCTCGCCCGGACAGCCAGTCCAGCACGTCTCCCAGCGCGTCCACGCGGCAGCACTCCGATCGTCGGGGGAAGCGACCCTCCCACCTTGCGCACCGCCGGGCGACGATGCCAACCGGTCCCGCAGGGTACCGCCGCGGTGAGCGGCGTCCGCGCCGCTGACCTGCGGCGGGGCGGGCGCGGAGAGATCCCTCACGGGACGGCTCACCGCGGCTCGACGAACAGCGACTGGCTGGACCGGCCGATGGGTCCGTCGGCGTCGAAGAGGACGGCATGGCACTGCGCGGCGCCCGCGCCGCCGTGGACGGTGGTGGCGTCCATGCCCAGCCACTCCCCCCGCGGCGGTCGCTGCAGGGCGACGGTGAGGTCCACGTTGGCGAACGTCGCCGTCCGCCAGTCGAGGGTGGCCGAGATGCCGCTCGCGGCGTCGGTCATGACCAGCAGGTGCTCCAGCGGCGTCATCACCTCACCGGCGACGAGCGCGCACTCGGGGCGGGTCCACGCCGTGGCCGGGCCCGGCCCGTTGAACGACCCCGCGGCGAACCGCCAGTCCAGCGCCCGGTGGTAGGCAACCTCGCTGGTGAAGAAGGCCGCGCGCTCGGGGCGGCTCCCCTCCGGGCCGGCCGGCGCCGGGTGCGGCAGGGCGGTCGCGGGTGGGGCGTCGCCGCGGGTGCGCATCCGCCACGCGGACAGGCGCATGAGCGGCGGGCCCCCGGCGTCGAGGACCGCCTCGACCAGCTCGATCCGCCGGCCGGGCCGGACGACCGACGTGCGCACCCGCACGGGGCCGACCGGCACCGGCGCGAGGATGTCGTAGGCCATCCGGACGGTCTGCCCGCCCTCGATCGCGCCGGCCCGCTCGGCGGCGCGCAGCAGCAGCGCGGCGGGCGGGCCGGCGTGCTGGTAGCCGTTGTGCCACGGGCCGATGGTCAGGGCGGTGGCGGTGAAGCCGTCGCCGTCGGGCAGGTAGAGGGCCTCCGGAACGTCCACGGGCGAAGTCTGCCGCCCCGGGTCGCCGACCGGTCGGGCCGGTAGGTGTCTCGGCCGCCGACGCCCGCTACCGTGCGCCCGTGCCCCGCACCGCCCGCCCCGGCCTCGGATACGCCTTCACGCTGGGCGCGGCGGCCCTCTTCGCCGTCAACGGCACGGTGTCGACGCTCGCGCTCCAGGCCGGGATCCCGCCGACGCGGCTGACCGCGCTGCGCTGCACCGGCGCCGCGGTGGTGCTGCTGGCGGTGCTCGCGCTCGCCGCCCCGGGCCGGCTGCGGGTGCGGCTCCGCGAGCTCCCGCTGCTGGCCGTCTTCGGCGTCGTGGGCGTCGCGCTGACCCAGTTCCTGTACTACGTCGCCATCGGGCGGCTGCCGGTCGGCATCGCCCTGGTGTTCGAGATGACCGCGCCGGTCTTCATCGCGCTCTACGTCTGGCTGGTGCGCCGCCAGCGGGTGCGCAGCCGGCTGTGGGCGGCGCTGCTGCTGTCGCTGTCCGGGCTGGTGCTCGTCGCGCAGGTCTGGGAGGGCGGCGGCTCGCTGGACCCGCTGGGGGTGGCGGCGGCGCTGGCCGCGGCGCTGTGCCTGGCCACGTACTACCTGGTGGGCGAGCGCGGCACCGTGAGCCGCGACCCGGTCACCCTCACCTGCTGGAGCTTCGTGGCGGCGGCGCTGTTCTGGGCGGTCGCTGCGCCGTGGTGGCAGTTCGACGGCGGGGTGCTCGCCCAGCAGGTGCCGGTCTCGCTGGGCGACCTGCGGCTGCCGCTGTGGCTGCTCGTCGGGTGGATCGTGGTGCTCGGTGCGGCGGTCCCGTTCTGGCTGTCGGTCGCGGCGCTGCCGCACCTGGCCCCGACCACCGCCGGCCTGGTGGCGACGGTGGAGCCGGTGTTCGCCTCCGTCGTCGCCTGGCTGTGGGTGGAGCAGGTGCTCACCGGCTGGCAGGTCGCCGGCGGCGTCGTCGTCCTCACCGGGATCGCGCTGGCCCAGACCGCGCGCACCGGGCGGACGCCGTCGGCGCCCCCGGTGCCGGAGGCCCCGGCCCCGCTGTCGACGTGACGCGGGACCGGGGACCGGAGCAGCGCGCTAGGGGGTGACGTCCTCGGCGTCGGCGAGCCAGCCCGCCAGCTCGTCCATGTACTCCGCCTGCGCGACGTAGTCCATGCCGATGTACTTCCACGGGTGCACCTGGCCGGCCCGGACGGCGGGCAGCAGGCCGTAGGTGGGCTGCGTGGCCATCTCCTCGGGGGTCATGGCGCCGCGGAGCGAGTGCAGGAGGACGTCGCTGGGGTACTGAGGCACGTTCTCCCAGCTCGCCGTCTCCCAGTAGTAGCCGTCCCCGCCCGGGTCGACGAACCGGACGCCGAGGTCGGCGTACATGCGCAGGGAGGGCTCGTCCTGCGCCTTGGCCATGTAGAAGCCCTCGTCGGCGTAGGCGGCGACGGGCAGCACGGTGGCGCCGCCGGCCGCGGCCTCGGTGAGCGCCGCGGATGCCGCCTCGAACTCCTCGCGGGCCTGCGTCACCTCCTGGCCCTCCATGTCGGCGCCCAGCGCCTCGGCGAGCTCGGCGGTGCGGTCGATGACGTCGGCGGCCGACCCCTTCCAGGCGATGGCGATGATCGGCGCGATCTCGGCGACCTGCTCCTGCTGCTCCAGGCTCTCGAAGCCGTAGAGCGGCTGGGTCTCGTCGAGCGTCCCCTCGGAGTCGGTCGGGTAGACGGTGGTGACGATGACGTCCGGGGCGGCCGCGGCCAGCTGCTCCAGGTCGATCTGGCCGTAGCTCTCGCCGACGATCTCCACCTCGGAGAGGTCCTTGCCCTCGAAGGCGACGTCGTCGGCCGTGGAGGTCTGGCCGAAGGTGGCCACCGGCTCCACGCCGTAGTTCCACAGCGAGGAGACGACGTCGTTGAGGCCGGCGACGCGCGCGGGGGCGGCGTCGAGCTCGACGGTGCTGCCCAGGTCGTCGGTGAACTGCCAGACCTCCTGGGCGGCGGCCGGGGCGGTGCCCTCGGTGGCGGTGTCGTCGCCGCAGGCGCTGGCGCCGACGGTCACGCCCAGGGCCAGGAGGCCGCCCAGCAGGCGGCGAGAGGTGCGGTGCAACGGGACTCCCTCGGATGAGGGGATGCATGGTCATCCCCGGTCGGAGGAAGGTTAGCCTGCCCTAATCTGCACCGTCGAGACGGGCCGCTCAGCGCAGCCGGCGCACCGGGACGACCATCGGCGTCCCCGTGACCGGGTCGGCCAGCACCCGCGCCTCGAGGTCGAAGACGCCGGCGAGCAGTTCCGCCGTCAGCACCTCGTCGGGGGTGCCCGAGGCGACCAGCGCGCCGTCCTTCATCGCCACCAGCCGCTGGGCGTAGCGGGCGGCCAGGTTCAGGTCGTGCAGGACCACCACCACGGTGCGGCCGCGCTCGGCGTGCAGCCGGGCCACCAGGTCGAGCACGTCGATCTGGTGGGAGAGGTCGAGGTAGGTCGTCGGCTCGTCGAGCAGGAGCAGGTCGGTGCCCTGGGCCAGCGCCATCGAGATCCAGGCCCGCTGCCGCTGGCCGCCGGAGAGCGCGTCCACGGGCCGGCCCGCGAGGTCGGACATGTCCGTCCAGGCCAGCGCCTCGGCGACCACGGCCTCGTCGTCCCGGGACCACTGGCGCAACCAGCTCTGGTGCGGGTGCCGGCCCCGGGCGACGAGGTCGCCGACGGTCAGCCCTTCGGGCGCGACCGGCGTCTGCGGCAGCAGGCCCAGCACCTTGGCGACCTCCTTGGTGGGGGTGCGCGCGATGGCCCGCCCGTCCAGCAGCACCTGCCCGCTCGTCGGCCGCAGCAGCCGGCCGAGCGCGCGCAGCAGCGTGGACTTCCCGCAGCCGTTCGGGCCGACGATCGCGGTGAACGAGCCCTCGGTCAGCTCGAGGTCGAGGTCGTCGACGACCACCTGCTCGTCGTAGGCCAGCCGGACGTGCTCGGCGGCCAGCCGCACCCGGGGCGGCTCGGCTGGGTGGGCGGTGCGGCGCAGCGGTTCGGTGCCGATGTCGAGGGTCACAGCGTCGCTCGCCGCCTTCCACGGACCAGGAGCCAGAGCAGGTAGGGGGCGCCGATGACGGCGGTCAGGATGCCGACGGGCAGCGCCTGGGGCAGCGCGGTGCGGGTGACCAGGTCGGCGGCCACCACGAGCAGGGCACCGAGGACGCCCGACGCCAGCAGCGGCGGCCGGGACCCGCCGGTGAGCCGGACGGCGATCTGCGGGACCACGAGGGCGACGAAGGTGATCGGCCCGGCGGCCGAGACGGCGAACGCCACGAGGAACACGGCGAGCAGCACGACCGCCGCCTGCGCCCCGGCCACCCGCACGCCCAGCCCCCGGGCGGTGTCGTCGCCGAACTGGAGGGCGCCGAGCACGCGCCCGGCTGCGAGCGCGAGCGGCAGCAGCACCGCGACGGCGATGCCGAGCGGCAGGGCGTCGTCCCAGGTGCGGGCGTTGAGCGAACCGGTGATCCAGACGTACGCCGACGCGGCGTCGTGGATCTCGGCGTTGGTGAGCAGCCAGTCGGTGAGCGCGGTGCCGGCCGACCACAGGGCGATGCCGATGAGGACCAGGCGGTAGCCGTCGACCCCGGCCCGCCAGGTGAGCGCGAACAGCAGCACGCCGGTGACCAGCGCGCCCAGCAGGGCCGCCAGCGGGACGCCGAGCCCGCCGAGGACCGCCCCGGCCGAGGAGCCGCCGCTCAGCACGATGGCGGCCACGGCGCCCACGGAGGCCCCCATCGTGATGCCCAGGGTGTCGGGGGAGGCGAGCGGGTTGCGGGCGAAGGTCTGGAAGAGCGCGCCGGCGACGCCGAGGGCCAGCCCGACGAGCGCGCCGACCACCACCCGCGGCGCCCGGAGCTCCAGGACGATGAACGGCTGCGGCCCCTCGCCGAGGCCGACCAGCGTGCGCAGCACGTCGCCGACGCCGATCGGGAAGTCCCCGCGACCCATGCTGAGCGCGGCGGCCAGCACCAGCACGGCGAACCCGCCCACCGGCACGACCGCCTGCCGCCAGCGCAGCAGGCCCGACACCGGGCCCACCCGCAGCGCGCGCCCGTGCCGCGGCCGCGGCCGCGCCGGGGGCGACGGGTGGGCCGGGGCGTCGACGCTCACAGCCGCACCGTCCGGCTGCGGCGCACGAGCGCGATGAAGAAGGGCGCGCCGACGAGCGCGAGCACGATGCCGACCTGCAGCTCGCCGGGGCGGGCCAGGACGCGGCCGAGCACGTCGGCGACGAGCAGCAGCGCCGCACCGGCGAGCGCCGAGCAGGGGAGCAGCCACCGGTGGTCGGGGCCGGTCAGCGCGCGGACTGCGTGCGGCACGACCAGCCCCACGAAGGCGATCGGCCCGCAGGCGGCGGTGGCGGCCCCGCAGAGCAGGGTGATCGCGGCCAGGCCGACCGAGCGGGCCAGCCAGATGCGCTGGCCCAGCCCGCGGGCGACGTCCTCCCCGAGGCCGAGCAGGTTCAGCGCGGGGGCGTTGACCAGGGCCAGCAGGAGGCCGACGGCGAGGAAGGGGGCGACCTGGGCGGCGACGCCGGCGTCCCGCCCGGCCAGCGAGCCGACCATCCAGAACCGGAAGCTGTCCAGCGTCTGCTGGTCGCTGACCAGGACGGCTCGGACCAGGGCGTACATGAGCGCGGACAGCGCCGCCCCCGCGAGCGCGAGGGTGACCGGCGTCGCCCCGCCCCGCCCGGCGGAGCCGATCGCGTACACCAGCACGGTGCCGATCAGCGCCCCGGCGAAGGCGAACCAGACGTAGCCGGCAGGGGTGCCGACGCCCAGCAGGGTGATCGCCAGGACGACGGCGAGGCTCGCGCCGGCGGTCACACCGAGGAGCCCGGGGTCGCCGAGCGGGTTGCGGGTGTGGCCCTGCATCAGCGCCCCGGCCACGCCGAGCGCCGCCCCGACCATGAGGCCCAGCAGCGTGCGGGGGACGCGCAGCTGCCGGACGATCACCGCTTCCTCGCCGGGCAGGGAGGAGTCGAGCAGCGAGCGCCAGACCTCGGGGAGGCCGATGGGCCGGGTGCCGATCGCGATGCTGGCCAGCGCCACGGCGACGACGAGCACCAGGAGCAGGACGAGCGTGCCCAGCCGCCGGGCGCGCAACGGTGCTGCCGGTGGTCGTGCCGAGCCCCGGGCCGGGACGTCGACCGTGGTGGCCACGAGCAGCTCCCGGGACGGACGGCTTGGTCAGATAAGGCTTACCTTAGCCCGCTCGGCCGCTCCCGTCAGGGGCGTGCCGGGTCGGCCCGCCCGTCCCGGCGCTCAGCGCTTCTGCCGGCGGCTGCCCCCGTGCCAGTCCTCCTGCTGCCCGATCTCGCCGGGCTGCACGCCGAACGCGGGCAGCTGCGGGCGCTCGCGCAGGCTGCGCTTGAGCTCGGCGAACCCGGGGAACGAGGCCAGCCCGACGACGTGGTCCCAGAGCGCGACGGCCTCGTCCTCGGCCGGCAGCCGGCTGATGACCGGCCCGAAGAACGCGACGCCCTCCGGCGGCTGGAAGTGCAGGATCGGCGTCCCGACGTCCTTGCCGGCGAGGCCGAGCGCCTCGTCGGTCTCGGCCTGGATCTGGGCGTCGCGACCGCCGTCCTCCAGCGCGTCGGCGAGGTCTGCGGGGAGGCCCGCGTCGGCGAGCACCGGCGCGACGAACCCCGCCGTCCCCCGCTCCGCCCGGTCGCCCTCCGGGCCGCGCTCGAAGACGCGCTGCCCGCAGGCCTCGTAGAACCGGGCGACGCCCTCGTTCCCGTGCTGGTCCCGCACGTGGGCGGCCACGCGGAGCAGCCGCAGCCCGGCGGTGTGCCCGGCCTCGTACTCCGGCGGGAAGTGGGTGGCGTAGTCGACGTGCGCGTTGAGCAGCCGCAGCGAGATGAACCGCCACTCGACGGCGTACTCGCGCTGCGCGCTCACCTGCCGGACCCACTTGCTGGTCATCCAGGCGAACGGGCAGACCGGGTCGAACCAGAAGCGCAGATCGGCCATGGGGCGAACCTAGGCGCTCCCGGCCGACCCCGCCGGGCGACGCCGACCGCCAGGCGTCAGGCGGGGAGGACCGACTCGATCGCCGCGCGCACCTCGGGGGAGTCGGGCTCGGTGCGGGGCCGGAAGCGGGCGACGACCCGTCCGGTGCCGTCGACCACCCACTTCTCGAAGTTCCACTGCACCTCGCCCGCGGCGCCGTCGAGGTCGGGGACCGCGGTCAGCCGCTGGAAGAGCGGGTGCGCGCCCGGACCGTTGACCTCGACCTTCTCCGTCAGCGGGAAGGTGACGCCGTAGGTCGCGGAGCAGAACTGCTCGATCTCCTCGGCGGTGCCGGGCTCCTGGCCCATGAACTGGTTGCAGGGCACCCCGACGACGGTGAAGCCGCGCGGGCCGTACTCCTGGTGCAGCGTCTCCAGCGCGGTGTACTGCGGCGTGAGCCCGCACCTGCTGGCCACGTTCACCACGAGCGCCGGTGCCCCGCCGGTGAGCTCCCGCAGCGTGGTGGCGGCGCCCTGCAGCGTGGTCACGGGCGTGTCGAGGAGGTCGTCCATGCCGCGCGCAGCGCCTCCGGCCGGGCGTTCATTCCGGCCGGGTCCGCCTGCGGCGCCCGGCGTGGCGGGCAGCCCTCCCCGGGAGGTCCCGAGAAGTGGCTGCTGGTCGTCCCGGACGCCCGTGGCGCCGGCAACAGGAACAGCTGGATGCCCGGCGGCGGCAGGACCGGTGGCTGCGCGCGGCCCTCAGTCCAGGCTGCTGACGTCGTCGGGCACGTCGACGGCGTACCGGCGCAGCGCCTCCAGCGGCACCACCTCCAGGGCGCGGGCGTTCGTGGCGGCCAGCACCACTCCCGCCGCGGCCCCGGCCTGGTAGGCCTGCAGCCAGCGGGTGGCGACGACGCACCAGCGGTCGCCCGGCCGCAACCCCGGGAAGCCGTACTCCGGGCGCGGGGTGGAGAGGTCGTTGCCCAGCTCCCGCTGGAGCGCGAGGAACTCGGAGGAGACGACGGCGCAGACGGTGTGCGAACCGAGGTCCTCGGGTCCCGAGGTGCAGTGCCCGTCGCGGTAGAAGCCGGTCAGCGGGTCGGTCGAGCACGGCTCGAGCGGTCCACCGAGCACGTTCCGCTCGTCGGCGGGGTCGGGCACCACGGGCGCTCCTCGGGTGGGCGTGGTCGGCGGGCGCCCAGGATGGCATGGTGCGGGCGTGACCGAGACCACCGAGATCCTCTGGCGGCCCTCCGCCGCGTCGATCGCCGGCACCCGGATGGCCGCCTTCGCGACGGACGTGGCCGCCCGCCGGGGCGTGTCCTTCGGCGATCCCGTCGACTACGACGCCCTGTGGCGCTGGTCGGTGGAGCACCTCGACCAGTTCTGGGGTGACCTCGCGCGCTGGACCGGCGTGCTCGACGTCCCCGACGACCGGGTCCTCCCCTCCCGGGAGATGCCCGGCGCCGTCTGGTTCCCCGGCACGACGGTGAACTACGCCGAGCAGGTGTTCCGCCAGGCCGCCGACGACCGGCCGGCGCTGATCGCCGCCGCGGAGGACACCGAGCCCGTGGGGATCCGGTGGGCGGACCTGCGGGCCCAGGTGGGCGCGTTCGCCGCGACCCTGCGCCGGCTGGGCGTGCGCCCCGGTGACCGGGTGGCCGGCTACCTGCCCAACGTGCCCGAGACCGTCGTCGCCTTCCTGGGTGCGGCCGCGGTGGGGGCGGTGTGGTCCTCGTGCGCGCCGGACTTCGGCACCCGCGCCGTCCTCGACCGCTTCGCGCAGATCGAGCCGACCGTGCTGGTCGCCGTCGACGGGTACCGGTTCAACGGGCGCGCGCACGACCGGCGCGAGGTGGTGGCGCAGCTGCGGGAGGCGCTGCCGACGGTGCGGACGACGGTCGCCGTCCCGCGGCTCTTCCCCGACGAGGTGCCTGACGGCGCCCTGGCCTGGGCCGACGCCGTCGCCGGCGAGCAGGACCCGGTGTTCGAACCGACGCCGTTCGACCACCCGCTGTGGATCGTCTACTCGTCGGGCACCACCGGCCTGCCCAAGGGGATCGTGCACGGGCACGGCGGGGTGGTGCTGGAGCAGCTGAAGTCCGGCCGGCTGCACCAGGACCTCCGCCCCGGCGACCGCTTCTACTGGTACACCTCGACGGCCTGGATGATGTGGAACGTGGTCGTGTCCTCCCTGCTCTCGGGGGCGACGGCGGTCCTGCACGACGGCGCGCCGGCGTACCCGACCGTGGACGCGCAGTTCGCGCTCGCCGCCCGGCTGGGCACCACCGTCCTGGGCACCAGCCCCGGCTACCTGGCCGCCTGCCAGAAGGCCGGCGTCCGGCCCGGTGAGGACCACGACCTCTCGGCGCTGCGCGTGCTGGCGAGCACCGGGTCGCCGCTGCCCGCGTCCTCGTACCACTGGGTCTACGACGCCGTGGGCACCGACCTGCAGCTGACGTCGGCGTCCGGCGGAACCGACGTCGTCACCGGCTTCATCGGCAGCTCGCCGCTGCTCCCGGTGACGGCGGGGGAGCTGCAGCGGCCCAACCTGGGCGTCGCGGTGGCGTCGTGGAACGAGCAGGGCGAGCCCGTGGTGGGCGAGCTCGGCGAGCTGGTGGTCACCGAGCCGATGCCCTCGATGCCCCTGTACTTCTGGAACGACCCGGACGGCGCCCGCTACCGCGCGGCCTACTTCGAGCCGTGGCCGGGGGTGTGGCGGCACGGCGACTGGCTGGAGATCACCGAGCGCGGCACCTGCATCATCACCGGCCGGTCGGACTCCACGCTCAACCGCGGCGGCGTGCGGATGGGCACCGCCGACATCTACGCCGCCGTCGAGGCCTTCCCGGAGGTGGTGGACTGCGTCGTCCTCGGCGTGGAGCTGCCCGAGGGCGGCTACTGGATGCCGTTGTTCGTGCAGCTGGCGCCCGGGACGGAGCTCACGGAGGACCTGGTCGGGCGGCTGCGCTCGGCCATCCGGGAGCAGGCCAGCCCGCGGCACGTGCCGGACGAGGTGATCGCCGTCCCCGGGGTGCCGCACACCCGCACCGGCAAGCGGCTGGAGGTGCCGCTCAAGCGGCTCTTCCAGGGCGTCGACCCGGCGAAGGCGGTCAACACCGGCACCGTGGACGACGCCTCACTGGTCGAGCACTACGTCGAGCTGGCCCGGCAGCGAGGCGCGGCGGCCGAGTGAGACCGGTCACCTCCGCGGGTGGCGGCCGCGCCCCAGGGGAACAGGGCGTGATCATCCACTGACCGAGGAGGGCGACAGTGCCGTCGACCGAGACCGACATCCTCGAGCCGCAGCCGCCGGTCCTGCTGCCCCCGTGGCACACCCCCGAGCGGGAGGCGCTGCAGGAGCAGGCGCGCCGGTTCGCGATGGAGGAGGTGCTGCCGGTCGCGGACGAGCTCGACCCGCAGAAGGGCCTCATCCCGGCGTCCCTGCTCGCCCGTCTCGCCGAGCTCGGCTACTTCGGCATCACCGTGCCCGCCGAGCAGGGCGGGCTGGGGCTCGGCGTCTTCGAGTACTGCATGGTCAGCGAGGAGCTGGCCCGTGCCTGGATGTCGACGGCCAGCATCCTGGCCCGCTCCCAGGGCCTGGGGACGGCGGTGCCCGACGCCGGCCGCCGGCACGAGCTCATGGCCCGCAGCGCCCGCGGCGAGTGGATCGGCGCCATCGCCCTCTCCGAACCCGACGCCGGCTCCGACCTGGCCGGCATCTCCACCCGGGCGGTGCTCGACGGCGACGAGTGGGTCGTCACCGGGCGCAAGCGGTGGTGCGGCAACGCCGAGGCCGCGGACTTCATCCAGGTGCTGGTGCGCGAGCGCGACCCGGAGCCGGGGGAGTCGCGCTCGGCCGGGCTGCTCAACCTGCTGCTGGAGAAGGAGCGCGGTGAGTTCCCCGAGGGGCTCACCGGCTCCCCGATCGACAAGATCGGCTACCACGGCTTCCTCACCTGGGACCTCACCTTCGACGGCGTCCGCATACCGAGGGACAACGTCATCGACCAGGCCAAGGCCGCCCGCGAGGACAGCGACGCCGAGGGCGAGGAGGCCAAGCAGGCGGGGTTCGCCGAGGCGCAGAAGTTCCTCAACACCGCCCGGGTGCACACCGCGGCGCGGGCGGTCGGGCTGGCGCGGGCCGCGTGGGAGGACTCGATCCGCTACCTGCAGGAGCGCGAGCAGTTCGGCCACCCGATCGGCGACTTCCAGGCGCTGCGGTTCGCCGTCGCGGAGATGGCGTCGCAGATCGAGCAGTCGCGGGCGTTCTACCGGCAGGTCGCCCACCTGCTCGACCTCGGGATGCCGGTCGCCAAGGAGGCGTCGATGGTGAAGCTCGAGGCCACCGAGATGTCGGTGCGGGTGACCAACCAGGCCATGCAGCTCCACGGCGGCAACGGCTACACCACCGAGCGGCAGGTCGAGCGGCACTGGCGGGACGCCCGGCTGACCACGATCTTCGAGGGCACCAGCGAGATCCAGAAGCGGATCATCAGCGACCGCCTGCTGCCCCGTTCGCCCCTGGGCTGAGGCACCGCTGTGCGCTGGCCGGGGCCATCGCGGCCCGCGTGACCCCGACCAGCGCACGACGGCGGCGGCTCAGTCGACCGCGACGGGGCTGCGGACAGCAGCATGCCCACCCGCCGGAGCCGGGCCACCAGCCGGGCGACGACGACCTGCTCGTCGCCGTACCAGCGGTAACCGTTCCACGGGTCCACGTGTGCGGGCACGAGCACCCCGGCGCCGTCGTGGAACCGCAGCGCGCTCACCGTCAGGCCCGAGTCGCGGGCCAGCCGGCCGATCCCACGCCGGGGTCCCTCCACGGGGGCGACCGTCGGGCCCCGACCGGGTCGAGGGTCACGCGTCACGCGTCTCCGGGTGCTGGCCGGCTCGCGGGCGCACGGCGTCCAGCGAGCGGCGGACGTTGGCGACGATGTTCCCGGCCTCGAACAGGTCGTCGTCGGTGGTGGTCCGCGCGCGGCGCAGCTCGGTGGCGAAGGCGGCGACGGCGCGGTCGGCCCGGCGGACCACCTCCGGGTCGGCGGCCGCCCCCTCGACCGAGCGGAGGACCTCGGCCAGCTCGGCCAGCGCCGTGGACGCCGAGGGGCGCAGCGTCGGCCCGAGCGCGACCCGCTCGTTCTCCGCGATCTCGGTCTCGGCGATGACCAGTGTGAGGTCCTCGACCAGGAGGGTGAGCCGCTCGAGCGCCCGGGCCTGCTCGTACAGCCGGTCGGCGGCCCGCCGGTAACGGGCGGCCCGGCGGTTGCCGCGTCGCGCCTCGTCGGTCTCCTGGACCGCCGCCCGCATCTGGGCCAGCAGCGGGTCGATGGTGCGCATGCGCCCGCGCCACTCGTCCTGCGTGGGCGGGTGCTCCTGGCGCAGCCCGTCGGCGAGATCGTCCAGCTGCCCGGCGAGCGTCTCGCGCAGCTCCCCGAGCGTGGCGTCGGCGGGGGCGAGCGGCAGCGGTGGGAACGCCGCGGCCACGAGGATGCCGACGAGCGCGCCGGCGAAGGTCAGGCCGGCGAAGGCGAGGACGTAGCCGGTGGGGTTCTCCTGCCCCAGCACGAGCACGAAGAGCGCCGAGGTGGGCAGCCAGCTGCTGCTGCTGCCCAGCCGCCGCCAGCCGGCCAGCAGCACGCCGGCGGCCACCACCAGCGCCAGGGCCAGCAGTTGCGGGTCGACGAGGGTCTCACCGGCGAGCGCGACCGCGGCGCCCAGGGCGATCGAGGCCACGGTCTGCAGGGATCCCCGCACCGAGCTGGCCAGCGTGGACGCCGTCGTCGCGACGACCGCCCCGAGCGGCGCGTAGTACGGGTAGTCCGCGAACGGCCCGGGGGCCAGCTGGGCCAGCGCCCAGGCCACCGTCGCCGCCACGGCGGCCCGGACGGCGAGGCCGATCCGAGGGTGGCGCGCCCAGGTGCGCCGGACCGCCCCGGGCCGGCGGGGCCGGCGGCTCGGGGCGGTGCCGTCCCGCAACGTCCTCATCCCGCCCCCGTGGCTCGCCCGACCTGGCATTGCACCACGGTCAGGCCGTGACGGGCACGTCGTCGTCGGCGTGCGCGATGTGGGCGAGCTGCCGCCAGAGGAGCACGAGGATCACCGCCGATCCCGCGAAGGCGAACCAGAACGGGCCGGTGATGCCCCAGGCCCGGGCGATGAGCCCGCCCGCCGCCTGTCCCACGACGATCCCGCCGAAGACCCCGAGGTAGTAGAGGCTGCCCACCCGCCCCTGCAGGTGCGCGGGGACGGCGCGCATGCGGACGGTGCGCGACGTCGTCCCCCACACGAACGCGTGCGCCCCGAAGACGAACAGGATCGCCGCCGCCACCCAGGGGGTGGTGGTCAGCGCGAGTCCGAGGTGGGTGACAGTCTCGATGACCAGGCCGATGCGCATCAGCAGGGCCAGGCTCGCGTGCCGGGCCAGCCAGTCGTAGGACACCGTGCCCAGCAGGCCGCCCACCGCCGTGACCGTGGTGAGCAACCCGAACCCGATCGCGCCGAGAGACAGCCGGTCGGTCGCGTAGAGCACCAGCACCGACCAGGCGGCCCCGTAGGTGACGTTGAAGGCGACGATCGTGGTCGTCAGCGTCCGCACCGCGTGGTTGCCCCAGGTCCAGCGCAGCCCTTCGACGATCTCCCGACCGACGTGCCGCTCGCCCGGGGCGCGGGGGAGCGGCGGCAATGCCATGCGCAGGAGCAGCAGCGCGCCGAGCGCCACGCACAGCGCCTGCACCAGGAACGGCCAGGCCGAGCCCGCCGCGAACAGCAGCGCGCCCAGAGCCGGGCCGGCCATCTGGTTCATGGTCAGCGCCCCGGCCATCAGCCGGGCGTTGCCGGTGCCGAGGTCGGCCCGGCCGACGACCATCGGCAGCAGCGTCCCGGAGGTGGTGTCGGCGAAGACCTCTGCGGTGCCCAGCAGGAACATCGCGGCCAGCACCACCTCGACGGTCACCTGCCCGGTGACGAGGGCGAGGGTCAGGATTCCGAGGACGACGGCGCGCGCAGCGTCGACGGCGATGACCAGCCGCCGGCGGTCGACCCGGTCGGCCAGCACCCCGGCGTAGAGGCCGAAGAGCAGCCAGGGCAGCCGCTGCATGAGGGCGGCGAGCGCGACGAGGAACGGGTCGCTGGTCTGCGCGGCCACCAGCAGCGGCCCGGCGGCCAGCGCGATGCCGTCGCCGAGGTTGGTCACCCAGGAGGAGCCGACCAGCCAGCGGAAGGGCGTCCCCATGCGCGCCGGGAGCACTGCTTCGACGACCCGGCCCACGAGGAGGGGAGCTTAGGCCTCGCGCGGACCGGTGCCGTCCCGCCGGTCGGGTCAGCGGGGGGCGATCTGCTCGGCGTTGCGCTCCAGGACGGCGTCGACCCAGAAGCGCAGGTCCTCGTCCGCGGCGACCGCCTGCTCGTCGACGGCGACCCACCCCTCGCCCATCGACCGGCCCGCGCCCATCTCCGCCCGGCGGGTCCCGGCCACCCCGAGGTACATCTCCACCTCGCGGACGGCCTTCTCCCCGGGGAGGGCCCGGCGGACGCGGTCTGCGAGTGCGGCGTCGTAGGCCGTGCGCGGTCCTCTCGTCGGGGGCGTCGGCGTAGGGGCTGCGGTCACCGCCGGGCGATCCGCGCTCCTCCTCCACGCGCTGCACAGGCTTCTGCGTCGCCTGCTGCTCGGAGGTCAGGCCCGACAGCAGCGCGGCCAGCCCCCGGCGCTCGTCGGCGATCTCCGCGAAGGTGTCCACGCGGTGGCGAGCAGGTCGGCCGCGGCCGCCAGGTGGCCGATCGCGGGCTTGCCGCGCCGCCGGTCACGGCAGGCGCAGGACGCGGGCCTCCCAGGGGCGCAGCTCGGCGGGGTCCTCGTCGGGGAGGTTGCCCAGCACCAGCTCCGCGGCCGGCGCCTCGGGTAGCAGCTCGGCCAGCCGGTACGGCGTCCGCGAGAGGTTGCAGACGACGAGCAGCTCCCGCCCGTCCAGCGAGCGGGTGAACGCGTACACCTCGTCGTGGTCGGGCAGCAGCATGGTGAAGTCGCCCAGCGCCACGACGTCGTCGCTGTGGCGCAGCTCGATCAGCCGCCGGTGGTGGGCCAGCACCGAGGTCTCGTCGTCCCGCTGCGCGGCGACGTTCCACTCGACGTGGTCGGGGTTGACCGCCAGCCACGGCGTCCCGGTCGTGAACCCGGCGTTCGGCGAGCCGTCCCACTGCACCGGGGTGCGGGCGTTGTCCCGGCTCATCGCCCGGAGCGAACCGAGCACCGAGGCGGCATCCTGGCCCGCCGACACCGCCTGCACGTGGTGGTTGAGCGACTCGACGTCCCGGAACTCCTCCAGGGAGGAGAACGGGTAGTTCGCCATCCCGATCTCCTCGCCCTGGTAGACGTAGGGCGTCCCGCGATGCAGGTGCAGCAGCGTGGCCAGGCAGGTGGCCGAGTCACGCCGGTACTCCGGGGAGTCGTCGCCGAAGCGGGAGACCGCGCGCGGCTGGTCGTGGTTGTCCCAGTAGAGGGAGTTCCAGCCGACGTCGGCCAGCCCCGCCTGCCAGCGCCCGAACGACGCCTTCAGGTCGCGCATACGCAGCGGGTGGACGTCCCACTTCGACGTCCCCTGGTCCAGCCCGACGTGCTCGAACTGGAAGACCATGTCCACCTCGCCGCGGGCGGGGTCGGTGAACAGCCGGGCCTGCTCCACGGTGACGCCGGGCATCTCGCCGACGGTCAGGAAGGCGCCGTCGCGCCCGGCGAACACCTCGCGGTGCATCTCCTGCAGGAACTCGTGGATCCGTGGCCCGCACAGGTAGGACGCCGAGCCGTCGCCGAGCGAGGAACCGGGTAGCGGTGGCCCGTCGTGCAGCTCGCCGGCCGGGCCGACGTCCTTGCTGATCATGTTGATGACGTCCATGCGGAAGCCGTCGACCCCGCGGTCGAGCCACCAGCGCATCATCGCGTGGACCGCCTGCCGGACCTCGGGGTTCTCCCAGTTCAGGTCGGGCTGCCGGCGGTCGAACAGGTGCAGGTAGTACTCGCCCGAGGCCTCGTCGAGCTCCCAGGTCGGACCGGAGAAGAACGACTGCCAGTTCGTCGGCTCCGCGCCCGGGGTCCCGGCGGCCATCCCCTCCCGCGGGGGGCGCCACCAGTACCAGTCGCGCTTGGCGTTGTGCTTCGACGACCGCGACTCCAGGAACCACGGGTGCTGGTCGCTGGTGTGGTTGACCACCAGGTCCATCAGCAGCTTCATCCCGCGGGCGTGCAGGGCGGTGATCAGCTCGTCGAGCTGCCCCAGCGAGCCGAAGAGCGGGTCGATGTCCTGGTAGTCGCTGATGTCGTAGCCGTTGTCGGCCTGCGGCGAGGGGTAGACCGGCGAGAGCCACAGGACGTCGACGCCGAGGTCGGCCAGGTGGTCCAGGTGCAGCAGCACGCCGCCGAGGTCGCCGATCCCGTCGCCGTCGGAGTCCATGAACGAGCGCGGGTAGACCTGGTAGACGACGGCACGGGTCCACCACGGGGGCTGCTCGGCAGTCATGCGCCCAGCCCAGCACGCCCGGCGGCGCGCCGCACGGTCAGGCCGGCGGCGCCCCGTGGTGCACCGCCTCCACGTTGTTGCCGTCGGGGTCGCGCAGGAAGACGCCGTAGTAGCCCGGGTGGTACTCGGGCCACACCCGCGGCTCGTGCAGGATCTCCGCGCCGGCCTCGCGCGCGGCGGCGAAGACCGCGTCGACGGCCTCGCGGGACGGGGCGGCCAGGGCCAGGTGCACCGGGCGGTGACCGGTGTCCTCGGCCGGGCTGGTCCACAGCTGCGGCTGCCCGCCGGGCCCGCAGAGCCCGATCACCGGCCCGCGCGGGGTGTCGATGCGCATCGCCTCGCGGACGCCGCAGGCGGCGAGGACTCGCTGGTAGAAGGCCGCCGCCGCCTCGGCGTCGGCGCACTGCAGACCCAGGTGGTCGATCATGGCGCGGACCGTAGCGGCGGGGGCCGACGATGTGGACCACTCGGTTCCGCCCTCCGGGAAACCGCGTGCGTGCAGTCGTACCCCTGGCCCAGGATGGGCGCGCCGACCGGCCACGGAGGAGATCGATGACGCTGCCACGCGCCCTGGCGCCGTTGCGGCACCGCTCCTACCGGCTGCTCGCGGCGGCGATGGCGCTCTCGCTGCTCACCCAGGGGTTGTGGGCGATCGCCATGGTGTGGCAGGTCGTCGCGCTCGGCGGCGGCCCCGGCGGGCTGTCGCTCGTCGCCGCGCTGAGCTCCGGCGGCATGCTGGTGATGACCCTGCTCGGCGGGGCGCTGGCCGACCGGGTGCCGCAGCGCCACCTGCTGCTCCTCGTGGCGGTGCTGCAGGGGGGCGCCACCTCCGTGGCCGCGGGCCTCTCGCTCACCGGTGTGCTCGAGCTCTGGCACCTCGCCGTGGTCGCCCTGGTCGACGGCGCGGCGCTCGGGCTGTTCTACCCCGCGTACTCCGCGCTCGTGCCGGCGCTGGTCCCCGAGGGCGACCTGCTGGCGGTCAACGGGCTGGAGGGGGCGGTGCGCCCGGTGCTCGGCCAGGCAGCGGGCCCGGCGGCCGCCGGGTTCCTCGTCGCGGTGTGGTCGCCCGGCGCAGCGATGGCCGGCACCGCCGTGACGGCGTTCCTCGCGGCAGGATTCCTGCTCGCGCTGCCGCTGACGCCGGTGCGCCGGGAGCACGGCGAGGGCGTACCGCCGGGCCTCGTCGCCGACGTCCGGGAGGGCGTCCGCTACGTCGTCGCGACGCCGTGGCTGCTGGCCACCCTGCTGTTCGCCGCCTTCATGCTGCTGGCCTTCATCGGGCCGTTCGAGGTGCTCGTCCCGTTCGCGATCGAGGACGCCGGCGGCGGTGCGAGCCAGCACGCGTGGGTGCTGGCCGCCTTCGGGCTGGGCGGCGCGCTGGGCTCGCTGCTGGTCGCCTCGTGGCGGCTGCCGCGCCGCTACCTCACGGTGATGAACCTGCTGTGGGGCTTCGGCTGCGTGCCGCTGGTCGTCTTCGGGTTCACCACCGACCTCGGGGTCATGCTCGCCGCGGCCGCCGTCGTGGGCGCGACCTCCCAAGCGGGCATGGTGATCTGGGGGACGCTGCTGCAGCGCCGGGTGCCGCCGGCCCTGCTCGGCCGCGTGTCGAGCCTCGACTTCTTCGTCTCGCTGAGCCTGATGCCGCTGTCGATGGCGCTCGCGGCGCCGCTCGGCGAGCTGGTCGGTCGGTCCGGGGCCTTCCTGGTCGCCGGCCTGGCCCCGCCGCTGTTCGCCGTCGTCGCCATCTGGGCCGCGCGGCTGCCCGCCGACGAGCTCGCCCACCCGCTGGACGTCGGCCGGCCCGAGCCGGAGCCGCCGAGCGCTGCTTGGATGGGTGGCGACGGCGCCGGGAGAGCCCCGGTGCGGGAGGGAGAACCGTGGCTGAGCTGACCCGACCCGAGGTCGAGCCGCCGACCGGGCCGGCCCCCGACGACCTGGTGATCGAGGACCTCGTCGTCGGCGACGGCCAGGAGGCCAAGGCCGGTGACCTGGTCAGCACCCACTACGTGGGCGTCACCCACGAGGGCGGCGAGCAGTTCGACGCCTCCTGGGACCGCGGTGACCCGCTGGAGTTCCGGGTCGGCGTCGGCATGGTCATCCAGGGCTGGGACGAGGGCATCGTCGGCATGAAGGTCGGCGGCCGCCGCCGGCTGACCATCCCGGCGCACAAGGCCTACGGCGACCGCGGCGCCGGCGGCGTCATCAAGCCGGGCGCGACGCTGGTCTTCGTCGTCGACCTCGTCGGCGTCCGCTCCTTCACCGGGGGGTGATCCCCGGCGAGGCCGCCCGGCGCATGCGCCGGG
>NZ_JBJGZZ010000024.1:0-49972 GCF_054050775.1 Blastococcus sp. SYSU DS0533 | reverse complement strand
CGACCAGCGCTCAGCCGCGCTTGCTCCCTGGCTGGAGCACTACAACACTCAACGCCGCCACAGCGCCCTCGGCGGGGAGCCCCCGATCAGCCGACTGGCACCAACGTGATGGCTCGGTACACCTAGGTGGAACGTCCTGGTGGTACTTCCTCAGTCGAGCCCGAGGTCGCGGCGGAGCTTGGCCACGTGCCCGGTGGCCTTGACGTTGTAGGAGGCGCGCTCGACCCGCCCCTCGGCGTCGATGACGAACGTCGACCGGATCACCCCGACCACCTCCTTGCCGTACAGCTTCTTCGTGCCGTACGCGCCGTAGGCCTGCATCACCTGCTTGCCGGGGTCGGAGACCAGGGTGATGCGCAGGTCCTCCTTCTCGCGGAAGCGGGCGAGCTTCTCGACCGGGTCGGGGGAGATGCCGATGATCTCCAGCCCCGCCTCGGCGAGATCGCCGGCCGCGGCGGTGAAGTCGACGGCCTGGGTGGTGCAGCCGGGGGTCAAGGCCGCCGGGTAGCAGTAGACGATGACGCGACGGCCGCGGTAGGACGACAGCGACACCGGGTTGCCGTCGGCGTCGGGCAGCGTGAAGTCCGGCGCCGGGTCGCCGGGGGCCAGGCGGACGGGGGCGGCGTCGGTCTCGGTCATGCCGGGCATCCTGCCGTGTCCCGGGGCGCGGCTCGCAAGGGGGCGCCGGGCGGTCAGCCGGCCAGGAACGAGAAGCGCACCTGCCGCTGGTGGTTGTCCGCGTTGGTGTCCACCAGGCAGATGCGCTGCCACGTGCCCAGCATCAGCCTGCCCTCCAGCACGGGCACGCTCGCGTGCGGCGGGACGAACGCCGGCAGCACGTGGTCCCGGCCGTGCCCGGGGCTGCCGTGCCGGTGGCGCCACCGGTCGTCGCGGGGCAGCAGGTCGTCGAGCTGGGCCAGCAGGTCGTCGTCGCTGCCCGAGCCGGTCTCCAGGATCGCCAGGCCGGCGGTGGCGTGCGGGACGAAGACGTGCAGCAGCCCGTCGCCCTCCTGCTGCACGAACTCGGCGCAGTCGTCGGTCAGGTCGACGACGACGGGCACGCCACCGGTCCGGACGGAACGCAGCTCCGATCTCATGGGCCCGATCCTGCCGGAGACGGGGGCGGGCCGCCGCGGGCGCGCACTACTGTCGGCACCCGTGACGCAGCCTCGACCCACCCCCCGTGCCGACGGCCGATCGGCCGACCAGCTCCGCCCGGTGACGATCACCCGCAACTGGCTCGACCACGCCGAGGGGTCGGTGCTCGTCGAGTTCGGCCGCACCCGCGTGCTGTGCGCGGCGAGCGTGACCGAGGGCGTGCCGCGCTGGCGCAAGGGGTCGGGCCTGGGCTGGGTCACCGCCGAGTACTCGATGCTGCCGCGAGCGACCCACACCCGCAGCGACCGGGAGTCGGTGAAGGGGCGGATCGGCGGCCGTACGCACGAGATCAGCCGGCTCATCGGCCGCTCGCTGCGCGCCTCGATCGACCTGGGCGCGCTGGGGGAGAACAGCATCGCGATCGACTGCGACGTCCTCCAGGCCGACGGCGGCACCCGGACCGCCGCCATCACCGGCGCCTACGTCGCGCTGGCCGACGCCGTCACCTGGCTCGGCGAGCGCAAGAAGCTGGCGAAGAAGGAACCGCTCGTGCAGTCGGTGGCCGCGGTCAGCGTCGGGGTCATCGACGGCGAGCCGCGGCTGGACCTCGCCTACGAGGAGGACGTGCGCGCCGGCACCGACATGAACGTGGTCTGCACCGGGGACGGCGGCTTCGTCGAGGTGCAGGGCACCGCGGAGGGCGCCGTCTTCGACCGGCCGACCCTCGACGCGCTGCTCGACCTGGCGGTCGCCGGCTGCGCCGAGCTCACCCGCCTCCAGGCCGAGGCGCTGTCACGCGAGCCGGTCGCCCGATGAGCACCCGGCTGCTGCTGGCCACCCGCAACGCCGGCAAGCTCGCCGAGCTGCGGCGGCTGCTCGCGAGCGCGGTTCCCGGGGTGGAGGTGGTCGGCCTGCGCGACGTCGAGGAGTACCCGGAGGCGCCGGAGACCGGGGCGACGTTCGCCGACAACGCACTGCTCAAGGCGCGGGAGGCGGTGCGGTACACCGGCCTGCCCGCGGTGGCCGACGACTCCGGGCTCGCGGTCGACGCGCTGAACGGCATGCCCGGTGTGCTCTCGGCGCGATGGTCGGGCCGGCACGGCGACGACGACGCCAACACCGCGCTGCTGCTGGGGCAGCTCGCCGACGTGCCCGACGAGCGGCGGGGCGCGGCCTTCGTGTGCGCCGCCGCCCTGGTGACCCCCGACGGCACCGAGCGGGTGCTGGAGCGGCAGTGGCGCGGGCACGTGGTGCGGGAGAAGCGGGGCAGCAACGGCTTCGGCTACGACCCGGTGTTCGTCCCGGAGGGGCTGGACGTGACCTCCGCGGAGCTGGAGCCGGCGGAGAAGGACGCGCGCAGCCACCGGGGGCAGGCATTCGCGGCGCTGCTGCCGGTGCTGGCCGAGGTGCTGGCGCCCCGCTGACCCCGGCGTCCGGTCAGCCCCGAGGCAGGGCGGTGCCGAGCCACGCGAGGGAGTCCTGCTCCTCGGGGTCGGCGTGCCGGGCCGGGGACGCGCGCTGCTCCCCGTCGCCGGCCGGGACGGGGGCGCTGGGCTCCGGGGCCCGGTGCCGGCCGCGTGCGGGCGCGGCGGCGGGGTGGACGACGGCGGCGCGCACCAGGGCGGCCGGGAGCCAGGTCGCGGTCGGGGTGGCGCTGGAGGTCATGCCACCCATCGGCTGCCGCACCGCCGCGGCGCAGGGGTCGTATCCCCACGCCACCCGGCCGGGTGACCGACCCCGGACGGGAACCCGCGTGACCGGCCGTGAGGTGACCGCTGGCGTCCGACGGCGTGAGCCTGCCGGCGTGCGCCCGCCCACCCGGGACGGGTGACGAGCGGGCGCAGCTCGCCGGCTGGCTGCACCTGCAGCGCTCGCTCGTGCACTACGGAGTGCGCGGGCCTGGGCGACGACGACGCGCACCGCATCCTCCTGCCGACCTCTCCGCTGATGACGGTCGCCGGCCTGGTCTCCCACCTCCGCTGGGTGGAGCACTGCTGGTTCGAGGTGCTCTTCCTCGGCCGGCCGAAGGAGGGCGACCCGCAGTTCGGCGACGACCCGGGCGCGGACTGGCGGGTCCCCGCCGTGCCGCTGGCCCGGCTGCTGGCGGAGTACTCCCGCCAGTGCGCCGTCTCGGTGGAGATCGTCGACGCCGCGTCCCTGGTCGACCGGGGGCGCGACGACGAGTACGGCGGGACGACGCTCTCGCCGCGCTGGATCCTCGGGCACATCGTGGAGGAGGTGGCCCGGCACGTGGGCCACCTCGACCTGCTGCGGGAGATGCTCGACGGGCGGACCGGTCACCACTGACGCGTGATCCGCCGCCGCGCGGGGCATCCCGGGCCGATGCAGGTCTTCGTGGATGCCGCCCGGACGCTGCGCTTCACCGGCGGCACCCCGGTGACCGCAGCCTCGGGCGTGGCCCCGTTGGGGGACGGCTGGCTGGTCGTGCAGGACGACTCGACGATCGCCGCCTGGCGCCGGCCGGACGAGGTGGTCACGGTGGAGGTGCTCCCGCCGGTCGAGGGCCTGCGCACGTTCCGCGAGGCCGAGGGCACCAAGCACCTCAAGCCGGACCTGGAGGTGGCGTGCCCGGCAGAGGTGGACGGGGAGCCGGCAGTGCTCCTCCTGGGGTCGGGCTCCTCACCCCGCCGCATGCGGGCGGTGGTGGTGCGGCTCGAGGACGGGCGGCCGGTGGTGCGCTCGGCGGAGCTCGGCCCGGTGTACCGACGGGTGGCCGAGCTCCTGGACCTGCCGATGGACCAGGTGAACCTCGAGGGGGCCAGCCGGCACGGCGACGTGGTGCGGTGGTTCAACCGGGGCAACCTGGTGGCCGGCGTCCGCTCGGCGAGCGTCGACGTGCCGCTGCACGACCTCGTCGCCGCCGTCCTCGGACAGGCCGAGCCCGCCGCCGTCCCCGTGGACCGGCCCCGGCGGTACGAGTTGGGCGAGGTCGAGGGCGTCGGCCTGGCGATCACCGACGCGGTCGCCCTCCCCGACGGCCGGGTGCTGCTGAGCGCGGCGGCGGAAGACACCCCGAACGCGGTCGACGACGGGCCGGTGGTCGGCACCGCGATCGCGCTGCTGGACGGCGACACCGTCCAGGAGGTCGCGCCCATCCCCGAGCTGCACGGCCACGTGCACAAGGTGGAGGGCCTGGCGCTCCGCGGGGTCTCGGACGGGGAGGTGCGCCTGCTGGCCGTCGTGGACGACGACGACCCGGACACCCCGTCGGTCGAGCTGGACCTGCGCGTCGTCCTGGGCTGACCCCCGTCAGCCGGCCCGGCGGAGCAGTTCGGCGCGCCGCTCGAGCCGGGCCGGGGCGACCAGCGCCACGACGGCGGGCAGGGCCAGTGCGCGGGTCCGCGTCGCCCGGACGGTGAGCAGCCGGTCCTCGACGGGGTGCGGCGCGGCCTCGCGCAGGGCGTCGTCCTCCGGCACCGGGCCCCGGGGGGCCGCCCGCTCCACCACGGCACGCTGGTGCTCGGGCAGCTCCTCGACGGCCGCCCTCGAGTCGCGCACGGTGCTCGCGGTGACGAAGCCGAGCACAGGGGCGCAGACGACCGCGATGCCGACGCCCATGAGGACGCCAGCTACGCACACGGTCTCGCCGTAGCTCTTGGACGGCTGCGGGTACGCCTTCACCGTCACGAGAACCTGCATCTGCTCACCGGGTGGCATTCGCGGAGGTATGACGAACCATCGACATTTCGAGTCGGCGGCGTCCACTCGTCGTGTCGATGCCAACCCATCGGCGTCAGCTCGGTGACTACGTGGGGTGGACGGGGCCGAGGTGGAACGCGGCGCAGGCCGCTTCGGACGCAGCCCGCGCTTCCAGTAACTTCGTTCCGCATGACGGCGACCCAGGGAGACGCGGACAACCCGACCGCGTCGTCGCAGAACCTCGGCGACGCCATGAGCCGTGTGGCGCGCCACCTCCAGGAGGAGCACGGCGACGTCGAGGCCACGTTGCAGGCCATCACGACCTCAGCCGTGACGGTGGTGCCGAACGCGGAAGAGTGCAGCATCAGCTACGTGATCAGTCGCAAGAAGGTCGAACCGCGGGCCTCGACTAGCGAGCTGCCCCGGCAGATCGACGCGCTCCAAGGGCGAATCGGCCAAGGACCGTGTCTGGATGCGGTCTGGGAACAGGAGGTCGTCCGGGTGGACGACGTCGGCTCCGACGACCGCTGGCCGGAGTTCGCGCGGGAGGCTTCCGGTTTGGGTGCAGGCAGCATGATGTGCTTCCAGCTCTTCGTCGCTGGTGACCGGCTCGGGGCGCTGAACCTGTACTCCCGGACGCCGGGTGCTTTCGACGACGAGTGCCAGGAAATCGGGCAGATGTTCGCCAGCCATGCTGCCGTGGCGCTCGCCGGTGCCGAACAAGAGGAGAACCTGCGCACCGGACTGACGAATCGGGACGTCATCGGCCAGGCCAAGGGCATCCTCATGGAGCGGCACAAGCTCACCGCCGACCAGGCATTCGGCGTTCTCGCCCGCGTCTCCCAGGAGATGAACCGCAAGCTGGTCGACATCGCGCGCGAGCTCACCGACACGGGAGCGGTGCCGGGCAGCGATCGTCGCCGGGACTGAGCCGGCTTGGCGGGCGGGGGCTCACCCGCCGTTCTTCGACGCCAGGGCCCCCGCCGCAAGCTCGGACCGTTGCACACGATGAGAGCGTCGGCCTCCTGAGGCCTGCGACCGGCTGGCCGCCCTACATACCGAGCGCCCTCTCCGTCCGCTCCATGTCGGTGGAGTAGTTGGGCTCCTTGGCGACGTCCGCGTACACGTCGGCCGTGAAGGCGATGGAGTGGTGTCCCAGCCTCCGGCTGTGCGACCCGCCAGACCCGGGGCATCCCAGTGCCTCCGTCAATCCCGGGGCGGTTCACGGTGCTCGGGCAAGCACCCTGCGGGGATGGACAGAGCGGGACGGAGCGCACCCGAGCGCCCGTCTGCGACCCCGATGTTGGGTCGCGCGTTGGCTCGCGGATCGACTCACGCCGCTGTGATCCACATGCCTCGACGGGCCATTCGGGCTCCGGCCAAGGGAGACGCACTTGTGCGGGAGGGGGGAGTCGAACCCCCACGCCCGAAGGCACCAGATCCTAAGTCTGGCGTGGCTGCCGTTACACCACTCCCGCGTGGCCCAGGAGTCTATGAGCACCCGGGCGGGTGGCCGGGGAGTGCCGTCGCCGCGCTGACCTGCGGTACGTCTGGCAGGCTGTCGCCCGTGCCCCGCGACCCACGACAGATCCAGCTCGAGATCGATGCGGCCCGCGAGTCGCTGGCCGCCACCCTGGACCAGATCGCCTACCGGAGCAGCCCGACCCGCCTGAAGGCGCAGGGCCGGGACGCCGTCCAGCGCTTCCTGCGCACGCCGGCGGGCCAGGCCACGGTCGGCGCCGTCGGCCTGCTGGTCACGCTGGTCGTCGTCCAGAAGGTCCGCCACCGGCGCAAGGACGAGGTCCAGTTGCTCGGCCGCCGCATGGTCGTGGTCGACAAGGGCCACCGCAAGGGCTGACCCGCCGGTGCGCCGCGACCCGGTCGGCCCCGGCAGGAGTCGGTCTGGGACTACCCGCGCCCGCCGTCGGCGCGGGTGAGCGAGCGCCACGTCGTCGTCGAGGTGGCCGGCCGGGTGCTGGCCGACACCCGGCGCGCGGTGCGGGTCTGCCAGACCAGCCACCCGCCGGTGTACTGCGTGCCGCGCGAGGACGCCGCCGTCGACCTGCTGGAGCGGGCGCCGGGCCGCTCGGTGTGCGAGTGGAAGGGGACGGCGACCTACTGGGACGCCGTCGTCGACGGCCGTCGCATCCCGGAGATCGGGTGGTCCTACGAGGACCCCGCCCCGGGCCACGAGCACCTGCGCTCGGCGATCGCGTTCTCCCCCGGCAGGGTCGACCGGGCGCTGGTCGACGGCGAGCAGACGCGCCGCAGCCCGGTGGCTTCTACGGCGGGTGGGTCACCGACGAGGTCGCCGGGCCCGTCAAGGGCGGGCCCGGCTCGCTCGGCCGGTGAGCGGCTTCAGGCCTGGCTGCGCACCAGGGGCATGACCACGGTCTCCAGCACCTCGTCGGCGAAGGCCTCGTCGACCGGCCGGTGGGTGAGCAGCCAGCGCTGCACGAGGAGCGCGCTGATGGTCTCGGCGGCGACCGAGCTGCGGAAGTCCGGGCCGATCTCGCCGCGCGCCTCGGCGTTCTCCCACACCTGCTCGAAGGACTGCCGCCAGACCGCGAGCGGGCCCTTCTCGAACGCCTCGGCGAGTGCCGGGTGGCGGGGCACGGTGGAGAGCAGCGAGAGCGTCGCCGCGCCGGTCGGCCCGTTGACGACGCCGACGAGCGTGCGCATGATCTCGCGCAGGTCGCCCTCGAGGGAGCCGGTGTCCGGGGTGTGCGCCTCGTCGCGGTTGAGGTCGGAGATGGTGTCGACGACCAGGTCCTGCTTGGTGCGCCAGCGGCGGTAGATCGTGGCCTTGCCGACGCCGGCCTCCGCGGCGACCGCGTCCATGGTCAGCGCGCCGTAGCCCACGTCTGCGAGCAGCCGCAGGATCGCGGCGCGGATGACGCCGTCCCGGCTCGGGTCGCGGGGACGGCCGCCGCGACTCGGACGGGCGGCTTCTGCGGTGGGGAGAGCGGCCATGGGGCAAACCTTAGACATTCAAGTTGTGCAAGTGCTGGAAGTCCCCCGCGAGTACCCCGGAAGAGCGTTCTGATACCGCCGCGCGCCTGTCCCGCGCACCCCGCCCGGTGGGTCACCCTGTCCGGCGTGGGAACCATCTGCGGCGGGGTCTGCGGGTGCCGCCAGAACTGGGAGCTGCCCGGCCGGGCGGACCGCGCCCTGCTGGCCACCTCGATCGGGCACGTGCTGCCGCACGTCGCCCGCACCGCCAAGGCGCTGGGTCTCACCGTGGACTCCGCGCCCCAGGTGGTCGACGTCGTCGACGACCGGGGCGGGCGCGGGCTGGAGCGGCTGTTCCAGAAGCTCGCGCGGGAGCTGACCGGTGCGGAGACCGAGGCGGTGCGGGTGGTGACGGACCCGCCCGACGGCGGTGCCGCGCTCACCGTCCGCATGCTGACCGCCCCCACGCTCGCCGTCGAGCTGGCCCGGCGCGGGGTGACAGTCGAGGTCGGCGTCCTGGCCGAGGCCGAGTTCTGGTCGGTGTACCAGCCGATCGTCTCGCTGGCCGACCGGTCGGTCGTCGCCCACGAGGCGCTGCTGCGCGGGCTGGTGGACGGCCGGGAGGTCGGGGGCGGGGACCTGTTCTTCGTCGCCGAGTCGGCGGGCTGGCTGGACCGGCTGGACCGCATCGGCCGGGAGTCCGCCATCACCGGCGCGCGGCCGTGGCTGGGCGGCGACGACCTGTTCGTCAACTCCAACCCGTCCTCGATCTACCGGCCGCAGGTCTGCCTGGCCAGCACCGAGCGGGTCGCGCACGACGCCGGGATCGACCCCCGCCAGCTCGTGTTCGAGGTGGTGGAGTCGCACGCGATCGCCGACCGCGGGCACCTGGTCTCGGTGCTCGAGCACTACCGCTCGCTGGGCTGGCGGGTCGCGCTGGTCGACGTCGGCGCCGGCTGGTCGAGCCTGTCGCTGCTGGCCGCGGTCCGGCCCGAGGTGGTCAAGCTCGACAAGGGGCTGGTGCAGGAGCTGCCCGACGACGGCGCCCGCACGGTGCTGAAGGCGGTGACCGACCTGGCCCACCAGCTGGGCGCGGTCGTGGTGGCCGAGGGTGTCGAGACCGAGCAGCTGGCCGAGGAGGTCACCGTCCTGGGGGCCGACATGGGCCAGGGGTGGTTGTTCGGCCGGCCGGTGCGCCGCGAGGCCCCGGCGGAGGAGCCCGAGGGCCGCTGGCAGCCGGTGGCCCGCGCGCGCTGAGGCGGGCTCAGCCCAGGGCCCAGCCGGTGAGCACGGGGCGGCCGTGCTCGTGCCCCAGCACGCCGTAGCGGCCGGCGGGCAGCGCGAACAGGGCACCGGCCTCGGGGGCCAGCCCGAGCCACCGGGCCGTCAGCACCCGCAAGACGTGCCCGTGGGCGACGAGGGCCACGTCGCCGTCGGGGAGCCGGCCGCGCACCCGGTCGAGCACCCGGTCGACCCGCGCACCGACGTCCGCCAGCGACTCCCCGGGGGCCTCGGCGTCCACCGTGCCGTCCCGCCAGATCGACCACTCCCGGCCCAGCTCCTCGCTGATCTCGGCGGTCGTGCGGCCCTCGTACCCCCCGTAGTCCAGCTCGACCAGGTCCCCGTCGACGGCCGTGGGGGTGAGCCCTGCCAGCTCGGCGGTGCGCCGGGCGCGCTGCAGCGGGCTCACCCGCACCTCGGCGAACCGCCGGCGGCCCAGCCCCCCACGCAGCGCGCGCGCCTGGTCCTCGCCCTCGGGCAGCAGCGGCAGGTCGGTGGCCCCGGTGTGCTGGCCGGTGCGGCTCCACTCCGTCTGCCCGTGCCGCAGCACGACCACCTCGCCCGCACGCCCACCGGCCACCTCGCCCACGCAGCCCATCGAACACGCCGGCGCGGGAACACGCTCGCCCGCCGCCGTGCTGGCCACGGGCATGACCACTGCACAGCTCAGCGACACCTTCCCCATCGGCGGCGACCTCCCCGTCCACCGCCTCGGCTACGGCGCCATGCAGCTGCCCGGCCCCGGCGTGTGGGGCGAGCCGGCCGACCGCGGCGCTGCCGTCCGGGTCGTGCAGGCCGCCGTCGAGCAGGGTGTCGACTTCATCGACACCGCCGACTCCTACGGGCCCGAGATCAGCGAGCAGATCATCGCGGAGGCGCTGCACCCCTACCCGGGGCACCTGGTCATCGCGACCAAGGCCGGGCTCACGCGGCAGGGCCCGGGCGTCTGGACGCCGGTCGGGCGGCCCGCCTACCTCAAGCAGCAGGTCGAGCTCTCGCTGCGGCACCTGAAGGTCGAGCGCATCGACCTCATCCAGCTGCACCGCATCGACTCCGAGGTGCCCCTGGCCGACCAGCTGGGCGCCTTCGTCGAGCTCAAGGAGCAGGGCAAGGTGCGCCACATCGGCGTCTCGGAAGTGTCGGTCGAGGAGCTGCGGGCCGCCCGCGAGATCACCGAGATCGTCAGCGTGCAGAACCTGTACAACCTCACGACCCGGCAGAGCCAGGACGTCCTGGACTACACCACCGAGCACGGCATCGCCTTCATCCCGTGGTTCCCGATCGCCACGGGGGACCTGGCCGCGCCCGACAGCCCGGTCGCCGACATCGCCCGCGAGCTGGACGCCACGCCCGCGCAGGTCGCGCTGGCCTGGCTGCTGCAGAAGTCTCCGGTGGTGCTGCCGATCCCCGGCACCAAGTCGGTCGACCACCTGACCGAGAACCTGGGTGCAGCGCGGCTGACCCTCTCGGACGAGGACATGGCCCGCCTGGACGCCCTCGCCTGAGCCTCCCTGCGAACCATGCGAACTCGTGGCCATCGAGCGCTGATGGCCACGAGTTCGCATGACTCGGCGCGGCCGGCTGCACCTCAGCCCAGGCCGAGCGCCGCCCGGATCGCCCCCAGCACCCGATCCGGGTGGCCGAGCAGGTCCGCGGAGGTGAAACGGAGCACGATCCATCCCGCGAGGACCAGGCCGTTCTGCCGACGGACGTCCTCCACGAAGACCCGCCGGTCGCGGTGCACGTCGCCGTCGAACTCCACGATCACCCGCCGGTCGGGCCACGCCAGGTCGACCCGGCCGAGGAACCGCCCGGCGTCCCGTACGACGTGCTGCAGGACCGGCCGTGGCAGACCGGCCTCGAGGATCGACCAGCGGAGCACCGACTCCATCGGCGAGCCGGCCAACGGGTCGGCGCACGCGGCGGCGCGCCGGGCGGTCGTCACTCCACGCCGACCCGCCGAGCGCCGCAGGATCGCGGGGAACTCGTCCCGGGGGAAGCCACGGGCCAGCATCTGGTCGGTGACGGCCAGCAGCGCGGCCGGTGGGACGACGGCGGCCAGGTCGATCCACGTCCGGCTGGGCGAGGTCAGGACCACCCCGTGCCGGCGACGCGTCTGGGCTCCGGGCACGTCGGAGAAGTGGAGGCGGCGGTCGCGGCGATGGCGACGGCGGACGTTCCGCGCCACGGTCAGGTGCACCGGTTGGTCCTCCGGCACGAGCGGCACCTGCAATCCCCACAGCCGCGCCGCGGTCAGGTGACTGATCACCGCACCCTGCGGAGGGCCGAGCAGGACGGCGCGTATCCGTTGCAGCTCGTCGGAGGCGCGGGGGAGGTACGTGTCCCGCGAGGAGCGGAGCACGTCCCGGTGACGCAGGTGCCAGTCGGAGATGCCGTCGGCGCGGGCGCCGCGTCGGTCCAGGGGACCACGGACCCGCGGCGGTACAAGCGGCGTCGGCATGCCGGGCAGCCTGCCGGAACAGCGGGCCGGCCGGCCGGCGCCGTCCACAGGGGTCCGAGTCATGCGAAGTCGTGGCCATCGATGGCTGATGACCACGAGTTCGCATGACTCGGCGCGGCGGGACCCCCGCCTCGACGGCCGGATGCGGCACGCGTCACCATGGCGGCGTGGACGCCGAGGACTTCCGCCAGGTCAAGGACGCCGTTCGCCAGCTCATCCGCGAATCGGTGGTGCCCCGTGAGGAGCAGATCGAGGACGAGGACCGCATCCCCGACGACCTGCGCGCGCAGGCCGCCGAGATGGGCCTCTTCGGCTACGCGCTCCCCGAGGACTACGGCGGGCTGGGCGTCACCATGACCGAGGACGTCGAGCTGGCCATGGAGTTCGGCTACACGACGCCGGCCTTCCGCTCGCTGTTCGGCACCAACAACGGCATCTCCGGCCAGGTGATCGCGAAGTTCGGCAGCGACGAGCAGAAGGAGAGGTACCTGCCGCGCCTCTCCGCGGGTGAGCTGATCGGCTCCTTCGCGCTCACCGAGGCCGAGGCCGGCTCCGACCCCTCCGCGCTGCGCACCAGCGCCCGCCGGGACGGCGACGGATGGGTCATCAACGGCAGCAAGCGCTACATCACGAACGCGCCGATCGCCGACCTGTTCGTCGTCTTCGCCCGCACCGACCCCGCGGAGAAGGGCGGCCGCGGCATCTCCAGCTTCGTGGTCGAGACGACGACGCCGGGCGTCACCGTCGGGCCCAAGGACAAGAAGATGGGGCAGGCCGGCGCCTGGACCTCCGAGGTCTTCTTCGACGACGTGCGGGTGCCCGCCGACGCCCTGATCGGCGAGGAGGGCCGCGGCTACTCCAAGGCGCTCACCGTGCTCTCCCGCGGGCGGCTGCACATCGCGGCGCTGTGCGTGGGCATGGCGCAGCGGGTGCTCGACGAGTCGGTCGCGTACGCCGCCACCGCCAAGCAGGGCGGGGCGCCGATCGGCCGCTTCCAGCTGGTGCAGGCGATGCTCGCCGACATGCACGCCGAGCTGCTCGCCGGCCGCAGCATGGTGCGCGACGTCGCGGCCCGCTACGACTCCGGCGAGGACACCTCCGTCGGCCCGTCGTCGGCCAAGTTGTTCTGCACCGAGATGGTGGGGCGCGCCGTCGACAAGGCGGTGCAGGTGCACGGCGGCATGGGATACCTGCGGACGACGCCGGTGGAGCGCTTCTACCGCGACGCCCGGCTGTTCCGGCTCTACGAGGGCACCAGCGAGGTGCAGCGGGTCATCGTCGGTGGCGCGCTGCTCCGCGAGGCCGGCATGCCCCGTGGCTGACGACGAGCGGGAGATCCGCCGCGCTGCCGTCGGCGAGCTGGGGGAGGCGCTGCGCGCGCTGGTCGACGCCGCCGTCCGCACCGAGGTGCCGCTGGACCGGCTGGCCGAGGCGACGAGCGCGGCGCGGGAGCTGACCGCGCTGCTCTCGGCCGATCTGCGCGAGGTCCACGAGATCGCCTCGGTGGACGACCCGGACAGCGGGCAGCGCTGGTACAGCCCGGTGTACGGGCCGGGCAGCCCGGTGGCCCCGCCGATGGAGGTCGACGACTTCCCGGAGGAGGGCCGGTGCGTGGGCCGCGTGGTCGTCGGCAAGAAGCTCGAGGGGCCGCCGGGGCTGGTCCACGGCGGGGTCGTGGCCACGCTCCTGGACCACGTGCTCGCCCGCTCCGCCCGCGGTGCCGGGCACGGCGGCCTGACCGCGACGCTGAGCGTCACCTACCGGCGGCCGGTGCACCTGGGTGTCCCGCTCGTGGTGACCGGGCAGCTGGTCTCGGTCGAGGGCCGGCGGGCCACCGCCACCGCCCGGCTGGTCGCCGAGGACGACCCGGGAACCACCCTCGCCGAGGGCGAGGCGCTGCTGGTCGCCCTCCGCGCGGAGCGGGCCTCGGAGGTGTTCGCGCGGACCGGCCGCGACGTCGGCGCCTGGACCAGCCGCAGCTGAAACGGGTTCGGGAACCCCCGGTAGCGTCCGGCCCCCACCCAGGCGCCAGGAGGGCCCGTGCGACGGACCCGGATGAGCTCCAGCGGCTCGTACCAGCCGCTCACCGCGACGTCGGCCGCGGTACCCGACGGCCTGCGACGGGAGCTGGCCGACGTCGGCCGGCCGGCCCGCCGCGGTGTGCGGGGGCTGGGGGGCGCGGCGCGGGCGGGGGAGCGGCCGCAGCTGTCCCAGGTGCTGGCCGCGCCCCTCGGCGACGCCGCCGAGGGGCTGGACGTGCTCGAGGAGACCCCGGCCCGGCTACGAGCGCGTCGACGTCCAGGCCCGCGTCGACCTGACCTGCTGGGGTCGGCGGCGGGGGCCCTGGACGAGCTGCTCGACACCCGCGACGCGACGACCCGCACGCTGCTCGGCAGCCTCCCCGACTTAGGGTCAGTTGGCTCGCGGACCGGGGGCGTTGGCCGGGTCGCCCCCGGGGTCCAGCACGGGACCACCCGCCGGCTGGAGCAGCGCCCCGGGCCCGCCCGCACCGCTGCCCAGGGCGGCGACGAACTGGCGGAGCACGTCGTCCCCGGCGTGGAACGGGGCCCAGTCGAGCAGCTTGCGCGCCCGGGAGGTGTCCAGCGCGGGCACCTGCGTGCCGATGTCGAGCCACCCGGGCTCGGTGGGCACCAGGTGCGCGGCGAAGGCGGCCTGCAGCCCGGCGCGCAGCGCGAACGCGGGGGTGGGCACCCGCCGCGAGCCGAGGGCCTTCGCCAGCGCGTCGGCGTCCAGCAACGGCTCGGCCGCCAGGTTGAAGGGGCCGGGCGCCCGGCGGTCGAGCATCCGCTCGATGGCGTCGGCGACGTCGTCGGCGTGCACGAAGGCGACGGCGAGGGCCGGCAGGGGCAGCGGCAGCAGCCGGGCCACCGCGCCGGGCAGCACGCGGGCCGCCCCGAAGAGCAGCGGGCCCAGGAAGTAGCGGCCGATCTCGCTGCCGGCCTGCGGCTGCAGCACCAGGGTGGGGCGGACGACGGTGAGCGTGGTGCCGCGGTGCCGGCCGAACACGTCGCGGACCACGCTCTCGGCCTGCGACTTGTCTCGGCTGTACTGGGCGCTGGGGATGCCCGTGGTCGGCCAGTCCTCCGTCACCCGGGTGCCGCGCGCGCCGGCGGCGTAGGCGCCGATGGAGCTCAGGTGCACGAACTGGTCGACGCCGGCGGCGGCCGCGGCGCGGGCCACCCGCCGGGTGCCCTCGACGTTCACCTGGCGCAGCCGGTCGGGCTGCCGGCCCGGCTGCAGCGCCCAGGCCAGGTGGACGACGGCGTCGGCGCCCTCGACGAACTCGGCGACCTCTCGCTCGCTCGCGGCCTCGCCGAGGTCGGCCAGGTGCCAGCGGACGCCGTCGTAGGGCGCGGTCGACGGCGGGCGCCGGCGGGCCAGCCCGCGGACCTCGGCGACGCCGGCCGACGGCGCGGTCAGCCGGCGCAGGAGAGCGGTGCCGAGGTTGCCGCTGGCTCCGGTGACGGCGATCGTGCGGCCGCGCAGCTGGCCGGGGGTGAGGTTCGGCATGCCCCTGCCGCTACCCGCCCCTCCTCCGGCCAACCGGCACGGTGCGGGTCAGCCGCGCAGCGCCGACGGGGTCGCCGTGCGCGGGGCGTCCTCGTCCAGCGACCGCCCCCGCAGCTCGGGCAGCGCCAGCGCGGCGAGCGCGGCCAGCAGGAAGAAGGCGGCGAACGTGGCGAAGACCAGGCCGGTGCCCCCGGCGTCGACCAGCAACGGCACGCACAGCGGGGCGGCGATGGACGCGAGCCGGCCGAAGCCGGCGGCGGCGCCGGCGCCGGTGGCCCGCAGCGCGGTCGGGTAGATCTCCGGGGTGACCGCGTAGAGCGCACCCCAAGCGCCCAGGTTGAAGAACGACAGCACCATGCCGGTCACCAGGACGGCGGTGTCGGCGTCGGCGGCCGCGAAGAGCCCGGCCCCCAGAGCCGAGCCCAGCAGGAAGGTGGCCAGGGTGGGGCGCCGCCCCCACTTCTCGATCAGGTAGGCCGCCACCGCGTACCCGGGCAGCTGGGCCAGGGTGATGATCAGCGTGTACTGGAACGACTTCACCAGCGAGAAGCCGTCGTTGAACAACAGCGTCGGCAGCCAGATGAAGGCGCCGTAGTAGGCGAAGTTGATGCTGAACCAGACGGTCCAGAGCGCAGCCGTCCGCCGCGCGGTGCCGCCGGTCCACAGCGCACGGGCGCCCGGCGGCGTGGACGGTGGCGCCGTCGCGGGGGAGGGGGCGGGTGAGACGCCGGCGGCCCGCTCGAAGCGGCGCACCGTGGCCTCCGCCTCGTCGGTGCGGCCGCGCAGCTCCAGGAAGCGCACCGACTCGGGCAGCCCGCGCCGCACGACCACCGCGTAGAGCGCCGGCACCGCGCCCAGGGCCAGCGCCCAGCGCCACCCGTCGTCGCCGGCGGGCACCACGAAGTAGCCGATCAGCGCCGCCAGCGTCCAGCCCACCGCCCAGAACGCCTCGAGCAGCACGACCACCCGACCGCGCACCCGCGCGGGGGCGAACTCGCTGACCAGCGTGGAGGCGACCGGCAGCTCCGCGCCCAGCCCCAGGCCGATGAGGAACCGGAACGCCAGCAGCGCGCCGACCGACCAGGACAGCGCCGCCGCCCCGGTCGCCAGCCCGAACACGAGGAGGGTCAGCGCGAACACCTGGCGGCGGCCGACCCGGTCGGCGAGCAGCCCGCCGAGCGTCGCGCCCAGCGCCATCCCGACGAAGCCGATCGACCCGATCCACGACACCTCGCCGTTCGACAGCCCCCACTGGGCGACCAGCGCCGTCATCACGAACGAGATGAGCCCGACGTCCATCGCGTCCAGCGCCCACCCGATGCCCGAGCCGACCACCAGCCGGTGGTGCTCCCGGTTGACGGGCAGCCGGTCGAGCCGCTCGGCGCGGGTCAGCGGCGACGTCGTCTCGCTCATGGCGTGCAGTCTCGCAATGCCCGGGCTCAGCCGCGGACGTGGGCGGTGACCAGCTCGGCGGTCCGCTCCGCGGCGAGCTCGGGGATCCAGTGCGGCACGTCGTCCAGCACCTCCAGCCGGTAGGGCGCGTCCACGAAGCGGGCGGTGTCCTCGGTCGCGGCGCGCCCGAGGAATGCGTCGCCGGTGCTCCACACGTGCAGGGTGGGCACGCGCACCTTCCCGACCGGGTCGCGCCCGCTCCACGGCACGGCGCGGTACCAGTCCAGCGCCGCGGTCAGCGCGCCCGGCTCGCGCATCCGCCGGACGTAGTGGTCGACGGCGTCGTCGGGCAGCCCGCCGTGCCGCAGCACCCGGCGCAGCGCGGCCCCGTCCCCGGCGAGCAGCAGCCGCTCGGGGAGCACGGGCAGCTGGAACAGCCCCACGTAGTACGACCGCAGCGCCTGGTCGCTGCGCACCATCGCGCGCGCCATCGCCCCCGGGTGCGGCACGGAGAGCGCCGTGAGGGTGCGGACGCGCTCCGGGTGCCACGCGCCGAGCGCCCAGCCGACGAGGCCGCCCCAGTCGTGACCGACCACGTGCGCGGACCCGAGCCCGGCCGCGTCCAGCAGCGCGACGACGTCGTCCGCGGTCTCCCGCAGCCGGTAGTGCACGCGCCCGCGCGGGCGGGCCGCGGGGGAGTAGCCCCGCTGGTCCGGTGCGAGGGTTCGCAGGCCGTGCTGGTGCAGGGCCGGGGCGACGCGGTCCCAGGCGGTGGAGTCCTGGGGGAACCCGTGCAGCAGGACGACGGGTTCGCCGTCGGCCGGCCCGGCATCCCGGACGTCGAAGGTCAGGCCGTTGCGCCGGAAGCTGTCCACCCCGGAACTGTGCCCCGCGCGCCGCCCGTGCGCACGGGGGCGGGCGGCTCCGCTCCCGATCGGGGACGATGGTGCGGTGACCGCCTCACCTGTCGAGCTCATCGTGCTGGTCGACGACGACGGGCGGGCGATCGGCACGATGCCGAAGCCGGAGGTGCACCACGGCGAGACGCCGCTGCACCGCGCGTTCTCGGCCTACCTCTTCGCCGAGGACGGCCGGCTCCTGGTCACCCGCCGGGCCGAGGGGAAGGCGACCTTCCCCGGCATGTGGACCAACACCGTCTGCGGCCACCCCGGCCCCGGGGAGGACGACGGCGACGCGATCGCCCGCCGCGCCGGCTTCGAGCTGGGGCTCGGCGTCTCCGACGTCCGCCCCGCGCTGCCGGGGTACCGCTACCGGGCCGAGTTCCGCGGCGTCGTCGAGAACGAGGTGTGCCCGGTCTACGTCGGGCGGTTCACGGGCTCGCCCGCGCCCGAGCCCACCGAGGTCGGCGAGTGGGAGCTGCTGGACTGGGCCGCGTTCCGCCGCCGGCAGCAGACCGAGGGGGACGCGTGGTCGCCGTGGTGCCGCGAGCAGGCGCGGCTCATCGAGGACGCAGGGCTGCACCGCCTCTGAGCACACAGCGTGACGGCACGCGGCGCCCCGGGTGTGGTGACGCGGGGTCCGGCGCGCCGTCCACCGGGCTCCGGGGGCGTCTGCGTCGGCCCGGATAGCGTCCCGGGCATGGACCGTCGACGGTTCCTGCTCGCCCTCGCCGCCGGGGTGGCGGGCACGGCGGTGGCGCACGGCGCGCGCGGGCTCGGGGCGCCCGGGGCTGCGTTCGGCGGGCCCACGGCCGCGCCGCCGCAGCCGGCCGGCGAGCCTGCCGCGCGCTGGAGGCAGGTGCACCGCGGCGTCCCCGGGGTGGAGCCGCAGGCGCCGCCCACCGGCGTGGTCGACGCGCTCCCGGGGGAGGAGGACCTGCTGGCGCTGACCATCGACGACGGCACCAGCAGCGAGGTGGTCGCGGCGTTCGCGCGGTTCGCCGCCGACAGCGGGACCCGCATGACCTTCTTCCCCAACGGCCGGTACCGGGCCTGGGAGGAGAACGCGGCGCTGCTGCGCCCGCTCGTCGACTCCGGGCAGGTGGCGCTGGGCAACCACACGTGGTCCCACCCCGACCTCACCACGCTCGGCGACCACGAGGTGGCCGAGGAGATCCGGCGCAACCGCGACTTCCTGCGCGCGACCTTCGGGGTGGACACCCCCTTCTTCCGCCCGCCCTACGGCGCCCACGACGAGCGCACCGACCGGATCGCCGCCGACCTCGGGCACCCGACCGTCGCCATGTGGAACGGCACCTTCGAGGACTACCGGGTCCTCAGCGCCGAGGAGCTCCTGGCCGCCGCCCGCCGCTGGTTCAACCCCCGGACGATCGTCGTCGGCCACGCCAACCACGCCACCGTCACCAGCGTCTACGGCCAGCTGCTGGACCTGATCGCCGAGCGCGGGCTGACCACGGTCACCCTCGGCGACGTCTGGTCGGCCCGGCCGTAGCGACCCGACCTGCGGGCCCGGCGGGTTTCGGCGAGGCTGTGCGCGACGGGCACGCACGGACGACGGAGGAGCACCTGTGGAGGCGTCGCTGAAAGGCCGGGTCGCACTCGTGACGGGCGGGGCCAGCGGGCTCGGCCGGGCCACCGCGCTGGCCCTGGCCGAGGACGGTGCCCACGTGGTGATCGCCGACATCGACGAGGCGGGCAGCCAGGAGACGCTGTCCCGGGTGACCGGCGCGGGTGGCTCCGCGGAGGTCGCCGCGCTGGACGTCACCCAGGACGAGAGCCGGCGCGCCGTCGTCGCCGACCTGTTCGACCGGCACGGCGACGCGTTCGACGTGCTGGTCAACGTCGCCGGCATCGACCGGCCTGGCTACATCACCGACATCGACCTCGCCGACTACCAGCGGGTGCAGGCGGTCAACTTCGAGGGGCCGGTCTTCCTGACCAGCGAGTTCGTGAAGCGGGTGCAGCACCTGCCCGAGGGGCGCACCGCCGACGTCGTGCACGTGGTCTCGCTCTCGGCGATCACCTCGGGCAGCGGGGCGATCGCCTACAACGGTTCCAAGGCAGGCTTCCTCAACGCCACCCGGTGCATCCAGCGCGAGCTGCGGGAGAAGGCCGTGCGGCTCGACGACGGCAGCGAGCGGCCGTTCCCCTGCCGGGTGCAGAGCGTCATCCCCGCCGCCATGGACACCCCGATGATGGAGCAGTGGGGGATCCCCGGGCACCTCATGATGCCGCCGTCGGCGGTCGCCGAAGCGATCCGCACGCTACTGCTCCTGCACCCGTCGGCGTTCGTCCCCGAGATGCAGATCGTCCCCCGGCTCGAGCCGAACTTCCCCCGCTGACCGACCATGAGGAACTGCCGCATGAGCGCCCCGGACGACCCGACGCCCGACACCGCCATGGCCTCGGGCTCCGACGCGGGCAGCCCCGGTGGGCGGCTGGGCCCCGGTGACCTCGCGCCCGACGAGGAGCGGCTGCTGGCCGCGCTCGAGCGGGACGGGCGCTCCGCCGGACCGGTGGACCCGCTGGACACCATCGCCGTGGTCCGCGCGGCCGAGGACGAGCGCCCGCTGCCCGACCGGGGTGGCCCGCCCGACGACGGGCTCACCCCCCGGTTCACCGCCCCGGGCGCCGGCTGAGCGACCGGTTCAGCCGCCCGGCGGCCGGAGCCGGACGGCGACGAGCGCGACGTCGTCCTCGCCGCCCTCGGGCAGCAGCCGGTCGATGAGCGCGTCGGACATGCCGGTCACCGGCAGGTGGCGCAGCTCGGCGAGAGCCCGGCCGAGCAGGTCGACGCCGTCGTCGAACACCTGGTCGCGCTCGACCAGCCCGTCGGTGTAGAGCAGCACCGTCGAGCCGTCGGAGACCGTCACCTCGTGCTCGGTGCGGGGCAGCGACGGGTCCACGCCGAGCAGCAGGCCGGGGCGGTCGGGCACCAGCAGCTGCTGGGAGCCGTCGGGGGCGACGAGCACCGGCGGCAGGTGCCCCGCGGTGGCCCAGCGCAGGCGGGTGCCGTCGCCGGCCTGGCCCGCCGGGCGGTCCAGGCGGCCGACCAGCACGGTCGCCAGGGCGCCCAGGCCCAACCCCTCGATCGCGGCGTCGAGCCGGGAGAGCACGTCGGCGGGGCCGGCCGTGCTGTCCCAGGCGATGCCGCGCAGCAGGCCGCGCAGCTGGGCCATGGTCGCCGCGGCCTGGGTGTCGTGGCCGACGACGTCACCGATGACGAGCACCGTGGAGCCCTCGGGCTGCTCGAAGACGTCGTACCAGTCGCCCCCCACCTGCGCCTCCCGCGCCGCCGGCACGTAGCGCACCGCCACCTCCAGGTGGTCGGGCTGCGGGGGGTCGGAGAGCAGGCTGCGCTGCAGGGTCTCGGCGGCCCGGACGATGCTGCGGGACCGCGCGTACAGGGCCTCCAGCAGGTGCGTCCGCAGCTCGGCCGCCTCACCGGTCTCCTGCGCCGTCCACGGCTCGGACCGGCCGCGGACGGTCTCCCGCCAGCGCTCGAAGGACTTGCGCGGGCTGAGCCGGACATGCGCGCCCTCGCGCTCGGCGATCGCCTTGTTGTGCGGGTCCCCGCCCCAGTCGATGTGCCGCACGGCCTCGCCCCGGAACCAGAGCACGTACTGGCCCTCCGGCAGCGGCAGCACCAGCACGCCGCACGCCGGGCCGACCGCACCGACCCCGGGCGCGGCCTCGGCCAGCGCATCGGTGGCGACCACGTCCTCCCCGCGGCCCGCGGCCCAGGCGGCGATCCCGTCTGCCAGGGCGGGAGGAATCCCGGCCCCGGCTGCACCGCGGGTGCCCTGGAGGCACATCACGACCCCGTCGGCGTCGAGCAGGTCCAGCAGGCTCGGGGAGCCGAGCAGCGTCTCGGTGATCGGCCGGTCCTCGTCCAGGGCGGCGGCGGTCAGCCACGCCAGCGTGGGCCGCGCGCGCAGCGCCCGGTCGAACTCCTCCTCCTGCGCCCGGTCGACCAGCCGCACCGACAGCGTGGACCCGAGGAACTCGGCCGCGGCACGGGTGGCGTAGGGCGGCGCGTGGGGGCCGTCGTAGTGGTGGCAGGCGCTGAGCCCCCACAGCTTGTCGCCGCGCAGCAGCTCGCCGAGCGGATCACCGCGTCGGCCGGCGCGACGCCGATGACTTCGGCGAGCGGCCGGCCCAGCGCGTGCCGCCGGTGGACACCGGTGAGGTCGGCGAGGTTCTCCGACACCTGCTGGACGATCCAGTCGGGGTCGCGGACGGCGATCAGCACGCCGCGCGGCTGGATGGTGCCGGGGACGTGGATCGGCTCGCGCTCGCAGTTGGTCAGGTCCACCGGTTCGCCCGGTGCCAGGAAACCGACCTCGCGCTGGACCCCGGTCACGCCCCGACCGCCTGCGCCCGCGCAGCGGGCCGGCACCACTCGGCGAGTGCGCCGAACACCTCGCGCGCCGCGGAGACCACGCGCCCGGCGTCCCCGCCCGCGGCCACGTGCGCCCGGGCGACCCGGCGGTAGGCGGCCCACATCGCGCCGGTGTCGGCGCCGTAGGGCGAGAACGCCCGGAGGTGGACGCCGGCCAGGCGGGGGAGGGTGGCGAGGTGCCGGTCGATGAACGTGCCGCCGAGGGTGGAGCCCTCCAGCACGTAGAGCCGGCCCAGCGCCTCGTCGGTGCCGGTGACCGCCGGCAGCTCCGGCGCGGCGCCAGGCACCGTCGCCCCGAGCGTCGCGAGGTCCACGGCGAAGAGCCCGGCCCGGCGGCGGCGGTCCCAGTCCACGGTCGCGGCGTCGGCGGGGTGGCGGGTGGCCCACTCGTCCAGGCCGCGCTCGGCCGCCGTCCAGAAGCCGTGCAGCAGACCGAGCACGTGCGCCAACCGTTGCCGGTCGAGTGCGGGGTCGAGCAGGTCCAGGGTGTCCTCGACGAGCTGGTGCTCCCCGGCGGTCCCGGTGCGCAGGGCGTGCAGGACGTCGTCGTCGCTGCGGGGGTGCGCCTGCGCAGCCATGTCTCCCGCAGCCATCGAGACGGAGACTATGTGACGGCAGGTGATCACGGGCGATGGAACCCGGATCCTCCGGAGAGCCGGGCGGCGCGCAGCCCGGAGTGCAGGAGCAGGCGGGCGTCGCCGTCGGCGAGGTCCAGGCCGGTCAGCGCGGCGATGCGGCCCAGCCGGTAGTACAGGGTCTGCCGGTGGATGTGCAGCGCCCCCGCCGTCCGCGCGGCGCTGCCGGCGCAGTCGAGGAAGGTCTCCGCCGTCGCGGTCAGCAGTGGGTCGGCGAGCAACGGGGCCAGCACCGGGTCGGGGCCGGGCAGCGCCGTGGCAGCCCGCCACCCGCCCAGCTCGCCCCACCGGGCGACGGGGAAGAACCGGTCCACCGCCGCGGCCACCCGTGCCGCCGCCCGCGCCTCCTCCCACTGGCCGGCCAGGTCGCCGGTGCCGCGGCGGGCCGAGGAGACGCCGGCCGTGCTGCCGGCCGGTAGGGCGGCCAGCGACGCCGCGGCGAGCGCGCCCGCAGGGCGCAGGTCGGCGACCGCCGGCAGCGGGACGAGCACGGCCACCCCGTCGTCGACGACGGTGGCCACCGCCCCGGCGGCGGGCAGCGGCCGGCTCGACGCCGGGGAGCCGTCGGCGGGGCAGAGCGCGACCAGCACCTGGGCGCCTTCGGGGGGCAGCCGGTCGCCGAGGCGCAGAGCGGCCTGCGCCCGTGCCGCCGGGCGACCGGCCAGTGCGTCGGCGAGCACCTGTTCCAGGTCGTCGGCCGGGCGGCCGGCCAGCGCGCGGCCGGCGTCGGCGGCCAGGTCCAGCGCGCGGCGCAGCGCCGGGTCGGCGTCGTCGTCGGGGTCGATGCGCCCGTCGTCGAGCAGCCAGAGGTAGCCACGGGTGCGGTCCCCGTGGCGGACGGGCAGCACCAGCCGGGTGAGCACGCCGGCGGCGGGGTCGGCCGGGGTCCGCATCGGGCGGGTCGCCGAGGCGATGCCGAAGTCCTCGAACCAGCGCCGGGTCCCGGGGGTCGAGCCGCGGGTGAGGATGGACCGGGTGCGGACGGCGTCCATCGGGTCGGCCCCGCTGTCGTCGTGGGCGCAGAAGGCCAGCAGCGTGAAGCCGGCGTCCTCCAGCGTCGCCGGGGCGCCGAGCACCCGCGACACCTCGTCGACCAGCTCCTGCAGCTCGTCGCGCACCGCCGTCCCTCCTCCCGCCGGGTCCTCGTACAGCTGTATGAGAGCAGAGGTGCGGAATACCGACATCTGTCGCTGGTCCGGAGAGGTGGTGGGTACCTAGCGTTCGAGGGGCACCTGGCGTCGGCCCGAGGAGGACCCGTGGTGATGCAGAAGGCCTTGCTGGCCGCCTCCCGCCGGCCGGCGCTGCGCCGGGCGGTCACCGGCACGCCGTCCACCCGCCGGGTGGTCGACCGCTTCGTCGCGGGGGAGTCGCTCGACGACGCGATCGCCGCGGTGCGCGCGCTCGCCGCCGACGGCATCGCTGTCACCCTGGACCACCTGGGCGAGGACGTGACCGACCGGGCTCTGGCGCGCCGCACGCGCGACGCCTACCTCGCCGCCCTGGAGGCGCTCGCCCCGCTGCGGCTGGGGCCGGCGGCCGAGGTCTCGGTGAAGCTCTCGGCGTTCGGCCAGGCGCTGCCCGACGGCGGGCACGACCTCGCCCTGGAGCTGGTCCGCCCGGTCGTGGAGGCCGCCTCGGCCGCGGGGACGACGGTCACCCTCGACATGGAGGACCATCGCACCGTCGACTCCACGCTGGCCGCCGTCGCCGAGCTGCGCAAGGAGCACCCGTCGACCGGCGCCGTCCTGCAGTCGATGCTGCACCGCAGCGTGGACGACGCCAAGGCGCTGGCGGTGAGCGGCTCCCGGGTGCGCCTGGTGAAGGGCGCCTACGACGAGCCCGAGCAGGTCGCCCACCAGCGCAGGCGCGACGTCGACGCCGCCTACCGCCGGTGCCTGGAGATCCTCATGAGCGGTCCCGGGTACCCCATGGTCGGCTCGCACGACCCGGCGATGCTGCAGCGGGCGCACGAGCTGGCGGCGCAGCACTCGCGGGCCGCCGACTCCTGGGAGGTGCAGATGCTCTACGGCATCCGCCCCGACGAGCAGCGCCGGCTGGCCGCCGCCGGCACCCGTGTGCGGGCCTACGTCCCCTACGGCGCCGACTGGTACGGCTACTTCATGCGCCGGCTGGCCGAGCGCCCGGCCAACGTCGCCTTCTTCCTCCGCTCCCTGACCACCCGCTCCTGAACCCGAGAGGTCTTCCCATGGACGCCGTCACCCGAGTCCCGGCCCCGGCCAACGAGCCGGTGCTCACCTACGCCCCCGGCACCCCCGAGCGCGACGAGCTGCAGCAGCGGCTCGCCGAGCTGGCCGCCGCGCCGGTGGAGCTCACCGCCACGATCGGCGCCCGGCAGCGGATGGCCGGCGGCGAGCGGTTCGACGTCGTCCAGCCGCACCGGCACGCCGCCGTCCTGGGCACCTCCGCGCACAGCACGCACGCCGACGCGCAGGACGCCGTCCGCTGCGCGAAGGAGGCCGCGCCCGCGTGGCAGGACCTGTCCTTCGACGACCGCGCGGCGGTGTTCCTCAAGGCCGCCGACCTGCTCGCCGGGCCGTGGCGGCAGACGCTCAACGCCGCCACGATGCTCGGCCAGAGCAAGACCGCGCAGCAGGCGGAGATCGACAGCGCGTGCGAGCTGATCGACTTCTGGCGCTTCAACGTGCACTTCGCCCGGCAGATCCTCGCAGAGCAGCCGGAGTCCTCCGCCGGCGCGTGGAACCGCACCGACCACCGCCCGCTCGAGGGCTTCGTCTACGCGATCACGCCGTTCAACTTCACCGCGATCGCGGGCAACCTGCCGACGGCGCCGGCGCTCATGGGCAACACCGTCGTGTGGAAGCCCGCGCCGACCCAGCAGTTCGCCGCCCACTTCCTGATGCGGCTGCTCGAGGAGGCGGGCCTGCCGCCGGGCGTGATCAACATGCTGCCCGGCGACGGCGTCGCCGTCTCCGAGGTCGCCCTCGCCGACCGCGACCTCGCCGGCATCCACTTCACCGGGTCCACCCCGGTCTTCCAGCACCTGTGGCGCACCGTGGGCGAGAACATCGCCTCCTACCGCGGCTACCCGCGGATCGTCGGCGAGACCGGCGGCAAGGACTTCGTCGTCGCCCACCCGTCGGCCGACGTCGACGTGCTGCGGACGGCGCTGGTCCGCGGCGCCTTCGAGTACCAGGGGCAGAAGTGCTCGGCGGCGTCCCGGGCGTACGTGCCGCGGTCGGTGTGGGGACGGCTCCGCGACGACCTGGTGGCGGTGACCGAGTCGCTGCCGATGGGCGACGTCACCGACTTCTCCAACTTCATGGGGGCGGTCATCGACCGGAAGTCGTTCTCGAAGCTCTCCGGCGTCCTCGACCGGGTGGAGGACGACCCGGCGCTCTCCATCGTGGCCGGCGGTCAGGCCGACGACAGCGAGGGCTTCTTCGTGCGGCCGACGATCATCGAGGGCACCGACCCCGGGCACGAGGTCTTCACCACCGAGTACTTCGGGCCGGTGCTCGCGGTGCACGTCTACGACGACGCCGACTACGACGCGGTGCTGACCCAGATGGAGTCGGTGGCGCCCTACGCGCTCACCGGTGCGGTGATCGCGCAGGACCGGGTGGCGATCGCGCACGCGCAGGATTTCCTGCGGCACGCGGCGGGCAACTTCTACGTCAACGACAAGCCGACCGGGGCCGTCGTCGGGCAGCAGCCCTTCGGCGGGGGGCGGGCCTCGGGCACGAACGACAAGGCCGGCGCGAAGCAGAACCTCATGCGGTGGACGTCGACGCGGTCGATCAAGGAGACGTTCGCGCCCCCGACCGACCACCGCTACCCCTACATGGGCTGAGGGCCGCCGCCGCGATGCTCAGGAGCATCCCGATCGTGGCGCGTCCTCCCGCACGGTGCGCGGTGAGGGAGGACGCGCCACGGTGAGGGAGGTGGTCAGGGCGCCGCGACGACCGGCCAGCGGACGAGGCCGTCCGCGCCGAGCGTCGCGCCGTCGGCCGGGCGGTGCGGGGTCACCCGGCCGTCGGGCATGAGGTGCCCGACGGGCACGTCCCGGCCCAGGACGGCGACGTCGGCGATCAGCCTGCGGTGGCAGCGCCACCACACGTACTCGCTGCACAGCACCGCGACCGTGCCGTCGGCCGCCGCGGCCAGCACCTCGTCGAGCGCTCCGGTGAACTCCGCTGTCCGGGTGTGCGCCGCGTACGCGGCGAACTGGGCGACGGTCCACCAGCCGTCGGCGACCGGCTCACCCGCGGGCAGCCGGCGGCGGCCGCCGAGGCGCTCCTCCCAGCGGTAGCCGATCCCCGCCTCGGGCAGCCACGCGGCGAGCGCCTCCCGTCGCACGTCCGGGTTGGCGCGGCTCCCGGGGAAGCGCCGCACGTCCACCAGCAGGTCCACACCGGCCGCGGTCAGCCGGGCGCCCAGGGCGGCGCGGTCGTCGGACCCGTGGCCCACGGTCAGCAACCCCACGGCTCCTCCCTACCCGCGCGTGGCCGGCGACGCCCGGGCGGTCATGATCGGCAGGTACCGGGTGGACGACGGCGGGTGAGCGGGGGAACGGTGGAGGTGCAGGCCCCTCTGTGGCGGTCCGGCGGGGTGCAGTCGCTGGTCGGCGTCACGGCGCTGGGGTTCGTCAGCTACTTCCTCACCCTCGCCTCGCTCCCGGCGTACGCGGTGGCCGGCGGCGCGGCGGAGAGCACGGCAGGGGTGGTGACCGCGGTCTTCCTCGTCGTCACCATCGCGGTGCAGTCGGTCGTCCCTGCGTTCGTCGGCCGCTTCGGCACCGGCCCGGTGTTCGTGGCGGGGCTGCTTGCGCTCGGTGTGCCCTCCCCCTTCTACGTGCTGGACGACGGCGTCGGCTGGATCTCGGCGCTGTCGGCGGTGCGCGGCGCCGGCTTCGCGGTCATCACCGTCCTCGGCGCGACCCTGGCAGCACGGGTGGCGCCCCCGGAGCGGCGCGGGGAGTCCATCGGCCTGTACGGGCTCGCCATCGCGCTGCCCAACATGGCCGCCGTCCCCGTGGGTGTGGCCCTCGTGCTCGGTGGGCACGTCGGGCTGCTGTCCTGGCTGGCGGCCTCACCGGTGCTGGGCCTGCTGTTCCTGCCCGCGCTGCTGCGGGCGGCGGGCGGCGGCGAGGAACCCGCGCCGGCCGGCAACGCGCGGGCCGCGGTGCGGGCGGCGCTGGCGCCGTCGGTGGTGCTGTTCGTCGTGACGACGGCCGGCGGCGGCTTCGTGACCTTCCTGCCCATCGACCGCCCCGATGGGCAGCTCGCCACCGCCGCCCTGCTCCTGTGGGGCCTGACCGGCGCGCTCAGCCGCTGGCGGGCGGGTGTGCTGGCCGACCGCCTGGGCACCGCGCTGCTGCTGCCGCTGTCGGTGCTGACCGCAGCGGTGGGGCTGGCGGTGACCGGTGCGGGGCTGTGGTGGGGCACGGGCTGGGTCCTGCTGGGAGCCGCGCTGTTCGGCGCCGGCTTCGGCGGGGTGCAGAACCTGACGCTGCTGCGGGCCTTCGCCCGGGCCGGGGAACGGGGCACGACGGCGGCCAGCGCGCTGTGGAACGCCTCCTTCGACGCGGGCACGGCGGCCGGGGCGCTCCTGCTCGGGTTCGCCTACGGCGCCGCCGGCCTGCCCTGGACGCTGGTCGTGTCGGCCGCCGCGCTGGCCGTGGTGCTGCCGCTGGCGCGGGTGTCGGCCCGCGCCCCGCTCACCCGTGCGTGAGCTCAGCCCTGCCGGGCGGCGTGCAGCGAGCGGAGGAAGAGGATCTCCTCGGCGGAGCGCCGCAGCCAGGTGCGCAGCCCGTCCGGGTCGTCGCGGTTGGCGTCGCGGACCTGCCCCAGCTTGAGCTGGCGGGTGCTGGCCTGCGCGCGCTGCGCCGTGGGCAGCGCCCGGCCCTCGGCGCGGGCGATCGCGGTGAGCCCCGCGCCCACGAACACGAGGTCGCGGATCTCGTCCAGGCCCGCGAGCAGCCGCTCGGCGGCGGCGTCGTCGCCCGCGGTCAGGGCGGTCAGGAGTTCGTCGGCGCGGCGGCGGCCCTCGGCGGCCGGGTCGGGCGTGGTCACGGCACCACTGTGCCCCGGCCGCGGGGGCCGGGGCACGGCGGGGGCGCCGGGTCAGGCGTCGCGGCGGCGCAGCACCAGGTAGCCGGCGAGGAGGACGGCGGCCACCTCGGCGCAGAACACCGCGAAACCGGTCCAGGGCTCGAGCAGGTCCGGGTTGAACGACACCGGCGTGGCGACGACGGAGCCCGCGTTCCCCGGCATCAGCTTGGTGGCCCACTCGCCCCAGGCGCCCGGCAGCAGCATCACCATGTTGCCGACCACCAGCAGCAGGGCCAGGACGATCGACAGCGCGGCGGCGGTGTGCCGCACGAGCAGCCCGACGGCGGCGGCGAACAGCCCGATGCCGGCCATGTACAGCCCGCTGCCCAGGAGTGACCGCAGGACGCCGTCGTCGCCGAGCGCCAGGCCGACGCCCTCCCGCTCCAGGAACCAGTTGCCGCCCAGGTAGCCGAGGACGGCCGTGACCGTGCCGGCGACGAACAGCGTCCCGGTGAGGACCAGCGCCTTGGCCCCCAGCACGCGGCCGCGGTGCGGGGTCGCCGTCAGGGTCGCCCGGATCATCCCGGTGCCGTACTCGCTGGTGACCACGAGGGCGCCGAGCACGATGGCGGTGATCTGCGCGACCGTCATGCCCCAGGTGATGAACGAGCCGGCGGCCTCCCCGGTGGTGCCCTGCGCGAGGTCGGCGGCGCTGACCGCGCAGACCAGCACGGTCAGGCCGGCCCCCAGGGTGACCAGCGCGCCGATGGACCACGGCGTCGAGCGCACCGACCAGAACTTGATCCACTCCGCGCGGAGGGTGTGCGCGAAGCCGGGGCCGCGGACACCGGGGACGTGCCGGTCGGGGTCCAGCGCGACGGTGTCGGGCACCGATGTGCTCAGGGTTCCGGTCATCGGGTGGCTCCTGCGGGGGTCCGGTCGCGCGCGGTGTACTCGACGCTCGCGGCGGTGAGTGTCATGAAGGCGTCCTCGAGGGAGGAGCTGACGAGGGTGAGCTCGTGCAGGAGGTGCCCCTGCCGGCCGACCAGCTCGCCGATCGCGGCGGCGTCGCGACCCTGCACCCGCAGCTCGTCGCCGACGGCGGTGACCTCCAGGCCGTCGCGGCGCAGCAACTCGGCCACCTCGGACCGCTGCGGGCTGCGCACCCGCACGTAGGAGGCGGCGTGCTCGGCGATGAAGTCGGGCATGGAGCAGTCGGCCAGCACCCGGCCCCGTCCGATCACCACGAGGTGGTCGGCGGTGAGCGCCATCTCGCTCATCAGGTGGCTGGACAGGAAGACGGTGCGGCCCTCGGCGGCCAGCTGCCGGGTCAGGGTGCGCACCCACCGGATGCCCTCGGGGTCCAGGCCGTTGACCGGCTCGTCGAGCACGACGACCGGCGGGTCGCCCAGCAGGGCGACGGCGATGCCGAGCCGCTGGCCCATCCCGAGGGAGAACCGGCCCACCCGCTGCCCGGCGACGTCGGTCAGCCCGACCAGCTCCAGCACCTCGTCCACGCGGTGCACCGGCAGCCCGTTGCTCGCCGCCATCCAGCGCAGGTGGTCGCGGGCCGAGCGCCCGGGGTGCAGGGCGCGGGCCTCCAGCAGTGCGCCGACCTGCCTCAGCGGCGCGGGGAAGTCGGCGTAGCTGCGCCCGCGCACGGTGATGGTGCCGGCGGTGGGCCGGTCCAGGCCCAGGAGCATGCGCATCGTCGTGGACTTGCCGGCGCCGTTGGGGCCGAGGAAGCCGGTGACCCGGCCCGGGTGCACGGTGAAGGAGATGCCGTCGACGGCGGTGCGTTCGCCGTACTTCTTGGTCAGGCCCCGCGCCTCGATCATCGCGGGCCTCCGGAGAGCGGTCGGGAAGTCATGCCCTGGAGCCTCTCGGCCGCAGCGGCCCGGGACCATCGGGGAGCGCCCTGATCGGACCCTGAGATCTCCCTGGGAGCTCAGGCGGTCCGGGGCAGGGGCATCCCGGGGTGCAGCTCCCGGCGCAGGGCGCGCGCGGCGGCCTGACCGGCCCGGTTGGCGCCGATCGTGCTCGCCGAGGGTCCGTACCCGACCAGGTGGATGCGCGGCTCGCCGACGACCTGCGTGCCCTCCACGCGGAAACCCCCGCCCGGCGCGCGCAACCGCAACGGGGCCAGGTGGCCGACCGCCGCGCGGAAGCCGGTGGCCCACAGGATGACGTCGGCCCGGACGAACCGGCCGTCGTCCCAGGCGACCCCGTCGGCGGTGATCCGGTCGAACACCGGCAGCCGGTCCAGCACCCCGCGGTCGAGCCCCTCCCGGATGTAGGGCGTGGAGGTCAGCAGGCCGGTGAGGCCCACCACGCTGCCCGGCCGGCGGCCCTCGCGGACGGCCCGCTCGACCTCGGCGACGACGGCGCGGCCGGCGTCCTCGTCGAAAGGGCCCTCGCGCCAGACGGGTGGCCGGCGGGTGACCCACGTCGTCGAGGTCACCCGGGAGATGTCGGCCAGCAGCTGGGTGGCCGAGGCGCCGCCACCGACCACGACGACGTGCTGGCCGCGGAACTCGTCCGCGGAGCGGTAGTCCACGGTGTGCAGCTGGCGCCCGCGGAACAGCTCCTGCCCGGGGTAGCGCGGGACGAACGGCCGGGTCCGGGTGCCCGTGGCGTTCACGACGGCGCGGGTGGTCCAGGTGTCCCGGTCGGTGGCGACGGAGAACCGGTCGTCGCCCGCCCGGTCCACGGCGGTGACCCGCACCGGCCGCAGCACCGGCAGCTCGAAGCGCCGCTCGTACTGGGCGAAGTAGGCGGGGACGGACTCCACCGCGGGTGCGCCGTCGTCCTCGGGTCGGAAGGGCAGGCCCGGGAGGTCGTGCACCCGGTGGGTCGTGCCGAGCGTGAGCGAGGGCCAGCGGTGCCGCCAGGCGCCGCCGGGGGCCTCCTCGCCGTCGAGCACCACGAACCCGGTGCCCCGCTCGAACCCCTGGCGGGCCAGGGCCCAGGCCGTGGAGAGCCCGGCCTGCCCGGCGCCGATCACGACGACCTCGACGTCGTGGACGGGCTCGGCAGACGTCACCCCACCGACAACCGGCCGCCGGAGCCGCTGCTTCCCACCCTCCGGGCGACGGGACACGGCAGATCCGGTTCCGTAGCAACCGACCGGCCGGTACGGTGCGCCGGGCAACGACTGGCCGACGGGGGGAGGGCGGCATGACCGTGCCCGGTGACCGGTCGGCGGACCCGTGGTTCGCCTCCGTCGAGGTCCAGGTGCGCGGAACGGCCGCGCGACCTGAGTTCGCGGCCGGTGAGCGGCTGGACGCCGCGGGCGCTGCGGTGCTCGAGCGGGCGCGCGCCCGGGGTCTTCGGACGGCGGTGCTGACGCGGGACCGCGACGTCTACGGCGAGGACCTCGACTGGGTGGTGGACCGCTGGATCGACTGCGACACCCACGAGGCCGACGGGATCGTCGGCGCCGTGCTCGCGCTCGGGGGAACCGCGGCCGTGTGCGGGGCCGCGCCCGGGTCCGCCGGCCCCGCGGCCGTCGCCGCGCGTGCCCTGGGGCTGCGCGGCCCGACGCCCGGTTCACCGGCGGTGACCGGTGACCGCGGCGGCCTGCACCGGGCGCTCGCCGCGGCCGGACTGGCCGGCGTGCGCTGGGCCGAGGTGGCCGCGGACGCCGAGGACCTGACCTCCCCGGTCGGCTACCCCTGCGTGGTGCGGCCGGCCGGCGGTGACGCGGGACGGGCGGGTCTGGTCTCCGACGAGCGGGAGCTGCGCGAGCTGGCGACCCGGCACCTGGCGGGGGTCGACCACGGGCGGGCGCCACGCCGGCGGCTGGTCGTGGAGGAGCACGTCCCCGGCCCGCGGTTCGGGGCCGACGGGTTCTCCGACGGCGGGAACCACGTCGTCCTCGGCTGGTCGGAGATCGTCACGGCCCCTCCACCGCTGCTGGACCACCTGCTCCGCACCGTGACGAGGCGTCCGCCGGTACCGCACGCCACCGGCTGGGTCCGGGGCTGGCTCGCGGCGGCCGGCCACGACGCCGGGCCGTTCTCCCTGGAGTTCGTCGTCGGTCCCACCGGACCGCGGCTGGTCGAGGTGGCGACCGGCCTCGCCGGCGACGGCGCGCACGCCTGCGTCGAGCAGGTGAGCGGGGTGGACACCGCCGACCTCGTGGTGGCCCGGCTGCTGGGTGAGCCCGCGGCCGGCCCCGCGCAGGGAGGCATGGCGGGTGCGTGCACGCAGCTGCACCTGACCGCCCACGCGGCGGGCCGGGTGCGCGCGGTGGCCGGGGTGCGCGACGTCGGCGCGATCCCGGGTCTGGTCGTGGCCGAGATCTTCACGGACGTGGGCTCCGCGACCGGGCCCGCCACCGGCCTGCCGGGGCGCCTGGGGCACGTCGTGACCGTCGGCGAGACCCCCGAGCAGTCGCGGCGGCGAGCCGCGGCCGCGCTCGACGGCATCCATGTGGTCATCGACGGACCCGATGCCGTGCCCTCCGCCCCGCGGCCGGGCGTCCGTGCCTGCGAGGACGGGCCCGCCGTCGTGGGTCGCCGCCGGGCGCGCGGACCGCGGACCTCCTGACCGGCACCGGCGCAGCCGTGACGGGCTCGAGGAGCTCGAGACCGGCGGCCTGGTCGTCCCGATCCGCGGCTTCCAGCTCGGCGCCTCGCCGAGCCTGGAGAGCTCCATCCTGCAGCCGGCCGACGTCCCCGGTGGCGTGACCGTGCTGGAGGAGGCGTTCGAGGGCGAGTTCGCCGAGGCCATCGCCGGCTGAGCTGTGCTACCCGGCGCCCCCTGCCCCGCGCGGGGAGGGGGCGCCGTCGCGTCCCGCCTACAGCCGCCGGGCGCGCGCCACCGGGGTCAGCCGGAGCGCCAGGAGCGCGCTGAGCCCGGCGGCCGTGGCCAGGGGCAGGGTCGCCGTCGTCGCCCGGGCGGCCACGGCCATCGCGAACGGCGCGGCGAAGCCGAGGTAGGCGAAGGAGAGGAACAGCGACGTCAGCGCGCCGAGGCGGCCCGGGGCGGCGAGCCGCGCGGTCAGGGTCAGGCCGGCGGCCAGGCACAGGCCGCCGCCCGCGCCGAGCAGCGGTGCGGCCAGGGCGAGCCACGGCAGCGCGCCGGTGGCGGCGAAGGCGGCGGCGCACGCGAACCCTGCCGTCCCCGCCGCGGTGCCGACGACGGCCGTCCACGAGCCCAGGCGGCGCTGCAGCCCGGCGACGACCGTCCCCGCGCCGAGCGTCACCCCGGCCAGCACCCCGGTGACCGCGACACCCGCGGAGGGCAGCTCCACGAGCAGCGGGACGGCGCTGATGACGGTCGACGGGAACGCGTAGACGCAGACCGCCACCGGGGCCAGCACGCTGAGCACCAGCAACCCGTCGCCCGGACGGACCAGCGGGGCGGCCGGCGTCACCTCCGTGCCGCCGCGCCGGCCGGGCACCAGGTCGACCGTCTCGGGCAGCCGGAGCGCGAAGGCCAGGCCCGCCGCGACGAGCACGGTGTGCACGAGGTAGGGCAGCACGGTGGGTGCTGGGGCGTACTGGCCGAGCAGGCCGCTGGTCAGCGGACCGAGCGAGAACCCGGCGGTCATGGCGACGGCGGCGCGCCGCCCGCCGGCGCCCTCCCCGGAGGCCTTGGACAGCTCGCCGACCCACGCGCTGCCGACGCTGAAGACGACCCCGCTGACCACGCCCTGCGCGAAACGGGCGGCGAACAGCAGGAGCAGGGAGTCCCCGGCCGCGGCGAAGGCCAGCGACGCCAGGCCGGACAGCACGATGCCCGGGATCGCCACCCGCCGGCGGCCCAGCCGGTCCGACAGCGGGCCGGCGAGCATGAGGGCCGGGACCAGCCCGGCCGCGTAGCAGCCGAACAGCGCCGTCAGGACCTCGGCGGACAGGTCCAGCCGCTCCTGGTAGACCAGCAGCAGCGGGGTGGGGACGTTGGTGCCCGCCGCGACGGCGAACAGCGCGAACACGGCGCGCTTCCAGCTCACCGGCGCACCCTACGGTGGTGGGCCGTCCGTGCGGCCGCGGCTGAGTCCTCGGGCGCGGCCGGTGGCTGCGGAGCGAGCGCGACCGGAGGGGCGGCCCGGGAAGCGGTCAGCGGCGATGGCCGAGGGCATCGCCGCTGGTCAGCTCGCTGCGTGGTGCGCCATCAGGGACTCGAACCCCGAACCCGCTGATTAAGAGTCAGCTGCTCTGCCAATTGAGCTAATGGCGCGGTGCGCCCGGCGGCCGGGCACGAGAGAGAACCATACCAGCGACCGCGGCGCCGCCCGAGCCGGGGGCGGGTGCTCTTCGCCACGTACCGGCGCTCGCCCCCGCGCCGGTGAAGCGCGTCCCACCCCCGGTGTCGTCCCGCCGTGGACACTGTCAGGAGTGCTCCTGCCGGGGTCCGGGCGGGAACAGGGGAGAGGAGTCGGACGAGGTGCGACGCACAGCCACCATGCTCGCCGCTGGGGCGCTGGTCCTGCTGGCCGGCTGCAGCGGGTCGGAGGCCGAGGAGGCGGCCGGGCGGTCGGCCGAGCCGACCGCCGTGGCCGAGCCGGCGACGGTCGAGCTGGCGGTCGCCGACGGGGCGGTGGACGTCTCACCCGTGGTCCCGCTGGAGGTCACGGTCACCGGCGGTGAGCTCGACGAGGTCACCCTCACCGACGCGGCCGGGGCCGCCGTCCCCGGTGCCCTCGGGGACGACGCCGACGACGACGGCACCGCGGTCTGGGTGCCCGAGACGCCGCTGGCGTACGGCGCCGGCTACACGCTGACCGCGACCGCCTCGGGCGACGCGGCGGAGCCGGCCACGGCGACCTCGTCCTTCACGACGGTGGACCCGGTGGCGGTCGTGACTCCGGGCATCGGCCCGCTCGACGGCCAGACCGTGGGCGTCGGGATGCCGATCCGCGTCTACTTCTCCGAGCCGGTGGTCGACAAGGCCGCGGTCGAGAGCAACCTCGTGGTGACGAGCTCGACGCCCACCGACGGCGTCTGGAGCTGGTTCAGCGACACCGAGGTGCACTTCCGCCCCTCCACGTACTGGCCCGCCCACACCGACGTCACCGTGGACGCCAACCTCTACGGCGTCGACTTCGGCGACGGCGTGTGGGGGGAGAAGGACCGCTCGATCTCCTTCTCGATCGGGGAGCGCCACGTGTCCATCGCCGACGCCGCGACGCACACCATGCAGGTCTACGACGGCGACGAGCTGGTGCAGACCTTCCCGATGAGCGCGGGCGGCCCCGAGTTCCCCAGTCGCAACGGCCCGCACGTGGTCACCGAGCTCAACCGCAACCGGGTCATGGACTCCAGCACCTACGGCACACCGGTCGACAGCCCCAACGGCTACCGCACGCCGGTGGAGTACGCGGTCCGGCTCAACGACAACGGCGAGTTCGTGCACGCGGCCCCGTGGTCGGTCGCCCAGCAGGGAAACGAGAACGTCTCCCACGGCTGCATCAACCTCTCCACCGAGCGCGCCGCATGGTTCTTCGACTTCTCGCAGCCCGGTGACGTCGTCGAGATCGAGAACTCGATCGGCCCGACGCTCTCGGCCGCCGACGGCGCCATCTACGACTGGGCGATCCCGTGGGAGGAGTGGGTCGCCGGCAGTGCGCTGGCGTAGCCCGGCGTTTCCGCGACACCCCCAGAGGGCACCACGACGGCGCATCCGAGGAGGGGATCGTCGTGGAGCCGTGGTTGATCGTCGTGCTGATCGTGGTCGCGCTGGTGCTGCTGGCGTTGGTGGCGTTCGCGCTCACCAGGCGCTCGCGGACCTCGGGGGCCCGCAAGCGGGCGCAGCAGCGTGAGGAGGCCCGCGACCACCTGCGCGAGGCCGAGATCCGCGGCGCCCGCGCCGAGAAGGAGCAGGCCCTCGCCGAGGAGCAGGCGGCCCGCGCCCGCCGCGAGCTCGCCGAGGTGCAGGAGCGCGCCGCGCTCGCCGAGCAGGAGGCCCGCCAGCGCGCCGCCCGCGCGGACGAGGACCGCACCGCCGCCGAGAAGCTGCGCGCGGAGGCGCAGCGCCTCGCCCCCGACGTCGCCCCCGACGGCCGGCAGCCGCACCCCGAGGGTGGCGCCACGCGCATCTGAGCCGCCACCGCTCAGTTCCCGCCCCGGCGGCGGTCCTCATCCCGAGGACCGTCGAACCGGAGGGGTGCCATGACCGATCTGCTGGCCATCGGGACGCGCAAGGGGCTGTGGCTGGCCCGCAGCGACGACGACCGCCGCACGTGGTCCCTGGACGGGCCGCACCTGCTGGCCCAGGAGGTGGCGGCGGTCTCCGTGGACACCCGCCGCCCGACACCCCGGGTGCTGGCCGGCGTCCAGTACGGGCACTGGGGGCCGTCGGTCACCTGGTCCGACGACCTCGGCCGCAGCTGGCAGGAGACCGACCACGGGGCCATCCGCTTCCCGGAGGACACCGGCGCCGCGCTCGGCCGGGTGTGGCAGCTGCGGCCCGACACCGCCGACCGCCCCGACCTGGTGTGGGCCGGGTGCGAGCCGCAGTCCCTGTGGCGCAGCACCGACGGCGGCTGCAGCTTCACCCTCGTCCGCGGGCTGTGGGACCACCCGCACCGGCCCACCTGGGAGCCCGGGGCCGGTGGCGGGGCGGTGCACACCGTGCTGCCCGACCCGGCCACCGACCGGGTGACCGTCGCGATGAGCACCGGCGGGGTCTACGTCAGCGATGACGGCGCCACCGGGTGGGCGCCGCGCAACAGGGGCATCAGCGCCGTCTTCCTGCCCGAGCCGCCGGAGTACGGGCAGTGCGTGCACAAGGTCGCGGTCGACGCCGGCGATCCCGCGCGGATGTACGCGCAGAACCACTTCGGCGTCTTCCGCACCGACGACGGCGGCGGGTCCTGGACGTCGATCGCCGACGGGCTCCCCGCCGACTTCGGCTTCCCGATCGCCGCCTCGCCGACCGTGCCCGGCACCGCCTGGGTCGTCCCGCTGGTCGCTGACGTGCAACGCGTGCCGCCGGACGGCCGGCTCCGGGTGCACCGCACCCGCGACGCCGGGGGCAGCTGGACCGAGGTCGGTGCGGGGCTCCCGGACGGTGCCTGGACCGCGGTGCTGCGCGACGCCTTCTGCACCGACGACCACGAGACCACCGGCCTCTACCTCGGCACGCGCGACGGCTGCGTCTACGCCAGCGTCGACGAGGGCGAGACGTTCACCCTGGTCGCCGACCACCTGCCCGACGTGCTCGTCGTGCGGGCGGCCCGGCTGCCGTGAGCGGAGCCGGCATGACCGTGGAGGTGGTGCTGCCCGGGTCGCTGGCCGACCTCGCCGGGGGGACGCGGCACCTGCGGGTCGACCCGGACGGCGCCACGCTCGGCGCCGTGCTCGACGCGGTGGCCGCCCGTCATCCGGTGCTCGGCCGGCGCATCCGCGACGAGGCGGGCGCGGTGCGGCGGTTCGTCAACGTCTACGTCGACGGGGAGGACGTGCGCTGGCAGGCCGGCCTGGCGACGGCGGTCCGCGACGGCGCGGTGGTGCAGGTGCTGCCGTCGGTCGCCGGCGGCTGACGGGAGCATAGGGAGCTATACCTGCGTCTGGGCCCCCGATGCGCACGTGAAGCTTCCTATGCCCCAGGAGCGCAGAGGGCGGTCCTGTGCTCCGGGGCCTCAGAGGGCGGCGAGGGTGGCGCAGTTGGGGCAGAGCTGCGTCTCGTCGTAGCCCTCCGGCGGCCACGGCAGCTGGTCGTCGACGGCGACGTAGGCCCCGCAGAGCGCCTTGCGGCTCTGCCCGCTCACCCGGCCGATCGTCGCGTGCGCCGGGCCGATCTGGCGGGGAGTGAGGCCTTCGGCGCCGAAGGAGCCGACCATGACGACCGCGTGTGCCGTGCCGTACGCGTAGACGCTCGTCATGCGCCCAGAGTCCGAGTCCGCGGCCGGTTGCGCCACCACCGGCGGGCACGTGTCGGCCGCACCCGTCACACCACCCCCACGCGACCCGCGTGGTGTGCGACTCGGGCGGGGGTGGCCCCGTCCCGAGGCTCGCCGCGAGCTCGCGAGCGATGGGTGGGACGGGGGTCCTTCTCAGGAGGAGCCGTAGATCCTCTCGACCTCCGTCGCGAACTCCTTCATGACCACCGAGCGCTTGAGCTTCAGCGAGGGGGTCAGCTGCCCGCCCTCCACCGTCCACTCCACCGGCAGGACGGCGAAGGAGCGGATCGACTCCGCCTTGGACACCTGCTCGTTCGCCGCGTCCACGGCCGCCTGGATCTCGGCGAGCACCTCGGGGTCGTCGACCAGGTCGGTCAGCGGCGTGCCGGCGGGACGGCCCTTCGCCTCCAGCCACCCGGGCAGCGCCTCGGCGTCCAGCGTGATCAGGGCGCCGATGAACGGGCGGTTGTCGCCGACGACGATGCACTGGCTGACCAGCGGGTGGGCGCGGATGCGGTCCTCGAGCACCGCGGGGGAGACGTTCTTGCCGGCCGAGGTGACGATCAGCTCCTTGATCCGGCCGGTGATCGTCACGTAGCCCTCGGCGTCGAGCACCCCGATGTCGCCGGTGCGGAACCAGCCGTCGCGCATGCACTCCGCCGTCGCCTCGGGGTTGTGCCAGTAGCCGCGGAACACCTGGGGCCCGCGCACGAGGATCTCGCCGTGCTCGTCGATGCGCACCGCCGAGCCGGGAGCGGGGCGGCCCACGGTGCCCACCTTCATGGCGTCCGGGCCGCTGACGGTGCTCGGCCCGGCGGTCTCGGTGAGCCCGTAGCCCTCGAGGATGGTGACGCCGATGCCGCGGAAGAAGTGGCCGAGCCGCTCGCCGAGCGGGGCGCCGCCCGAGAGGGCGTACTCCACCTGGCCGCCCATCGCCGCCCGCAGCTTGCCGTAGACCAGCCGGTCGAACAGTGCGTGCTGCAGCTTCACCCCGAGCGAGGGGCCGCCGGCGTCCTGGCCCTTCGACCAGGCGACGGCGACCCGCTCGGCGCGGTCGAAGATCGCACCCTTGCCGCCGGCGTGGGCCTTCTGCCGCGCACCGTTGTAGACCTTTTCGAACACTCGGGGCACCGCGACGAGGAACGTCGGCCGGAAGGTGCCGAGGTCGGCCAGCAGCGAGGTCAGGTCGGCGGTGTGGCCGAGCCGGGCGCCGTTCTGGATGCAGCCGACCTCGATGATGCGCGCGAAGACGTGCGCCAGCGGCAGGAAGAGCAGCGAGCTGGCGCCCTCGGCCACCATCGCCGGGATCACCCGGGGGGCGAGCTCGGCGACGTAGAGCAGGTTGCCGTGGGTGAGCTCGCAGCCCTTCGGGCGCCCGGTCGTGCCGGACGTGTAGATGATCGTCGCGAGGCTGTCGGTCGAGAGCTCCGCGCGCCGCTCGGCCAGCACCTCCTCCGGCACCTCGCCGGCCCGCGCAGCCACGGCGTCGAGGTCGCCGGCCGCGATCGTCCAGACCTCGCGCAGGTCGGGTAGGTCGGTGCGCACCGACTCCACCAGGGCCCGGTGGGCGGCGCTCTCGACGACGACGGCGACCGCGCCCGAGTCGGACAGGATCCACTGGGCCTGCTCGGCCGAGGAGGTCTCGTAGATCGGGACGCCGACGGCGCCGGCGGTCCAGACGGCGTAATCGGCCAGGGTCCACTCGTAGCTGGTGCGGGCGAGGATCCCGACCCGGTCACCCGGCCCCACACCGGCCGCGATCATGCCGCGCGCGAGCGCCGCGACCTGGTCGGCGAACTCCCGGCTCGTGACCGGGACCCAGCTGCCCCCGACGCCGCGGCTGAGCGCGACCCGGTCGGGGTTCTCGCGGGCGTGGGTGGTCACGGCGTCCGGCAGGGCCGCGGTGGAGGGGATCTCGAAGGTGGCGGGGCTGGAGTACTCCTGCACGGGTGGGCTCCTCGGGTGACGACACGACGATGTGACGTGGCTCGCGAAGATACAGAACGAGCGGTCTGTATGTTCGGGTTCCCGGCGCGGGAACCGCCGGGGATCCAGGACGTCCCGGAGGTCGGTGTGCAGTCAGCGCTCTACGAGGCCGAGCACGAGTCGTTCCGCGCGATGCTGCGGGACTTCCTCGCCAAGGAGGTCACGCCGCACCACGACGAGTGGGAGAAGGCAGGCGTCGTCGACCGCGCGGTCTGGCTCCGGGCCGGCGAGCAGGGCCTGCTGGGCATGGACGTGCCCGAGGAGTACGGCGGCGGCGGGGTCAAGGACTTCCGCTACAACGCCATCCTCTCCGCCGAGGTCAGCCGGGCCGGGGCCAGCGGCCTCGGGTTCACGCTGCAGAACGACGTCGTCGCCCCCTACCTGACCGGGCTCACCACCGACGAGCAGAAGCGGCGCTGGCTGCCCGGGCTGGTCAGCGGCGAGATCATCACCGCGATCGCCATGACGGAACCGGGCGCGGGCTCGGACCTGCAGGGGCTGCGAACCACGGCCCGCCGCGACGGGGACGGGTGGGTGCTCAACGGCTCGAAGACCTTCATCACCAACGGCATCAACGCCGACCTGGTCATCGTCGTGGCCCGCACCGCCCCCGAGGCCGGCGCCCGGGGTTTCTCGCTGCTCGTCGTCGAGCGGGGCATGCCGGGGTTCGAGCGCGGGCGCAACCTCGACAAGATCGGACTCAAGGCGCAGGACACCGCCGAGCTCTTCTTCGAGGACGTGCGGGTGCCCGCGGCCAACCTGCTCGGCACCGAGGGCCACGGCTTCTTCCACCTCATGGAGAACCTCCCGCAGGAGCGCCTCTCCATCGCCGCGGGCGCCGTCGCCTCGGCCCGCATCGTGCTGGACCTGACCGTCGGGTACTGCAAGGAGCGCACCGCGTTCGGCAAGCCGATCGGGACCTTCCAGAACACCCGGTTCGAGCTCGCCGAGATGCACACCGAGGTGTCGATCGCCGAGATCTACCTGGAGAAGGCGATCCTCGAGCACAACGCCGGCCGGTTCACCGCCGAGGACGCGGCGATGGCCAAGTGGTGGACGACGGAGCTGCAGAAGCGCGTCGTCGACCGGTGCCTGCAACTGCACGGCGGCTACGGCTACATGCTCGAGTACCCGGTCGCGAAGGCCTTCCTCGACTCGCGCATCCAGACCATCTACGGCGGGACGACCGAGATCATGAAGGAGATCGTCGGTCGATCCCTCGGCGTCTGACCCCACCCGAAGCCAGGCGAGAGGACCACCCATGACCGCCGAGGCGTTCATCTACGACGCCGTGCGCACCCCGCGCGGCAAGGGCAGGACGACCGGTGGGCTGCACTCGGTCAAGCCGATCAGCCTGACCACCGGCCTGATCGACGAGGTGCGCAGGCGCAACCCGCAGTTGGACCCGGCACTGGTCGACGACATCGTCCTGGGTGTCGTCTCGCCGGTGGGGGAGCAGGGCGCGGTCATCGCGCGCACGGCGGCGCTGGCCGCCGGCCTGCCCGACACCGTGGCCGGCGTGCAGATCAACCGCTTCTGCGCCTCGGGCCTGGAGGCGGTCAACCTGGCCGCGCAGAAGGTCCGCTCCGGCTTCGAGGACCTGGTGCTCGCCGGCGGCGTGGAGTCGATGTCCCGCGTGCCCATGGGCTCCGACGGCGGGGCCTGGCCGATGGACCCCGAGACCGCCGCGCGCACGGGGTTCGTGCCGCAGGGCATCGGGGCCGACCTGATCGCCACCCTGGCCGACTGGAGCCGGGAGGACGTCGACGCCTACGCCGCCGAGTCGCACGCCCGCGCGGCCAAGGCCTGGTCCAACGGGTACTTCGAGCGGTCCGTCGTCCCCGTGGTCGACAGGAACGGCACGGTCGTCCTCGACACCGACGAGCTGGTCCGGCCCGGCACCACGGTGGAGTCGCTGGCCGGCCTGCCCTCGGCCTTCGCGGGCATCGGCGACATGGGCGGCTTCGACGCCGTCGCGCTGGACAGGTACCACTGGGTGGAGCGCATCGAGCACGTGCACACCGCCGGCAACTCCAGCGGCATCGTCGACGGCGCCGCGCTGGTGGTCGTCGGCACCGAGGAGGCGGGCAGCCGCAACGGGCTCACCCCGCGCGCCCGCATCGTGAGCGCCGCCGTCTCCGGCTCCGACCCGGTGATCATGCTGACCGGTCCGGCGCCGGCCACGCACAAGGCGCTGGCGAAGGCCGGGCTCACCGTCGGCGAGATCGACCTGGTCGAGATGAACGAGGCGTTCGCCGCCGTCGTCCTGCGGTTCATGGCCGACACCGGCTTCCACCACGAGCAGGTCAACGTCAACGGCGGGGCGATCTCGATGGGGCACCCGCTGGGCGCCACCGGCGCGATGATCCTGGGCTCGCTCGTCGACGAGCTCGAGCGGCGCGACCTGCGCTACGGCCTGGCCACCCTGTGCGTCGGCGGCGGGATGGGCATCGCCACCGTCGTCGAGCGGATCTGAGGAGCTCTCGTGCCTGACAGCACCATCCGCTGGGAGCAGGACGCCGACGGCGTCGTCACGCTCACCCTCGACGACCCCTCGTCGTCGGCGAACACCGTGAACGACGCCTACGTGCGGTCGATGGGCGAGACGATCGACCGGCTGGAGCGGGAGAAGGGCTCGATCCGCGGCGTCGTCCTCACCAGCGCGAAGAAGACCTTCTTCGCGGGCGGGGATCTCGGCAGCCTGATCCGGGCCACGCCGGAGACCCGTGACCAGGTCCTCGCCCAGGTGACGCTGGTGAAGCGCCAGCTGCGCCGGCTGGAGACCCTCGGCCTACCGGTCGCCGCCGCCGTCAACGGCGCCGCCCTCGGCGGCGGCCTGGAGATCGCGCTGGCCACCCACCACCGCGTCGTCCTCGACGACCCGAAGGTCAAGCTCGGCTTCCCCGAGGTCACCCTCGGGCTGCTGCCCGGCGGCGGCGGGGTCGTGCGGTCGGTGCGGCTGCTCGGCCTGACGACGGCGCTGCTCGAGCTGCTGCTCCGAGGCCAGCAGGTGCGACCGGACGAGGCGCTGGCGCTGGGGCTGGTGCACGAGCTGGCGGGCCCCGACGACCTGGTGGCGAAGGCCCGCGCCTGGGTGCTGGCGAACCCCGACGCCGCCCAGCCGTGGGACACCGAGGGGTACGAGGTGCCCGGCGGCACCCCGTCGACGCCGTCGCTGGCGAGCAGCCTGCCGGCCTTCCCGGCCAACCTGACCAAGCAGCTCAAGGGCGCGCCCTACCCCGCGCCGTACGCGATCCTGTCCGCCGCGGTCGAGAGCCTGCAGGTGGACGTGGACACCGCGTTCACCGTCGAGGGCCGGTACTTCGTCGACCTCGTCGTCGGGCAGGTGCCGACCAACATGATCCAGGCGCTGTGGTTCGACCTGAACCGGATCAACGGCGGCGGCTCCCGCCCGGCGGTCGAGGACGACTACGCGGCACGCAAGGTCGGCGTGCTCGGCGCCGGGATGATGGGTGCGGGCATCGCGCACGCCTTCGCCGGGGTCGGAGTCGAGGTGGTGCTCAAGGACGTCGACGTCGCGGCCGCGGAGAGGGGCAGGGCGCACGTCTCGGGGCTGGTCGGCAAGCAGGTCTCCCGAGGGCGGATGAGCCAGGACGAGGCCGACGCCTTCCTCGCCCGCATGACCCCCACCGGCGACGCCGCGGACCTGGCCGGCTGCGACGTCGTCGTCGAGGCGGTGTTGGAGGACACCGCGCTCAAGCACCGGGTGCTCAGCGAGGCGGAGGCGAACGCGGCGCCGGATGCGCTGCTGGCCTCGAACACGAGCACGCTGCCGATCACGGGTCTCGCCGAGAGCGTCCAGCGGCAGGCCGACGTCGTCGGCATGCACTTCTTCTCGCCCGTGGACAAGATGCCGCTGGTCGAGCTGATCGTGGGGGAGCGGACGTCGGACCAAGCGCTCGCCCGCGCCTACGACGTCGTCCGGCAGATCGGCAAGACCCCGATCGTCGTCTCCGACAGCCGGGGCTTCTTCACCAGCCGCGTGTTCGGCACCCTCGTGATGGAGGGTGCCGCGCTGCTGGCCGAGGGGCTGGCGCCGATGAGCGTGGAGCGCGCCGCGCTGCAGGCAGGCTTCCCGGCCGGCCCGCTGACCCTGCTCGACGAGGTGACGCTGACCCTGCCGCTGAAGATCCGCGACGAGGCCGCCGAGGCCGGGGCCGCCGACGACCACCCCGGGGTCGCGGTGCTGCGGGCGCTGGTCGAGCGGGGCCGCACCGGCAGGTCGGCCGGCAAGGGCTTCTTCGACTGGGAGCCGGAGAAGCGGGTCTGGTCCGGTCTCTCCGAGCTCTTCCCGACCACCGACGCGGTGCCCTTCACCGACGCGCAGGAGCGGCTGCTGTTCGCCATGGCCGTCGAGACGGCGCGCTGCCTGGAGGAGCAGGTGCTGCGCACCGTCGAGGACGCGAACATCGGCTCCATGATGGGGATCGGCTTCCCACCCCTCTACGGGGGCGTCCTGCAGTACGTCGACCAGTACGCCGGCGGGGTGGCGGGGTTCGTCGCCCGGGCCGACGAGCTGGCCGACCGCTACGGCGAGCGTTTCCGCCCGCCGGCGATCCTGCTGGAGCGCGCCGTGCCGGCCGGCAGCCTGCGCGCTGCCGTGGCGGTCTGACCGCGACGGCGGGGGAGCGGGGCGCCGCCGGTTCCCGGCGTCCCGCTCCCGCGCCCCTCCCTACGATCCAGTGCATGCCACGGGGGAGCGGGGACGGTGGGAGCACCGCCGCCCCGACGGTGCGCCGGACGCAGGCGGAGCGGCGCGCCAGCACCCGCGAGGCGCTCGTGCGCGCCACCGTCGGATCGCTGGTGGAGCTCGGCTACGCGCGCACCACCACCCAGGAGGTGCAGCGCCGGGCCGGTGTCTCCCGGGGTGCGCTGACCCACCAGTTCACGACCAAGGCCGACCTGGTGCTGGCTGCCGTCGACCACCTCTACGAGGAGTTCAGCGCCAGCGTGCGCCAGGCCGCGGCCGACCTGCCGGCGGACGCGGTCGCCCGCGTGCGGCTCGGCGTCCGGCTGATCTGGGAACGCTTCCACGGCGAGCTGTTCGTCGCGGCGATGGAGCTGTGGGGCGCCGCCCGCACCGACCCCGAGCTCCGTGCGGCGCTGCTCCCGCACGAGCGCCGGCTGGGGGTGCAGCTGCGTGCCCTGGCGATGGAGGTGTTCGGCGAGCAGGTGGCGCGGCACCCGCAGGCCGAGGCGGTGTACCAGGTGCTGCTCACCTCCATGCGGGGTCAGGCGCTCACCTACGCGCTGCAGCCCGACGCCCCCCGCACCGGCCCGCACGTGGAGCACTGGCAGTCGATCGTGGAGGCCTTCACCGGCCGCGGGGACCGCCTGGGAAGCTGATGCCTCCCGGAGTCCTTCGGAGGGGGCGGATCCGTGGCCACGACGGCCCTGCTCGTGCTCGACCTCGTCGGGACCTTCGCCTTCGCGCTCAACGGGGCCCTGACGGCGCTGCGCACCACCCGGCTCGACATCGTCGGCGTGGTCACCCTGGGCATGATCACCGCGCTCGGGGGTGGCACCATCCGGGACGTCTTCCTGGACAGCCTGCCCCCGGCGACGTTCCTCGACTGGCGCTACCTCGCCGTGGCCGCGGGTGGGGGCCTCATCGCCTTCTTCGCCGGTCCCTACCTGGAGCGGCTCAACGGGGCGATCAACGTGCTGGATGCGGCCGGCCTGGGCCTCTTCGCCGTCACCGGTGCCCTCAAGGCGCTGGATCTGGGCTTCGGCCCCGCGCAGGCGGTGATCGTCGGTGCGATCACCGGCGTCGGTGGCGGCACGCTCCGGGACGTGCTGATCCGGCAGGTCCCCTCGGTGCTCACCAGCGGTCTCTACGCCGTCCCCGCGCTGGTCGGCGCGACGGCGGTGGTGGTGGCGGAGCTGCTGGGCACCCGCGGCCCGGCCGCCTCGATCAGCGCCGCCGCGCTGTGCTTCACGATCAGGATGGTCGGGGTGCACTTCGACGTCCACGCGCCGTTCCCGCCGGTGCGCGCCCGCCGCGACCGGGAATGAGGAGAGGCGAAGTCGCCCACCGACCGCCGGAGCTGCTGCGGGGACGGATCAGGTGCGCTCGGCCACGGGCACGATCTCGCCGCTGTCGATCCGGGCGCGGTAGCCGTTGATCTCCCGCTTCACCACCCGGGCCAGGATGTAGAGGCCGATGATGTTCGGCAGCGACATGAGGAAGATCATGCTGTCGGAGAAGCCGATCACCGCGTCCAGCGTCGAGGACGCCCCGATGACCACGAAGAGGCAGAAGACCAGCTTCCACGTCCGGTCGACGAGCATCGACTCGCCGAACAGGTAGGTGGCGGCCTTCAGCCCGTAGTAGCTCCAGGCGAGCATCGTCGAGTAGGCGAACAGGATGACCGCGACCGCCAGGACGATCGGGAACCAGTCGACCACGGTCTCGAAGGCCGCCGACGTCGTCTCCACTCCCGGGTCGCTCGCCTCGTCGGCGTAGGTGCCGGTGATGACGATCGCCAGCGCGGTCATCGTGCAGATGACGACGGTGTCGATGAACGGCTCGAGGACGGCGACGTGGCCCTCGGTGGCCGGCTCGTCCGTCTTCACCGCGGAGTGCGCGATGGCCGCCGAGCCCAGGCCCGCCTCGTTGCTGAACGCCGCCCGGCGGAAGCCCTGGATGAGGACCCCGACGATGCCGCCGTACCCGGCCTCGGGTGTGAAGGCCTGGGAGACGATCGCCCAGAGCGCCTCGGGGATCTGCGACAGGTTGGCGAACAGCACCGTCAGGCAGGCGATGACGTAGAAGACCGCCATGAACGGCACCAGCTTGTCGGTGACCCGGGCGATGCTGCGGATGCCGCCGATGATGACCGCCCCCACCAGCAGGGCCAGGACCAAACCGAACACCGCACCCGCGGCGCCGAACCCGAGCGGGCCGTCCTCGCCGCCGGTGACCGACTGCGCCTGGTTGAACGCCTGGTTGGCCTGGAACATGTTGCCGCCACCGACGGCCCCGCCGAGGGTGAAGATGCAGAACAGGACGGCGAGCACCTTGCCGAACGTCCCCAACCCCGGGCTCTTCTCCCGCAGCCCCTTGGTCAGGTAGTACATCGGCCCGCCGGAGACCCGGCCGTCGGGGTAGACGTTGCGGTACTTCACCCCGAGCGTGCACTCGACGCCCTTGGTGCACATGCCGAGCAGGCCCGCGATGATCATCCAGAGCGTGGCGCCCGGCCCACCCAGCGAGATCGCCACCGCCACGCCGGCGATGTTGCCGAGGCCGACGGTGCCCGACACCGCCGTCGCCAGGGCCTGGAAGTGGGTGACCTCCCCGGCGTCCCGCGGGTCGTCGTAGCGGCCGCGGACGAGCTCGATCGCGTGCTTGAACGCACGGAACTGGAAGCCGCGCAGGTAGATCGTGAAGAACAGGCCTGCGATGACCAGCCAGACGACGATCAGCGGGAGCTCCACGCCCTCGTCGATGAAGTCCAGCGGGACGGCGAAGAAGACGATCGTGGTGATCACCTCGGAGACCGGGGCGAAGAAGCCGTCGACCCGCTCGTCGAAGGTGGCGGCCAGCAGCGGGTCGGACGGCGAGGTCATCACGGCACCACCAGGACGGGGACGGGGGAGAGCTGGATGAGGCTGCTCGGCGTCGAGCCGAACAGCAGGGTGCGCACCCGGCTCTGCCCCACGCGGCCGACGGTGATCCAGGCGGCGTCGTGCTCGCGGGCCAGGCGCACCAGCGTCTCGGCGGGGTGCCCGTGCCGGACGACCCCCTCGATCGCGAGGTCGCCGGGCTCGGAGAGCCGGGTGATCACCGGCTCGAGGACGCGCTCGCGGGCCGACGTCGCCTCCCGTTCCTTCTCCACGTGCCGGCGTTCGTTCTCCTCGGCGGTGGTGAAGGAGTACGGCGACCAGGGGACGACGCAGGCGAGGACCAGCTGCAGAGCGTGCCGGCGGGCCGCGTCGGCGGCCGCGTCCGCGGCGCGACCGCTCGCCTCGCTGCCGTCCAGGCCTACCAGGATGGATTCGGGCACGCGCCCACCTCCGGCGGAGACGATGATCCGGCGAACGGTAGCGGTGATCGCGCCGATCGGCAGGTCGAGCGGATCGCCCGCCCGGCCGGGTCAGGGCGCCGGTGTCCCGGGCCGAGCGTGTTCTCGACCGGGGCCGTCGCCGCGCTCCTCGGTGGGCGGGTGGGCAGGTGCCTCGTCGGCAGCCGCCTCCCCGTCCTCCGGTGGTCGCGGCGCCTGCCGGCCGACCTGCCGCCGCCAGCCCTGCACGGCGGCGGCGAGCACCCCGGCCACCGGCACCGCGACGAACAAACCCAGCAGGCCGAACGCGGAGGCCGCCCCGGTGGTGAGCAGCAGCACGACCAGGGGGTGGAAGCTGATCGCCCGGGACAGCAGCAGCGGCGCGAGCACGTTCCCCTCGACCTGCTGCACCACGGCGACGATGAGCAGCGCCCACAGCGCCGTGCTCCAGCCGTTGGTCACCCCGGCGACGGCCACCGCCACCGCGCCCGCGATGGTCGCTCCCACCAGGGGTACGTAGCCGAGCAGGAACGTCAGCGCACCGATGGGGAGCGCGAGCGGGACGTCCAGCAGCCACAGCCCGAAGCCGATGAGGACGCCGTCGACCAGACCCGTGGCCGTCGAGGCGTAGAACCACGCCCCGGCCGTGCGCAGGCCGGCGCGGAAGGCGGCGTCGGTCGGCGACCGGTACTCGACCGGCAGCGCCCGCACGAACTGCCGCCACAGCCGGTCACCGCTGGTGAGGGCGAAGAGCGTGAAGAAGAGCGCGATGAGCAGGACGGTGGTGATGTTCCCGACGGCGTTCAGCCCCTGCGCCGCCGCGCCCCCGAGCCCGGTGGCCGCCGACCCCACCGAGGACTCGAGCTGCTGGAGCACCTGGTCGAGCCCCGCGTTGTCCAGGTCCTCGGTCCGAGCCTGCACCCACTCGGTGGTGGAGTTGACGGCGTCGACGCTGGCGGCGACCAGGCCGGGCCAGGCCTCGATGAGCTGGAGGACCAGGAAGGTCAGCACGCTGACGAAGAAGGCCAGGTAGCCCACGACGCAGAGGATCGCCGCGAGGACGGCCGGGACGCCGTGCCGCCGCAGCCAGCTGGCGATGGGCCACAGCATGGCGACCTGGGCGATGCCGAGCATGGCGGCAGCGGCGACGAACTGGACCTGGAGCACCAGCCAGACCAGCCCGAGCGCGGCGAGCCCGATCACCAGAGCCCGTCCCGCGATCATCGCCTCCCGCTGCAGGAAGCCCGTGCGGCCGGCCGGTGGTGGGGGCGTCGCGGGGTGCGCACCCACCGCGGTACCGGGGGTGCGCCGGGGTCGTGCCGCGGACGGGTCCCCGAGAGGGGACGGTGCCTGTCCCGTCATGCCGCCACCTCCGTCCGACCGAGCGCAGGTGCGTCCCGGAGGGGGCACCTCGTGGCGCGCCCATCCTCGCGCCTCCGCCCGCCCTGCGCGCATGCCCGCATGATGACGTGCCCCCCGGGTAGCCGTCCGGGGGTAACCACCACGTCGGACGTGCGCGCGGTCGCCGAGGGCCCGCGCCGAGTGGGAGGAGGATGCCGTGCTCGGGCTGATCGGACTGCTTCTGGTCGTGTGGCTGGCGCTCGCTGTCGTCGGTGCGGTCGTGGAGGGGCTGTTCTGGCTCCTGATCATCGGTGTGGTGCTGTTCCTGGCCACCGCCGCCTGGGGCTGGACCAAGCGCAACACCAGGGTCTGACCGCCGGGGCGGCCGGTCCGCGGGACCGGCC
>NZ_JBJGZZ010000023.1:0-50309 GCF_054050775.1 Blastococcus sp. SYSU DS0533 | reverse complement strand
CCCCCCCCGCCCCCCCCCCCCCCCCCCCCCCCCCCCCCCCCCCCACCCCCCCCCCCCCCCCCCCCCCCCCCCCCCCCCCCGCCCCCCCCCCCCCCACCCCCCCCCCCCCCCCCCCCCCCCCCCCCCCCCCCCCCCCCCCCCCCCCCCCCCCCCACCCCGGTCGCGTGTTTCCGCCACCGGCCTCCCGGACAAGCACCGCTCTGCCGGCCAGCCCCGCCGGAAGGGGCGCGGTGCTCGGTGCTGCGCACGAGCACAGGAGTCCCGTGGCACTCGTCGAAGACTTCCAGATCGCGCTGGCCGCGTCCGCGGTCGACCTGCCCGGGCCGGAGCTGCTGCCCGAAAGGCTCGCCGTGGCCTGCGCGCGGGTCCTGCCCGTGGCCGGCGCCGGCATCAGCCTGTTCTTCGCCGCCGACCGGCGCCTGCCGCTCGGCGCGAGCGACCCGGTCTCGGCCGAGGCCGAGCGCCTGCAGTTCACCACCGGCGAGGGCCCCTGCCTGACCTCGCACGCGACGGGCGAGATCGTGCTCGCCGACGAGGCGACCATCCGCTCGAGATGGCCGGGCTTCCACGACGCGCTGGTCACCAGCACCCCCATCCGGGGCACCATCTCCCTGCCGCTCCGCGACGACCTGCGGGGCATCGGTGCGCTCGACCTGTACGTCGTCCCGCCGCAGGACGTGGGCGCGTTGAGCCTGCGGGACGCCGTGGTGGTCAGCGAGCAGGTCGCCGCGGTCCTGCAGGACCAGAGCCGGCGCACCCGGGCCGCGTCGGACGGCCCCGCCTGGCTGGACGCGCCGGCCGCGGAACGCCGGTCCACGGTGTGGCAGGCGATCGGCTTCGTGAACTCCGCCCTGGGCATCCCGAGCCCTGACGCCCTCGCCCTGCTCCGGGCCCACGCGTACGCGGTGGGGACGTCCCTGGACGACCTCGCCGCACGGGTGCTCGACCCGGAGGTGCGGGTGGAGGAGCTGGCCCTGGACGCGGGCAGCGCCGGTTAGCCGGACGGCGGTCAGCCCCGTGCGTCCAACTGGCCGGCGAGACCGTCGGCGAACCCCTCGGCGACGGCGAGCTGCTCGCGCAGCGCGGTGACCCGCGCGGTTGCCGCCTCGTGGAACATCCGCAGCCGGTCGAGCAGCTGCGCCCGGTCGCCGGTGCCGGCGTCGAGATCGGCGAGCAGTCCGAGCAGTTCGCGCATCTCCTCCAGCGCGAACCCCAGCGGCTTCATCCGCTTGATCACCTCGAGCCGGGCGACGTCGTCGGCGCTGTAGAGCCGGAAGCCGCCGTCGGTCCGCGAGGTGGGGACGACCAGGCCCTCCTCCTCGTACCAGCGGATGGTCCGCAGGCTGAGCCCGGTGCGCTCGGCGACCTGGCCGATCTGCAGCAGGCCCGTGCGCGTCACCTGCATCAGTGGGCCCCGGCGAGCCGGCCGGTGTGCCGCTCGAAGCGGTCGGCCGAGTGCCCGTTGAGGCCGGTGATCTCGACGGTCTTCCCGCGCACCTCGTACTTGTGCCGGATGGCGTCGAGCACGGCGACGGTGGAGGCGTCCCAGACGTGGGCGTCGGAGAGGTCGACGACGACGCTGTCCGGATCGCCGTTGTAGTCGAACTGGGAGACCAGGTCGTTGCTGGAGGCGAAGAACAGTGCGCCGTGCACCGAGTAGACGCGGGTGCCGCCGTCGGGGTCGAGGACGCTGGTGACCTCGACCAGGTGGGCGACCCGGCGGGCGAAGAGCACGCACGCGGTGAGCACGCCGACGCCCACGCCGATCGCGAGGTTGTGGGTGACCAGGGTGCCGGCGACGGTCACGAGCATCACCGTCGTCTCGCTGCGGGGCATGCGGTGGATGGTCCGCAGGCTGTGCCAGTCGAAGGTGGCGATCGACACGAAGACCATCACGGCGACGAGGGCGGCCATCGGGATGATCGCGACGACGTCGCCGAGCGCGACGACCAGGACGAGCAGGAACGCGCCGGAGAGGAAGGTCGACAGCCGGGTGCGGGCACCGGACTTCACGTTGATCATCGTCTGGCCGATCATCGCGCAGCCCCCCATGCCGCCGAAGAGGCCGGACGCCACGTTCGCCACCCCCTGGCCCCAGGACTCGCGGGTCTTGTCCGAGGCCGTGTCGGTGAGGTCGTCGACCAGCTTCGCCGTCATCAGCGACTCCATCAGCCCGACGAGGGCCACGCCGAGCGCGAAGGGCGCGATGATCGTCAGCGTCTCCCAGGTGAACGGGACCGCCGGGATGCCGAGGAAGGGCAGGCTGTCGGGGAGCTCGCCCTGGTCGCCGACGTCCGGGAGGGTCCAGCCGGCGGCGACGGTGAGCCCGGTGAGCACCACGATGGAGATCAGCGGCGAGGGGACGGCGGTCGTCAGCCGCGGCAGCAGGAAGATCATCGCAAGCCCGGCGGCGACCAGCGGGTAGACCAGCCAGGGGACGTCGACGAGGTGCGGCAGCTGGGCGGTGAAGATGAGGATCGCCAGGGCGTTGACGAAGCCGACCATGACGCTGCGCGGGATGAACCGCATGAGCCGGGCGACGCCGGCGGCGGCCAGCAGCACCTGGAAGACCCCGCCCAGCACGACGGCGGCGAAGAGGTACTCCACGCCGTGCTCGAGAGCCAGCGGGGCGACGACGAGCGCGATCGCACCGGTGGCGGCGGTGATCATCGCCGGCCGGCCGCCGGTGAAGGCGATCACCACGGCCATGACGAACGAGGAGAACAACCCGACGCGCGGGTCGACACCGGCGAGGATGGAGAAGCTGATCGCCTCGGGGATGAGCGCCAGCGCGACGACGAGGCCGGCGAGGACCTCGGTGCGGGCGGTGCCCGGGGACAGCCACGCCGGCCGGCGGAAGCGGGGCGCGGGCGGGGCAGCGGTGGCTGAGGACATGGATCCGTCTCGTTCGGGTGCGCCGTCTCGGGCGCAGGCGGGCAGCACCGGGTGGTGCCGGAGGAGCGGCGCACCGGTGCGCCGCGGCGGTCGCGCGCCGCTCGGCGGCGGCGTCGGCTCCTGCCGGTGCGCCGCGCCGGCAGCTGGTTCGCCGGTGTCAGGAGCAGTCTGCCCGCAACTCGTCCCTCACGTCAGGGTTGGCCGGTGAGTCGTTGCTCACGTCGCACCCGGCGCCCTCCGGTGGAACCGGGCGTCGCGCGGGGCAGCCGCGGCGTCCCGCGGGCGGGTGACCGCGGTCACCTCCGGCGCGGGCCGGGAACCGCAGCGGGTGCGCGGGCGACTACTGGACCACCGCACGGATCCGGCACGGTGCCGCACCGGCGGTCGACGAAGGAGCCTGCCGTGCCCGTCCGCCCCCTCCGCGCGCTCGCCGCGTCCTCCCTGGCCACGGTCGTGGTCCTCGCCGCCGGTGCGGGCGCGGCGTCGGCGCACGTCCGGGTGTCCTCGAGCGACGCTGCCCCGGGTGGGTTCGGCGAGCTGACCTTCCGGGTGCCGAACGAGAGCGACACCGCCTCGACCGTCTCCCTGCGGGTGCAGATCCCGGCCGACACCCCGCTCGCCTCGGTCAGCGTGAAGCCCGTGCCCGGATGGAGCGCGACCACGACCACCGGTCCGGTCGACCCGCCGGTCGAGGTGCACGGCAGCGAGGTCACCGAGGCGGTCTCGGAGATCACCTGGACCGCCGACCCGGGCGCCGGGATCGCCCCCGGCGAGTACCAGACCTTCTCCATCAGCGCCGGCCCCATCCCCGAGGTGGACGAGATCTCCTTCCCGGCGATCCAGACCTACGACGACGGCACCGAGCAGGCGTGGATCGAGCCGACCATCGAGGGGCAGGACGAGCCGGAGAGCCCGGCGCCCGTGCTCTCGCTGACCGGTGGGGGCGACGCCGCGCACGGGAGCGGAACCGGCTCGACGTCGGGTGCCTCGGCGGGGTCCGACGGCGCCGCGACCGGGACGGCCGCCGACGCCACGGCCGCCGACGACTCGACCGACGGCTCCGGGTTGGCCGTGACCGCGCTGGTCGTCGGCGTGCTCGGCCTGGCCGCCGGTGCCGCCGCCCTCGCGCTGGCGCTCGCCTCGCGGCGGCGCAGCAGCTGACCGCCCGAGCGGTCGCGGGACCCGGCGAGCCGCCGCGGCCGCCACAGCACAGACTGTCCGGGAGGTGCTTCCCGCGCAGTGACCGGCGACGGCGCGGGTGGTGGTCCCGGGCGGCCGTGCGGACCGCCGATGCGGGCGCGAGAGGGCGAGGTGGACGTGGACCAGGTCGACCCCGCGCACAGCAGGGGCGGAGGGGGTCCGGTCGGGCTGTCACCGGAGGAGGCCGAGACCCGTCGCCGGCGCGGCCGGGGCAACACGGCCGTCCGCGGGACGTCCCGCAGCTACGCCCAGGTCGTGCGCACCAACGTCTTCTCCTTCTTCAACCTCATCCTCTTCACCATCGGTGCCGCCCTGCTGTCGCTCGGCCGGGTCAACGACGCGGTCGTCAGCGTCGGCCTCGGTCTGGTCAACGCCGCCATCGGCGCGATCCAGGAGATCCGGGCCAAGCGCAAGCTCGACCGGTTGCAGCTGCTGAACCGGAGCCCGGTCACCGTCGTCCGCGGCGGCCGCGACGTCGAGGTGGCCCCGGACGAGGTCGTCGAGGGCGACGTGCTGCACGTGCGTCCCGGTGACCAGGTCGTCGTCGACGGACCGGTGCTCGCCGGTGGCCGGGTCGAGGCCGACGAGTCCCTGTTGACCGGCGAGCCCGACCCGCAGGTGAAGAAGCCCGGCGAGGACCTCCTGTCGGGCAGCTTCTGCGTGGCCGGTGGAGGGCACCAGCTCGCGCGCGACGTCGGCGCGGCGAGCTACGCCAGCCGGCTGACCGCCGACGCCCGTCGGCTCTCGACCGACACGACGCCGCTGCAACGTCGGATCCAGTTCGTCGTCCGGCTGGTGATGCTGCTCGTCGCGCTGATGAGCGTGACGATCCTGGCGCAGGCCGTCCTGGAGGGCTTCCCACTCGTCCGCGTGGTGCAGACGACGGCGGTGCTGTCGGGGTTGGTGCCGTACGGCTTGTTCACGCTCATCGCGGTCGCCTACGCCGTCGGTGCGGCGAAGAGCGCCGGGCACGGCGCCCTGGTGCAGCAGGTCAACGCCGTGGAGTCGATGAGCAACGTCGACGTGGTCTGCACCGACAAGACCGGCACGCTCACCACCGGCCGGCTCACCCTCGTGGAGGTCGCACCGGTCGGACCGCTGGGACGCGCCGACGTCGAGGGGGTGATCGGGTCGATGGCTCGAAGTGCGGCCTCGGCCAACCTGACCTCCACGGCCCTGGCCGCTGCGCTCCCGGGGGAGCCGTGGCACGTGCGGGAGGAGATCCCGTTCTCCTCGTCGTTGCGGTGGAGCGCGCTGCGCACCGACGACGGGGTGTACGTCCTGGGGGCACCCGAGGCGCTGGACCCGCACCTGTCCGGCACCCCGGGCACGAGCGCCGTCACCGAGCGGACGGCACGCGGTCTCCGGGTGCTCCTCGTCGCCCGCGCTGCCGACCCGCTGGTTCCGCTGCGTGACACCTCCGGCCGGCCCCGGTTGCCCGACCTCGAGCCCTTGGCCCTCGTCGCGCTGGCCGACCAGCTGAGGGAGGGCGTCGGCGAGACGATCGCCCGGCTCATCGACGACGGCGTGGAGGTGAAGGTCGTCTCGGGCGACGATCCCCGGACCGTCGCCGCCCTCGCCCGTCAGGCGGGGCTGGAGAGCGGGGTCCCGGTCAGCGGAGGCGACCTCGACTCCCTGCCGGACCCGCAGCTGGACGAGCTCGTCAGCCGCACCACCGTCTTCGGCCGCATCGCGCCGGAGCAGAAGGAGCGGCTCGTCGGTGCGCTGCGCCGCCAGGGCCGTTACGTCGCCATGCTCGGGGACGGCGTCAACGACGCCCGCGCGCTGAAGGCCGCCCACGTCGGGGTGGCGATGCGTAGCGGCAGCGCGGTGACGCGGGACGTCGCCGACATCGTCCTGACCGACGACTCCCTGGCCGCGCTGGTACCCGCGCAGCGGGAGGGTCGCCGCATCATCAGCGGCCTGTCGACGTCGTTGCAGCTCTTCCTGGCCCGGGTGAGCACCCAGGGTCTGGTGATCCTGGCCGTCACGATGCTGGGCCTGGGATTCCCGTACTCCCCGGCACAGGTGGGGCTGACCCTGCTCACCGTCGGGGTCCCGACCCTGCTGCTGACGGCGTGGGCACGTCCGGCACCGCCGGACCCGCAGCTGCTGGCCACCCTCGGCCGCTTCGTCGTCCCGGCGGCGGTGCTCACCGCGGCAGGTGGTGTGGCCGTGTACGCACTGCTGTACACGAATCTGCTGCAGGCCCTGGGCGACGCCCGGCTCCCGGCGTTCGCGGTGGCGGAGCTCGAGTCGTACACCGGCCTGTCCGCCGACGACGTCGGGTTCGCCGAAGCGGCAGCGACGCTGGAGGCGCAGACCGCCCTGTCGACCTTCGTCTCCTACGCCGCCTTCCTGCTGATTGTTCTCCTCAAGCCGCCGTCCCGGATGTTCGCGTCCTGGACCGAACCCGACGGCGACAGGCGACCGGCCGCCCTCGCCGCGGTGCTGGTCGTCGCGCTCACCGGGGGTCTCTACGTCCCCTGGTTCACGAACTACTTCGACCTCGCCGACGCGTCCGAGCCGATGTTCTCGGTGGTGGTGCCGACCCTGGCCCTCTGGTTCCTCCTGCTGAACGCCGTCTACCGGTTCCGGCTGCTGGACCGCGCGCTGGGCCTGCGGCACCTCCCGCCGGACGATCGGCCCGCGGTGTGCACGCACCAGCCGGCGGCAGCGGGACCGGCGACGAGCTGACCGGCCCGGCGGCCCGGGCGGATCTGCGAGCGACTCCGGCGCCGGCGTGGTCGACCCGACGCCGGAACGGGGAAGGCCTCGGTCAGTTGCCTGCCCGGGGACTTCGCCATGAGGTGAGTGATGGGGCTGGCACCCCCGACTGGGGCCGGTCCCGGCTTGGCCGTGGATGTCCAGGCCAGCCGATCGATGACCGTCCTCCTGCGTCCCTGGGCCTCCACGGGCCCTCTGTGCCTGACCGTTGCCCCCGATGTCACCCAGGGTCCGGAGCCAGCCGGCGAGCCCGTCGCACGGCGGGGCAGAGATCTCCCCGCGAGGAGCAACGGCCGGGCCGACGAACGGGCTGGTCGGGGTGCGCACCGGTCAGGATCCGGGGTGGCCGTGGTCCGCGGCGTAGTTCTGCAGCACGGTCCCTATGCTGTCTCCGGCGAGTGGGAACTGCCGCGCCAGCACGTGCGCGTAGTCCTGCACTGCCTCGGCCAGCACCGTCCCGGCCAACCGCAACTCCGCGTGTGTGGATTCCTGGCCGGCTCGGGCGAGCTCACGGGCGTAGGGCAGCTGCGCCGGCAGCGATGCCGCCGCATCGGCCTCGCGGAAGTAGTAGGTCTCGGCGTACTGGGTCAGGTCCACGCGGAGCTGGGTGAGTTCACCAGCCAGCGAGTGCAGCAGCGTGGCCGAGGACGAGGAGTCCGCCGGCAGCAGCTGTGCGGCGGCGGCCCGCCCCAGCAGGGCCAGCCGGATGGCCAGGGTCCGGCGCCGGGCCAGCGCCGGGTAGATCTGCAGGACCCACGACACCGCGGCGGTGAGCAGCGCGAAGCCGATCAGCGCCTGCAACGGCGAGGTCAGCCGCAACCAGGGCTGCTGGGGGACGATGTCGCCGTAGCCGAGGGTCGCGACGGTGACCAGGGAGAGGTACAGCGAGTCGAGGAAGTCGCTGCGCTGGGCGGGAGCCAGGCTGGAGCCGAAGGAGAACGCCTCGGTCATGTGCGGCCAGTAGATCAACGTCCAGCCCGCGACGATGGTGGCCGCCCAGGTGAGGATCACACCGAGCAGCGCCACCGGGCCCACGACCGAGCTCTGCTGGGCGCGGCGCTTCAGCAGGCGGGATCCGCGCCAGACCATCAGGACGACCAGTCGGCTGAGGGTGCCCTGGCCGCTGGGATGCCAGATGGTGTGGAACATGTCCCGTACGGCGAACAGGACGATCCCCGCGCCGCCGGCGGTGATGAGCCAGTCCATGAGCTTCCTCTCGTTCCGAGCGTGTGGTGTGCGCTAGCGGAGCCGCGGCAGCGCCAGATGAGCCGGACCCTGCGGCGGTAGCCGTACTGGCCGCCGGGCCGTGGCCGCACGGGTCGGGGGCGATCAGCCGGGGCTTGCGATGCGTGGCCTCTCAGCCCTCGTCGGGCGCCGGCGCCTGGGACAGGGCGATCAGCTGGCGCAGGCAGTGCTCGCGCAGCGGCTCGGGGAAGCCGTCGGCGAGGCGGTAGTACACAACGCGACCCTGCTTGCGGTTGACCACCAGCCCCGCCGTGCGCAGCAGCCGCAGCGCGTAGCCGACGGCGTCCTCGTTGGCCTCCAGGGCCAGGGCCAGGTCGCCGACGCACAGCTCCTCGACCACGTCGAGGGCGAACAGCACGCGGGCCCGCGTGGGGTCGGCCATCAGGCTCAGCACGCTGGTCAGCTGGGCTGCTTCGTCACGGCTGGGCAGCCGGGCGCGGGCGTGCGCGACGCGTCCGGGGTCGACCGGATGGGCGTGGGTGGGTTCGGTCATCCGAGAAACACCTCCGATGCGCTCATACCCGTACGGGTCTACGGGTAGCACGGATCGGCCGGCGACAGTCCCGGGCGGCACCCGAGCCCTCCGGCGCCGGACATCGAGGAGGTAGCCATGACCGTGGCCGCGCAGATGCTCGACACCTACCCCGAGGGCCTCGGCGGGGTGGACAAGGACAAGCTCCGGGAGTGCATCGAAGCGTGCTTCGACTGTGCCCAGGCCTGCACCGCCTGCGCCGACGCGTGCCTGTCCGAGGACACCGTCGCCGAGCTCACCACGTGCATCCGCACCAACCTCGACTGCGCCGACGTGTGCGACAGCACCGGCCGGGTGCTTTCCCGGCACACCGGCTACGACGCCAACCTCACCCGGGCGGTGCTGGAGGCCTGCGCCGCGGCGTGCAAGGCATGCGGTGACGAGTGCGCCGAGCACGCCGAGATGCACGAGCACTGCCGCATCTGCGCCGAGGCCTGCCGGCGCTGCGAGCAGGCGTGCCGCGACCTCATCAGCTCCCTCGGCTGACCGCAACCCCGACCTGATCAGCAGACGTCCCGGCGCACCAGCAGCCCCGAACGGGCGCGGGGACGTCGGCACGGCAGACCACCCACACCCGCACCGGAGACCGGCGGCGAGAGAACGGAGTACCACCCCATGGCGACCAAGAGCAGCAACGAAGAGCACCGGCACGGGCACGGTGGCGAGGAGTCGGACCACCACGACGACTCCGGTCACGGCGGGATGCAGACGAAGATGCAGCGGAAGATGTATGCCCGCTTCGCGGCGATGATCGCCACGTCCATGGTGGTCATGTACTGGACGATGTTCGCCGGCACCTGGGAGTGGAGCCACGTCCAGTTCAGCCAGAGCCGCGTGTTCATGGCGCTGACCATGGGCGGCACCATGGGGCTGGTCATGCTGGCCTGGATGCTCAACATGTACAAGAACATGAAGGGCAACATCGCGATCGTGGCCGTGAGCCTGCTGCTGCTCGGCGGCGGCATCGCCCTGGACCGCACCCAGGCGACCGTGCAGGACTCCGCCTGGATGAACGCGATGATCCCGCACCACTCGCTGGCCATCACCCGCTCCGAGCGCGCCGACATCGACGACGTCCGCGTGTGCCAGCTCGCCGTCGAGATCATCCGCGCCCAGGAGCGGGAGATCGCCGAGATGGAGTGGCTGATCGAGGACATCGAGCAGAACGGGAAGGCGACCACCCCCGAGGAGGCGCAGGCCCGACCCGTCCCCGAGTTCGAGGGCTCCGCGCTGCGCGACTGCCCGACCGGCTGAGCGGCGCCGACGGCCACCTCGGTGGCGACCGCGGCACGGGGCCGGCCGGCGGGGCCACTTTCGCCCGTCGGCACCGTCCGCGCTCGCTGTCCGCGGCGCCGGGCTCAGGTGGGCAACAGCGTGGTGAACGTGGCGCTGCCGTCGGTGGACTCCAGCAGACCGTCGTCGGTCACCACGAGGACGCGCAGGTCGCCGTCGGCGGTGGTCGCTCCGACCGCCTGCGGCGTCCCGTCCAGCTGCCCCCGCTGGGCCCAGCTGACCGCGGCGTCGGTGCTGGTCCACACCGCCCCGTCCGGCGTGAGGCCGACCGCGGCGGTGCCGTCGCCGGACCAGGTCACCACCTGCAGCAGCGGAGCGCCGTCCACCGGCGCCCACGTGGCCCCGGCGTCGGTGGAGCGCAGCAGCCCGGCGCCGGTGGTGGCCAGCACCTGGCCGTCGGGGGCGGCGGCGAGGGGGTGCGGCTCGGCCGGGATGTCCAGCTGCTCCCAGGTGATGCCGTCGGCGGTGCGGTGCAGCGACCCGTCGTAGCCCAGCGCCCCGCCGCCGGGCAGGGCGGTCAGGGCGTGGAAGTCCGACTCGCCGGCGCGGGACAGCGGCCTCCAGCTCATCCCGCCGTCGGTGCTCTCGATGAGGCCGACCGGGTTGGGCAGGTCCGTGCGCAGCCCGGGGTGCCCCGACGCCAGGTAGTGGTCCGGCCCGGCGACGGTGAAGCCCATGAGGTCGATGGCCGGGCCGGCAGCTGCCAGTCGTCCGTCGTCGCCGATGGTGATCAATCCCTCGTGGGTGGCCAGCAGCAGCGCACCGTCGCCGGGGTCGACGGCGACGGCGTGCACGTGCGCGGCCGGGAGCGTGCCGGTGGTGTCGGCCGTCTCGGGTGCGGCGGCGTCGCCGGTGGCCGCGCAGCCGGTCAGCGAGATGAGCAGGATGGCGCCCGCGAGCGAGCGATGAGCCGTGCGTGCCAAGCGCATGGGACAACTCCAGATCGGTGCAGTGCCGGGTCGGCTCCGGTGCGGCGGGGCAGGCCGGTGCGCCCGCCCCGCCGCGGGCCGGATCAGCCGCCGAGCTCGGTGAGCAGGTGCTGCATCTCGGCGATCTCGGCGTTCTGGCTCTCGCGGACGGAGGCGGCCAGCGCGAGCGCCTCGGCGTTGCGGCCGTCCGCGGACAGGCCGGCCGCCATCCCCACCGCGCCCTGGTGGTGGGCAATCATGCCCGACAGGAAGAGGCGGTCGAACTCGGCGCCGGTGGCGGACATCAGCGCGTGCATGTCGTCCGCCGACATCATCCCGCCGTCGCCGTGGTCCATGTCGTCGGGGTGGTCCATGCCGCCCTTGCCGACGTCGGTGTGGCCGCCGTCGGCGTCCCAGTCCTCCAGCCAGCCGGTCAGCGTCTCGATCTCGGGCCCCTGCGCGGCTCGGATGCGGGTTGCCAGGTCGAGCACACGGGGGTCAGCGGCGCGCCCTTCGGCCAGCTCGGCCATGGCGATCGCCTGCCGGTGGTGCGGGATCATCTCGCGGGCGAATGCCGCGTCGGCGTCGTCGAACGCGGCTCGATCGGCCGAGGAGCCGGCCGAGGGGGTGCTGCCGTTCGTCATCGAGCCGTGCCCGGCGGCGTCGAGGTCGTCGTCAGCGCACCCGGCGAGGACGACTGCGCCGGCGAGCAGAGCGGCGACCAGGCCGGTCAGGCGTGCGGTGGTGCGGGTCATGGTGGGGTACTCCTGGAGCTGCGGAAGCGAACCGGTGGGCATGCGCGCGTACCGCCACCGCGGCCGGCACGGTCGCTGAGGGCGGGGCGGTACAGGCGGTCGGCCTAGATCCGCAGCAGGCAGAGTGAGTGCAGGTCCGGCGGGCGCAGTGGTGCCAGGCCGATGGAAGCGTGCGTGCGCAGCCGCGCCCACGCCGCCGGCAGCGGCGCCAGCAGGCGGGGCAGCAGGGTGAGCAGCAGCGCCAGACCGGCGGCGAGCACGGCCAGGCACAGCGCCCACAGGTGGCCGCCTGCTCCGGTCGGCGCGCTGCCGTGGTCGGCGGCGAGCAGGCCGGCCAGCGGAGCGGTGGCGGCAACCGCCGAGAACGCGCCGCGGGTGGCGCCGTGGGCATCGGTCCCGGTGCTCGTCGCACCGTCGTCCAGCGGTTCGACCGGGATCGCGGCGAGGGCTGCGATGCCGTGCTCCGCCGGGTGGTCGGTGGCGGCGGCGGTGCACTGCAGGCCGTGGACCGCGAAGACGGCGGCCAGCAGCAGTGCTGTCCATCCTCGAGCCACCGCGCCCACCCCCTTTCCCGACGAGGCTACGACGCCTGCGGCCGGTCACCGCGCAGGCTGCCCGGCGGCCCTGCTCGTCGGTGAACCGCACCGGTGTTCACGGCGGAGGGCCCCGACGGCCCGCTTCCTGCCCGACCGGCGCGGCGATGTGCGACTCCTGCTCCGTGCTGGCCGATGGATCGGGAGCGGTGCCCCCGGCGGTGGCTCCAGCTACGAGCCCCCGCGACATGCGAGGCCACCGCAGCGACGGACGCGTGGGCCAGGCGGACGCTGCACCCGCCTGAGTGACCCGGTCGGTCCGGCTCGACCCGGCGAGCCGGCGGGACGAACGGCCGGTCAGCCCGAAGACGGTTCGCGGTCGCGCGGGTCAGCCGTGCCGGTGGTGAGCAGCCTGAGCGCGATCGACCGCAGTTGGGTGACCTCGGCGGAGGTGAGCCGGTCGAAGACCAACCGGCGGACCTCGGCGACGTGGCCCGGAGCGACCCTCTCCAGCAGTGACATCCCGGGGTCGGTGAGCGTGGCGTACTGGATCCGCCGGTTCGTCGGACAGGGCCAGCGGCTCACCCAGCCCTGCTCCTCCATCGCGGCGACGGCGTGGCTGAGGCGTGACGGGCTGGTCGCGGTCTGCCGGGCGAGCTCCCCCATGCTGAGCGTCCGCTCCGGCTGAGCGGAGAGGACGGCCAGGACCTGGTAGTAGGCGTGCTTGATCCCTGCGTCCTGGCGGAGCTGCCGGTCCAACGCCTGCGGCAGCAGTTGGAGGACCTGGACCAGGGACAGCCAGGTGGCCATCTCCTCGTCGTCCAGCCAGCGCACCGGCAGATCCCCCACCTCCGTGGCGCGGTCCAGGAGCAGCGGGTCGTCGATGGGGCGGGTCATCAGGGCTCTCGACGTCAGAGGATGTGGAAGGACCGCTTGGACAGCCCCAGGAAGAACCCGTCGACGGCGGTGGTGACCGGTGCGGTGGGCTCGGTGGCGGCGCCCAGCGTGACGAACAGCGGGGTGAAGTGCTCGACGGTCGGGTGGGCGTAGCGCAGACCGGGGGCCCGCAAGCGGAACTGGGCGAGCTCCTCGACGTCTCCGCGGTCCAGGGCGTCGGTCACCCACGCGTCGAAATCGGCCGACCAGCCGGGGACGGCGTCCGGCCGTGACCAGTCCATGTACTGCAGGCCGTGGGTCATGAAGCCGGAACCGATGACCAGCACCCCCTCCGACCGCAGCGACCGCAGCCGTTCGCCGAGGGCGAGCAGCGCGGTGGTGTCGTGCGTCGGCAGGCTCAGCTGGAGGACCGGGATGTCAGCGGCCGGGTACATGACCTTCAGCGGTACCCAGGCGCCGTGGTCGAGCCCGCGGTTGCGGTGCTCGTGGACGTGCTGGGTGTCCGGCAGGACCGACAGCACCTGGCCGGCGAGCACGGAGGCGTCGGGCGTGTCGTACCGCATGCGGCGGTACATGGGGTGGAACCCGCCGAAGTCGTAGACCAGCTCGGTCGGGGCCGTGCTCGTGATCCCCAGGCCGTCGGACTCCCAGTGCGCGCTGACGATGAGGATCGCCCTCGGACGCGGGAGAGCGCGGGCCCAGTCGTGCAGCTGCCGCATCCACCGGCCGTCCTCGAAGGTCGGAGGCGCACCGTGGCTGATGTAGAGCGCCGGCAGCGGGCCGTCGTCCGGCGTCCAGCCACGGTGCGGCCCGGCAGCCGCGTCGTGCCGCAGGTGCGCGACGAACGGGTGGCGGGGGTCGATCAGCGCGTCGGCTGCGGCTGTGCTGCTCAGCGGGGTGGTGGCGCTCATGCTGGTCTCCGAAGGTGTGCGGTGCCGGTGGTCCGGGCTGCGGTCAGACCTGCGCGTGCTCCGGCACCGGGGCGACGGCGAGCTGGAGAGCTCCCAGCGGCAGCCGCGTCCGGGCTGCAGTCTCGCGGCCGGCGAACGGCTCGGCCAACCGGGCCGTCGCGTCCCGGCGGCCGACGGCCAGCACGACCAGTGGTGTGACGCCGGTGGGCAGCAGGGCCCGGAGGCGGGCGGCATCGAAACCACCCATCTGGTGGACGGCCAGTCCCTCGGACTGGGCCTGGATCGACAGGTGCGCCACGGCCTGGCCGGTGTCGTAGCGGGCCCACGGCCGCTCGGCGCCATCGGCGTCCTCCTCCGTCGCGGCGACCACGACGAGCGCGGAGGCGGCGTGCGCCCAGGCTCGGTTGCCAGCGGCGAGGGTGTCGAGGACGGCGCCGTGGTCGGCGGTGCCGCGCAGGGCGACGGCGAATCGCCACGGCTGGGTGTTGGAGGCGCTCGGCGCCCAGCGGGCTGCCTCGAGCAGCGCAGTCACCTGCTCCGCGCCGAGCTCGTGCTGCGGGTCGAGGGCGCGGGGACTCCAGCGCTCGGCCAGCAGCGGGTGCAGCGGGACGGAGGTGTCGGCCGTCTTCGTGGCGCGGGTCATGGGTGTGCTCCGATCAGCCGACGAGCGGCAGGTCGAGGGTGTGCGCGGTGTGGTCGCGCTTGGCGATCAGGTAGCGGGTGTTCGACTCGGTCAGGTGCAGCCCGGTGGGCACCTGCTCGGTGACGGCGATGCCGTGCAGCTCCAGCTGGCCCGCCTTGTCCGGGTTGTTGGACAGGAGACGGATGCGCTCGGCACCGAGCGCGCGCAGCATCTGGGCGGCGACCGCGTAGTCGCGCTCGTCCTCGCCGCGCCCCAGCGCGACGTTGGCGGCATAGGTGTCCAGCCCGGCGTCCTGCAGGGCGTAGGCGTCCAGCTTGGCGTACAGACCGATCCCGCGGCCCTCCTGGCGCAGATACAGCAGGAAGCCGCCCGCGTCGGTGATGCGCTCGATCGCCTCCCGCAGCTGCGGGCCGCAGTCGCACCGCTCGCTGCCGAAGACGTCGCCGGTCAGGCACTCGCTGTGCGGGCGGACCAGCGGCGCAGGCCCTCCGGCCGCCGAGCCCTCGAGGACCCGCCGCCAGTCGCCGAGGCCGAGCAGGAGGTGTTCCCTGCCGTCGACCAGGCCGTCGAAGGTGGACACGTCCGCGGTCGTGGCATACCCGTCGGGGAAGCGCAGCGGCACGGTCACCGTGGTCCGGACTGCCGCGTCCGTCACCGCTCCGGCTCCGGTGCGCTGCGCGGGCACGTGCGCCGCCATGGCGAAGAGGGACATCGGGTACTCCTGTCGCTTGAAGCTTCAAGTAACCATAGGAGCAAAAGTTTGAGAGTTCAAGGAAAGACGTGGCGCGCACTGCGATGTCCCTGCGGCGGGGCCGGGGGGCCACCACGTCCGAGCGGTCGTGCTGCGGCGAGGTGAGCCGCGGCGGCTCGAGAGGTGCGGCGGTGGAGCGGCGTGGCACGCCACCACCCGGACCCGGATGCGGCGAAGGCCCTGGTCAATGTCCTGACCAGGGCCTTCGTCGTGGGGTGAGTGACGGGGCTCGAACCCGCGACACCCAGGATCACAACCTGGTGCTCTACCAGCTGAGCTACACCCACCGTGACTCCGCCCGGGGCGCACCGGCCCGGGGGAACGCGACAACGATACCGGAGGCCGCGAGGCGACCTGCCGGGGGAGTCGCCGGGCTCAGGCGGTCCCGGCGTCCCCGGCCGCGAGCAGCCCGGCGAAGGAGCCGACCACCTGGTCGGCGGCTTGCTTGGCCTGGTCGCCGCTGGGGCCGGGCGCGGGGACGAACAGCGTGCGCCGGTAGTAGGCCAGCTCGCGCACCGACTCGATGATGTCGGCCAGCGCGCGGTGGGCCAGACCCTTGGGCGGCTGGGCGAAGTAGACCCGCGGGAACCAGCGGCGGGCCAGTTCCTTGACCGAGGAGACGTCGACCATCCGGTAGTGCAGGTGGTCGTCGAGCTCGGGCATGTCGCGGGCGAGGAAGCCGCGGTCGGTGCCGATCGAGTTGCCGCACAGGGGGGCGGTGCGCCGCTCGGGGACGAAGCGCTTCACGTAGGCGAGGATCTGCTGCTCGGCCTCGGCGACGGTGAGCGTGGCGGCCCGGACGGCGTCGGTCAGCCCCGACTTCGCGTGCATCTCGGCGACGAAGTCGGTCATCCCGTCCAGGTCGGCGTCCTCGGCGGAGATGATCAGGTCCAGGCCCGGGTCCAGGACGTTGAGCTCCGAGTCGGTGATCAGCACCGCGACCTCGATCAGCTTGTCCTTGGTGAGGTCCAGCCCGGTCATCTCGCAGTCGATCCAGACCAGGTGCCCTGCGCTCTCCGCCACGACGCCCGACAGTACGCACCGCCCGCCACGACCGCCCCGATCACCCCTCGTGTCGATGCGCATCCCAGCCGCTGCGACGGCGCGACCCGAAGGGCTCGGATTCGGCGCTCGTGCCCGTTAGGGTCGCCCGAACGCCCGCCGTCAGGAAGCTCCCCGTGTCCTCTGCACCCGCACCCGTCGCGCCCGCCGCACCCCAGGCGCCGGGCACGCTCCGCGCCGGCCTGGCCCACCCGATCGCCCTGCTGCGGTGGCTGTGGGACGCCTACGTGACCCCGGGCCGGCCCGGGCGGCCCACCGGGCAGGCCGAGCTCCGGTGGATCTACACCGCCTGGCTTGCGGCGTTCCTGCTGAAGATGCTGGGCTCGTCCTGGGACGTCTCCTGGCACTTCAAGTGGCTGCGCGACGACCTCGCGCCGCCGCACCTGCTCAACACCGTGGGCACCGCGGTGGTCGTCGCCCTGGTGCTGTTCCACAGCTACACCGGCTACGGCGTGGACCGCCGCGCGCTGCGCTGGATGCAGGTCGGCACCGCGACCTTCCTCGTCGCCATCCCGGTCGACCTGGTCAACCACCGGGTCAACGGCCTGGACATCACCAGCTGGAGCCCGAGCCACGCGCTGCTCTACCTGGGGACGGCGATCATGCTGGCCGGCGCGCTCCGCGGCTGGTGGCTGTACGCGGAGCCGGGGCGCACCCGCGACCTCGTCTCACTGGGCCTGTGGCTGTTCTTCGTCGAGAACGTGCTCTTCGCGAACCAGCACCAGGAGTACGGCGTGCTCTCCCTGGAGGCTTACGAGGCCGGACGGACGACGGCCGAGCCGTCCCTGCTGGACTTCGCGGCCTCGCAGGGCCAGTCGCCGGCGATGTTCATGCTGCCGGTGCCGTCGTGGGTGCACCCGGCGTGGCTGGTCTGCGCGGGGCTCCTGGCGCTGCTGGTCGCCCGCCGGGTCGTGGGGGTGCGGTGGACGGCGACGCTGGTCGCCGTGGGGTACCTCGGCTACCGCGGTGTCATGTGGCTCGGGCTGGTGGCGCTGGACTTCCCGCCGTCCGTGCTGCCGGTGGTGCTGGTCGTGGGCGCGGTGCTGGTCGACGTCGCCGTGGATCGGCGGGTGCCCGGCTGGCTGGCCGGCCCGGCGGTGGCCGCGGCCGTCTACGCCGTCGCCTTCCCGCTGGAGCAGCTGGGACTGCTGCCGCCGTGGAACTGGTGGTCCGTGCTGCCGGTGGCGGCCGGGTTCGCCGCGCTGTGGGCGGCGCTCGACGCGTTGGCCGGCAGCGCGTGGTCGGCGCGCTGGCGCGCCGCGGACGAGCCTGCAGCCAGCACCCTCCCGGCCTGATCCCGCCGCCGCTGCGCGCGCAGCGGAGCCGGCGCGTCGATGACGTAGCGTCGTGGTCGGCTGCCCGCGGGGGTCGCCCGCGCCGCCCCACGCCGGCACGGCCCCGACCGCAGAACCCGACCGCCCGGAGGACGACGTGCTGGTCCTGACCCCGGCGCCGCTGGAGACGGCGGGTGAGCGCGCCTTCTTCGGGGAGCTCGCGCGGTGGGACACCGGCGCCTCGGTCCGCGCCGCGGTGGTGGCCTCCCTCCCGCTGGTCGACGAACCCATCGGCCGCCGCCAGTGCGACGGGGTCCTGCTGGTCCCCGAGGGCCTGGCCGTGATCCGCGTGGTCGAGGTGCTCCGGCAGTCGGGGGCGGTGACGGCGAGGCCCGAGGGGCCGTGGACGATCGCGCCCGCATCGGGCCCGGAGCAGGTGCTGCACCTGGCCGGTGGCGGCTCCTCGCCGCTCGACGGGTTGATGGCCGCCGGCATGGACACCGCGATGAAGCTGCGCCGGGCCGGGCTGGAGCCCGGGCGGATCGCCCGTCTCACGGTGCTGGTCGGCGAGATCACCGGCCTGGTCCCGGCCGACGGCGACCTCGGCGAGGGCGACCTGGTCGCCACGCTCGACCCCCGCTCCCTGCTGCTGGCGTTCGCCCGTGCCGCGCGGCACGCCGGCGTCGCGAACCCCCGGCTCTGGACGACCGCCGACGTGCGGGCGGCCCTGGAGGCGCTGGAGCTGCCGGGCCGGGGCCCCGCGGTCGAGGAACTCAACGGCGAGGCCTTCCCGTACTCGCCGTACGTGCTGCGCCGTCCCCAGCTCCTGGCCCCGGCGGCGATGGCCGCCTCCCCGGTGGTCGACCCGCCGCTGCTCGACCCGCCGGACGCCCGCGGCACCGGACCGGGCGCCGAGGAGGGGGCCACCGGGCGCGAGGGCGAGCCGCTGAGCGCCACGGCGGTGGCCCGCGCGGTCGCCGCCTCGGTGGCCTCGGCGCACGCAGCCGCGGTGGCGGCCGCCGCACCGACCGGTCCGGCGCCGGGGGCCACCGGCCGGCGGGACACCGTCGAGGTGGGCGGTCCACCCGCCCCGCCGCGCGCGGAGGCCGGGACGCCCGACCGCCGCGGCGCCGTGGACGACGGGCCGCCCACGCCGACCGGGCCGCGCACCGCGGTGCTCCCGGCCGCCTCGCGCGGCGCCGAGCCGCCGACCGCCGAGCCGCCGACCGCCGAGCCCCCGGTGCGCCCGCCGCTCTCCCCGGCGTGGGGCACCACCGCGTCGGGGCGTGCAGCGGACCGGACACCGGCCGAGCGCCGCCGGATCGCCGCGTTCGTCGCGGCGGTGGCGACGGTGCTCGTCGTCGGTGTCCTCGCTGCCTGGCTGCTCGGGGGTGAGCCGGCCGGCGAGGACGCCGGGGGCGGGAGCGGGGCCCCGACGGGCGCCGTCGTGGCCGGCCCCACGCCCGGCGAGGTGCGCGAGGTGGACGGCACCACCTACACCGTGGAGGCGGTGCAGGTCGACGGCACTTGCGCCGGGAACGCCTACGGGGAGGTGGCCGGGTTCTTCACCGCGCGCGACTGCATCGGGCTCTCCCGGGCGCTGTACTCGGCCGAGGTGGACGGGGCCCCGGTCGTGGTGTCGGTCTCCCGGATCACCATGGCCGACGACGCCGCCGCCCGCGAGCTGCGCGCGCTCACCGACCGCGACGGGAGCGGCAACGTCAGCGACCTGCTCCGCGAGGGAGTCACCTACGACGGCGCCCCGTCGGGGCTGCGGTCGGCGCAGTACGCCAGCGCGGTCTCCGGCTCCACCGTCACCGTCGTCGAGAGCGCGTGGGCGGGTGCGGGCTCCGGGGACACCGCGGCGGTGGACGAGGTGGCCTCCGACGGCCTGGCCCTGCCGGTGCCCGACCTGGAGTAGCCCCGTCGCGGGCGGAGGCCCCTAGCGAGCGGTGGCGGCCGCCCAGGCCATCGCGCGGAGCAGCTCGGCCATCGCGGGCCGGTCGAGCCGGCCGGCGCTGTGCGGGGTGGAGTTGATCAGCCCGAAGACGGCGTGCGCGCGGGCGCGGCACGCGGCCGCGTCGGCGTCCGGGTGCACCCGGGCCAGCACGGCCACCCACACCTCGACGTAGCGGCGCTGCAGCCGGCGCACCTGGGCCGCCTCGGCGTCGGGCAGCGAGGTGAGGTCCCGGTCGTGCACGACGATCAGCGCCGGGTTGTCCAGGGCGAACTCGACCTGGAAGCCGATGAGCGCGCGGAGCTGGTCGGCCGGGTCGCTGCCCGCGGCCGCCACCCGGTCGCGCCCGCCGTCGGCGAGCCGGGCGCTGATCCGCAGCAGCATCTCGGCGAGCATCGCGTCCTTGCTGGCGAAGTGCCGGTAGATCGCCGGCCCGGTGACCCCGACCGCCGCGCCGACGTCGTCGACCCCCACAGAGCGGGAGCCGCGTTCGGCGAAGAGCCGGGCGGCGGCCTGCAGGATCTGCTCGCGGCGCGACGGCCGCGCGGCGTCGGCGTGCAGCGCGCTGTCCCGGGCGGGGGAGCCCGGCTCCAGACCCGCGCCGGCCGACGTCATGCGACGGATGCTAGCCCGGCAGTGAGCCGCGGTTAACCCCTCCATGGGGAGGGGTGGACCACAACCGTGAACGGTGGTTAACCTCTCGGGCGTGGACGCACCGGTGCTCTCCCACGCCTCGACGGCCGACGCGGCGGGCGCCGCCCGCAACGCCGTGGCGCACGCCGAGCTGGTCGCCGACCTGGCCGGCCAGCTGAGGCGCGTCGCCCTGGGCGGCGGTGAGCGGGCACGCGAGCGGCACACCGCCCGCGGCAAGCTGCTGCCCCGCGAGCGGGTCGACGCGCTGCTCGACCCGGGCAGCCCGTTCCTCGAGCTCTCACCGCTCGCCGCCCACGGCATGTACGACGGCGAGGCGCCGGCCGCCGGGATCATCACCGGCATCGGCCGCATCTCCGGCCGCGAGTGCGTGGTCGTCGCCAACGACGCCACCGTCAAGGGCGGCACCTACTACCCGATGACGGTGAAGAAGCACCTGCGCGCCCAGGAGGTGGCGCTCCAGAACCGGCTGCCCTGCGTCTACCTGGTCGACTCCGGCGGGGCGTTCCTGCCGATGCAGGACGAGGTCTTCCCCGACCGCGAGCACTTCGGCCGGATCTTCTTCAACCAGGCGAACCTCTCCAAGGCCGGGATCGCGCAGATCGCCGCCGTCCTCGGCTCCTGCACCGCCGGTGGTGCCTACGTGCCCGCGATGAGCGACGAGGCGGTGATCGTCCGCGAGCAGGGCACGATCTTCCTCGGCGGGCCGCCGCTGGTGAAAGCGGCGACCGGCGAGGTCGTGACCGCCGAGGACCTGGGCGGCGGCGACCTGCACAGCCGGGTCAGCGGGGTCACCGACCACCTGGCCGACGACGACGCGCACGCCCTGCAGATCGTCCGCCAGATCGTGTCCACGCTCGGCCCGCGCGAGCCGCGCCCGTGGGACGTCGAGCCGGTCGAGGAACCGCTGCACGCCCCGGAGTCGGTGGTCGAGGTGGTGCCGCCGGACCCGCGCACCCCCTACGACGTCCGGGAGGTCATCGCCCGGCTGGTCGACGGGTCCCGCTTCGCCGAGTTCAAGCCGCTCTACGGGCAGACGCTGGTCACCGGCTTCGCCCGGCTGCACGGCCACCCGGTCGGCATCGTGGCCAACAACGGCGTGCTGTTCGCCGAGTCGGCCCTCAAGGGTGCCCACTTCATCGAGCTGTGCGACCGCCGGAAGATCCCCCTGCTGTTCCTGCAGAACATCACCGGCTTCATGGTCGGGCGGGACTACGAGGCGGGCGGCATCGCCAAGCACGGCGCCAAGATGGTCACCGCCGTCGCCTGTGCCCGGGTGCCGAAGCTGACCGTGGTCATCGGCGGCTCCTTCGGCGCGGGCAACTACTCGATGTGCGGGCGGGCGTACTCGCCCCGGTTCCTCTTCACCTGGCCCAACGCGCGCATCTCGGTGATGGGCGGGGAGCAGGCGGCCTCGGTGCTGGCCACCGTCCGCCGGGACGGGTTCGAGTCCCGCGGCGAGGAGTGGCCGGCCGAGGAGGAGGAGGCGTTCAAGGCGCCGATCCGCGAGCAGTACGAGTCGCAGGGCCATCCGTACTACGCCACCGCCCGGCTGTGGGACGACGGCGTGATCGACCCCGCGCAGACCCGCACCGTGCTCGGCCTCGCCCTGTCCGCCTGCGCCAACGCGCCGCTCGAGGACGTCGGCTACGGCGTCTTCCGGATGTGAGCCAGATGTTCGACACCGTCCTGGTCGCCAACCGCGGCGAGATCGCCGTCCGGGTCATCCGCACGCTGCGCGCGATGGGCATCCGCTCGGTCGCGGTGCACAGCGAGGCCGACGCCGGCGCCCTGCACACCCGGCTGGCCGACGTCGCCGTCCCCATCGGGCCGGCCCCGGCCGCGCAGAGCTACCTCTCCGTCCAGCGGGTGCTGGACGCCGCCGCCCGCACCGGGGCCCAGGCGGTGCACCCCGGCTACGGGTTCCTGTCGGAGAACGTGGAGTTCGCCCGGGCCTGCGATGCGGCGGGGACCGTCTTCATCGGCCCGCCGGTCGCCGCGATCGAGGCGATGGCCGACAAGATCCGCGCCAAGCGGACGGTGATGGCCGCCGGGGTGCCGGTCGTCCCGGGCCGGACGGAGCCCGGCATGAGCGACGCCGAGGTCACCGACGCCGCCGTCGCCGTGGGCTTCCCGGTGCTGCTCAAGCCCAGCGCCGGCGGGGGCGGCAAGGGCATGCGCGTGGTGCGGTCCAAGGAGGAGCTGCCGGACGCGATCGCCGGCGCACGGCGCGAGGCCAGCGGCTCCTTCGGCGACGACACGCTGCTCGTGGAGCGCTACGTCGGCAACTCCCGGCACATCGAGGTGCAGGTGCTCGGGGACGCCCACGGCACGGTGGTCCACCTCGGCGAGCGCGAGTGCAGCCTGCAGCGGCGGCACCAGAAGGTGATCGAGGAGGCGCCGTCCCCCCTGCTGGACACCGCGATGCGCGCCGCGATGGGCCGCGCCGCCGTCGAGGCGGCGAAGGCCGTCGGCTACACCGGGGCGGGGACGGTCGAGTTCATCGTCGACGCGGATCGGCCGGGCGACTTCTTCTTCCTGGAGATGAACACCCGGCTGCAGGTCGAGCACCCGGTCACCGAGATGGTCACCGGGCTGGACCTCGTGGAGCTCCAGCTGCGGGTGGCCGCGGGGGAGCCGTTGCCGATCGCCCAGGGTGACGTCTCGCTCGACGGGCACGCCATCGAGGCCCGGCTCTACGCCGAGGACCCGGCACGCGGCTTCCTGCCCCAGGCGGGCACCGTGCTCGGGCTCGCGGAGCCCACCGGCCCCGGCGTCCGCGTCGACAGCTCGCTGGCCGTCGGCGGGCGGGTGGGCACCGACTACGACCCGATGCTGGCCAAGGTCATCGCCTGGGCGCCCGACCGGGAGACCGCGCGGGCACGCCTGGTGGGGGCGCTGGGGCACACCGCCGTCCTGGGGGTGACGACGAACGCGGCGTTCCTGCGCGCGCTGCTCACCGACCCGGACGTCGTGGCCGGGAAGCTCGACACCGGCCTGATCGAGCGTCGCGGCGAGGAGTTGACCGCGGCCGGGGAGCCGCCGGCGCACGTCTACGCGGCCGCGGCGCTGGCGCTGCTGGTGGAGTCCGAGCCGACCGGCCCCGTCGTCGACCGCTGGGACGTGCCCGACGGGTGGCGACTGGGTGAGCCCGCCTGGACGGTGCGCCGCCTCCAGGTGGCCGGCGCGGACCCGGTGACCGTGCGGGTGCGCGGCCGGGCCGCCGACGCCGAGGTGGCCGTGGGGGACGCGGCACCGGCCCCGGCGCGGGCGGTGCGGGACGGCGAACGGCTGCTGGTCACCTACGCCGGCGAGTCGTCCTCCTACGTGCTGGTGCACGACGGCGGGACGGTGTGGCTGGCCGCCGGCGGCCGGGTGACCGCGTTGCGGGAGCACGAGCGGCTGGCGAGCTCAGCCGGACAGGCCGGGGGTGACGGTGCCGTGACCTCACCCATGCCGGGCACCGTGGCGGTCGTGCGCGCCTCCGTCGGCGACGAGGTGGAGGCGGGCACCCCGCTGCTCGTCGTCGAGGCGATGAAGATGGAGCACGTGCTCACCGCCCCGATCGCGGGGACGGTGACCGAGCTCGGGGTGACGGCGGGCCAGACGGTCGCGCTGGACGAGCGGGTGGCCCTGGTGACCCCGGCGGCTGCCGCTCCCGATCAGCAGGAGAACTGAATGCTCGACTACCGGCTCGACAGCGAGACCGAGGCGCTGCGCAAGACCGTCCAGGAGTTCGCCCGGGAGGTCATCGCCCCGCAGATCGGGGAGTTCTACGAGCGGGACGAGTTCCCGACGGAGATCGTGCGGCAGATGGGCGAGCTGGGCCTGTTCGGGCTGCCCTTCCCGGAGGAGTACGGCGGCGCCGGGGGCACCTACTTCGACCTGTGCGTGGCCCTGGAGGAGCTGGCGCGGGTCGACAGCTCGATGGCGATCACCGTCGAGGCGGGCGTCTCGCTCGGCGCCATGCCGATCTACCGGTTCGGCACCGAGGAGCAGAAGCGGGAGTGGCTGCCCCGGCTGTGCACCGGGGAGGCGCTCGGCGCGTTCGGGCTGACCGAGCCCGGCGGCGGGTCCGATGCCGGCGCGACGCGCACCACCGCGCGCCTGGAGGACGGCCACTGGGTGATCAACGGCTCCAAGGCGTTCATCACCAACTCGGGCACCGACCTGACCGCGCTCGTGACGGTGACCGCTGTGACCGGCACCAGGCCCGACGGCGGCAAGGAGATCTCGGCGATCATCGTGCCGTCGGGGACGCCGGGCTTCAGCGTCGGCCAGCGCTACTCGAAGGTCGGCTGGAACGCCTCGGACACCCGCGAGCTCTCCTTCGACGACTGCCGCGTGCCCGAGGAGAACCTGGTCGGGGCCCGCGGCCGCGGCTACGCGCAGTTCCTGTCCATCCTCGACGAGGGACGGATCGCGATCTCCGCGCTGTCGGTCGGCCTGGCCCAGGGGTGCGTGGACGAGTCTGTGAAGTACGCGGCGCAGCGGGAGGCGTTCGGGCAGCCCATCGGCCGCAACCAGGCGGTGCAGTTCATGATCGCCGACATGGAGGTGCGGGCCTCCACCGCGCGGCTGGCCTACTACCGGGCGGCGGAGAAGATGCTGCGCGGCGAGCCGTTCAAGCGGGAGGCGTCGATCGCGAAGCTCTACAGCTCCGAGGTCGCGATGGACAACGCCCGCTACGCCACCCAGGTGCACGGCGGGTACGGGTTCATGAACGAGTTCCCGGTGGGTCGCTTCTACCGCGACGCGAAGATCCTGGAGATCGGGGAGGGGACCAGCGAGGTGCAGCGGATGCTCATCGCCCGCGACCTCGGCGTCGGCTGAGGGGTCGCCCGCGGGCCGGACCGCCCGCTCAGCGGCGGGCGAGCTCGGCGGCCAGCGGGTCGAGGCCGAGCTGGCCCAGGGCGAGGACGTCGCGGTGCCACTGCGCCAGGTCGAAGGCGTCGCCCGCCCGGCGCCGGGCCTCCTCGCGGCAGGTCAGGAAGACCCGCTCGCCCACCTTGTAGACCGGCGCCTGCCCGGGCCAGCCGAGGTAGCGGTGCAGCTCGTCCACGCGCATGGCGTCCTCCATGCTCACGTGCCGGCGCAGGAAGGCCAGCGCCACGTCGTAGTCCCAGCGCGTGCCGGCCGCCGCGCCCGGGGGGATCGGCAGGTCGAGGTGCACCCCGATGTCGAGCACCACCCGCGCCGCCCGCAGCTCCTGGGCGTCGAGCATGCCCAGCCGGTCGCCCGGGTCCTCGAGGAAGCCGAGCTCGCCCATCAGCCGCTCGGCGTAGAGGGCCCAGCCCTCGGCGTTGCCCGAGCAGGAGCAGAGCAGCCGCTGCCAGCGGTTGAGCCGCTCCGCGTCGTGCACGGTCTGCCCGATCTGCAGGTGGTGGCCGGGCACGCCCTCGTGGAAGACGGTCGTGGTCTCCCGCCAGGTCGTCATCTCGTCGACGCCCTCGGGCAGCGACCACCACATGCGGCCGGGACGGCTGAAGTCCTCGCTGGGGGCGGTGTAGTAGACGCCCTCACCCGCGGTGGGGGTGAGCCGCCCCTCGATGCGGCGCACCGGCTCGGGGATGTCGAAGTGCACGCCGTCGAGCGCGGCCACCGCGCGGTCGGCGGTCTCCTGCAACCAGGCCTGCAGCGCCGCGCGGCCCCGGATGATCCGCGCGGGGTCGGCATCGAGGGCCGCCATCGCGCCGGCCACGCCCTGACCGGGCGCGATCTCCTCGGCGACCCGCTCCTTCTCGGCGACGACGCGGGCGAGCTCGGCCCAGCCCCAGTCGTAGGTCTCGTCGAGGTCCAGCCGCGCGCCGGTGTGGTAGCGGGACTCCACCAGGTAGCGGTCGCGCCCCACGCCGTCGGCCTCGGGCGCCAGCGGCAGCAGCACCCGCTCGAGGTGCCCGGCGAAGCCCAGCAGCGCGCCCGACGCCCGTTCGGCGCCGTCGGCCAGGTCGCGGCCGAGTGCGCTCCGCGGCTCCACCGGTGCCTCGCGCGCCAGCCGGGTGAAGAAGCCGGGCCGTTCCGGGGTGCCCGCCCACCGCCGCGCCCGCTCCGCCGCCAGCCGCACCTGCCGGGCGGCCGAGACGCGGCCCCCGTCGGCGGCGGCGTCCAGGCCGCGGGCGTACCCGAGCAGGGCCGCGGGCATCGCCGCGAGCCGGACGGCGACGGTGGACCAGTCCTCGTCGGACTCCGTCGGCATCAGGTCGAACACCTCGCGGAAGCCCTGCAGCGGGCTGTCGACCGTGTTGAGGTCGGCCTGGGCGTAGCCGGCGTCGTAGCGGTCCAGCTCGGCGCCGAGCCGCTCCAGCATGGCGCTGCGGGCGATCTCGTCCCGCCGGTCGACCGGTTCCAGCGCCTCGGCCTGCGCCCGGGTGCGGCGCAGCAGCTCGGCGTGCGCGGCGTGCCCGTCGGTGCTCAGGTCCGGCCAGCGGTCGTCGTGCCCCCGCACCCCGGTGTAGGTGGCGACCACCGGCTGCGCCGCGGCGTAGCTGTCGACGAAGCCGTCGGCGAGCTGGTCCAGGGGGGAAGGCGGGCGCGCGGGTGAAGCGGTCACCGGGCTCACGCTAGCCCGGTGCGTGGTCAGTACAGCTAGGCGGTGACGTCGACGAGCACCTTGCCGACGGCGCCGTCCTGCACCGCCTGGTGGGCGGCGGCCGTCTCGGCGAGCGGGTGCACGTGCAGCGGGAGGCCGGCGTCCTCACCGACCCGGATCGCGCCGTCGGCGACCGCTGTGGCGACGTCCTCGATGCCGAGCACCTTGGCCCGCTCCGGCTCGGTGTAGACCAGCACGAACTGCCACCGGGCGTTGGGCCCCATCTGCGCGCGCACCGGCACGGTCACCTCGGCGCCGCCGTCGTCGGCGTACATGGCGACCGCCCCGTGCATCCCGATCACCTGGGCATCGACGGCGGCGTTGACGGCCGCGGAGACCTCGACGATCGCGTCGACCCCCTTCGGGGCGATCTTGCGCACCTCGGCGACGACGTCTTGCTGCTTGTAGTTCACGACGTGGTCGGCGCCGGCCGCGGCCGCGAGCTGCGCCTTGCGCGGGCTGCTCACCGTGGCGATGACCGTCGCGTCGGCCCAGCGGGCGAGCTGGATCGCGGCGTTGCCCACCGCACCCGCGCCGCCCTGCACCAGGACGGTGTGGCCGGTGAGCGCCCCGGTGCCCAGCCGGTCGGGGAGGGACTCGGCGACGGTCAGGCAGCGGTGCGCGGTGAGGAACGGGATGCCGAGCGCCGCGCCGAGCTCGAACGGCGTGTTCTCGCCGAGGAGGACGACGTGCCGCGCCGGGACGAGGGTGTACTCCGCGGCGGTGCCCCAGGGCCGCTGCCACGCGGCCTCCCAGATCCACACCCGCTGGCCGAGCATCGCCGGCTCGACGCCCTGGCCGACGGCGTCGACGGTGCCCGAGCCGTCCTGGTTCGGCACCTGCCCGTCCGGGCCGGGCTGCGCGTTCGTGCGCGACTTCCAGTCGGTGGGGTTGACCCCGGAGAACGTCACGCGGACCCGCACCTCGCCGGGGCCGGGCTCGGGCACCGGGCGGTCGACCAGCTGCAGGACGTCGGGGCCACCGGGCTGGGTGTAGGAGATCGCTCGCACGCACCGCCCGCTACCCGGCACCGGGGGAACGATGCGTCAGCCGGGCGGTGCGTCGTCGTCGGTCGGCCACTCGGGGAGCGGCAGGCCGGACACGGTCAGCAGCCGCTCGACGGTCTGCTCGACCACCTCGTCGGTGGGCGGGACGCCGCCGGGGGAGGCCATGAGCCGTCGCACCTCGGCGGGCGCGAGGTCCGTGCCCACCGCGTCCCGGACCCACCGGGCGTAGCCCTCGGCCTCGGCGTCGACGTCGACCGGGGCGGAGGCGTCGGGCTCGTCGAAGTAGACGCGGGGCTCGTACCCCAGGAAGAAGCGGCCGCCGGAGGCGTCGGCGGCGCGGTAGTCGACGGTGGCGATATCGCTGTCGTGCACGTCGACCATCAGGAACGGCACCGCGGTCGGCCGTCCCGTGCGCCAGCGTCCCTCGCTGTAGACGAGCGTGCCGAAGTAGCCCATGGCCCCGAGGCTACTGACGTCCGGGCCGGCAGCCCGGGAGCCGGAGTCGTACCCGCGCCGGCAGGTCCGGTCCCGTGACCCGCGCTGACGACCGACCCGTCGGGCGGTTCCCGCCACTACTCTCCGGCGATCCGGGTGGCGCCCCTGCGGAGGCGGGGGTCGAGGGTGAGGAGCCAGGAGTGGACGGACGGCGGATGCTCAGGGCGCTGGCCGTCGGCACCGCGGCGGCGGTGCTCGGCGGAGCGGTCGGGGCGGTGCTGACGCGGGGGCTGATGCGGCTGGTCGCGCTCGTGGCCGGGGGCGACACGGCCTTCAGCTGGAGCGGTCTGGCCTTCATCGCGATCTTCTACATCGTCTTCCTGGCCCCCGGCGCCGTCGCGCTGGCCTGGAGGCGGTCCCGCTGGTCGCTGGCCGTGCTGGTCCTCGGCGCCGTCGCCATCTCGGTCCAGGCGGCCGGGATCGCGCAGAGCGACCTCGAAGGCGTCGGTCCGCTGGGCGTCGGCCGGTGGACCGCGCTCACGGTGCTGTTCGTGGCGATGGCAGCCGTGTACGCGCTCCAGGCCGTGCTCGTCCACCGGCTGGTGCGCGCAGGTGGGCGTGATCGGGGACGTGAGCCGGCGGCGCAGCTCACAGCTGCGTGAGCGACCCCGGCGGGAGGTTCACCACGATCGCCTCCTGGCTGCTGCGCGCCAGGACGACGACCGCTTCCTCGTCGCCGGGATTCTCCTCGCGGTGCGGGGTCCAGGGCGGCACGAAGACGTAGTCGCCCGGCTCCGGGGTCAGCCGCACCTCCTCGCCGTCCCGGGCGAAGACGAACACCGGCCGGCCGGAGACGACGTAGATGCCGGTCTCGGAGTCGCCGTGGTGGTGGTTGGCCGAGGCGGTGCCGGGCGCGACGTGCGCCTGGCCCATCCACACCTTCTCCGCGCCGACGCTCTTCCCGGACACCGCCTCCCGCCGGGTCATGCCGCTGCTCTGGCCGGTGTCGGTCGAGAGCTCGGCCGCGCGGACGTGCCGCAGCGGCGCGTGCCAGTGGTCGGTGCCGCCGGGGTTCGAGTCCTCTGCCATGCGCGGACGCTAGCGCTGGAACGCCGCCGCGGCAGGCGGGACCATCGGGAGGTGCTGCGCAGGGTGGGGCTGGGTGCGGCCGTCGTCGTCCTGCTGTGGACTCTTCTCGTGGGTCTGCTCTGGGCGTTCCAGCGCCACCTGGTCTACCTGCCCGACGCCGGTCCCGTCCCGCCGGCGGCGCAGGCCGTGCCGGGTGCGCGGGACGTCGTGCTCGAGACCGACGACGGCCTGCGGCTGGGCGCCTGGTTCGTCCCCGGCCGCACGCCGGACGCCGCCGGGGTGCTCGTCGCCAACGGCAACGGCGGCCACCGCGGCCTGCGGGCGCCGCTGGCGCGGGCGCTCGCCCAGGAGGGTCTCGCCGTCCTGCTCTTCGACTACCGCGGCTACGGCGGCAACCCGGGCACCCCCGGCGAGGCGGGGCTGGCGCTCGACGCGCGGGCGGCGCGGGAGTTCCTGCTCGGGGACGGCGGGGTGCCGGCCGACCGGCTCGTCTACTTCGGGGAGAGCCTCGGCGCGGCGGTCGTGACCGGGCTGGCGGTGGAGCACCCGCCGGCCGGGCTGGTGCTCCGCTCGCCGTTCGTCGACCTGGCGGCGGTGGGCAGCGAGCACTACCCGTTCCTGCCGGTGCGGGCGCTGCTGCGCGACCGCTACCCGGTGGCCGAGCAGGTCCGGGAGGTCGATGCGTCCACGACGGTGGTGTACGGCGGCGCGGACTCGGTCGTCCCGCCGGCGCAGAGCCGGGCGGTGGCCGACGCCGCCGCCGCGCTGCACCGGGTGGTGGCGGTGCCCGGAGCCGACCACAACGACCTGGTCATGCTCGCGGGGGACGAGGTGGTCGCGGCCGTCGTGGAGCTCGCCTACCTCAGCGCGGGGTGACCGACAGGGTGAGCCGGGCGCGGCCCTCCGCGGAGCGGGCGGTGGCGATCCGCTCGGCCGACGGGGTGCCGTACTCGGTGGTCCGCTGGCGGGCCGGCCGGCCGATCGCGGCGGCCATCGCCTCCAGCTCGGCGATGGTCTTCAGCGAGCCGTTCTCGCTGCCGGCCATCCGGCTGATCGTCTCCTCCATCAGCGTGCCGCCGAGGTCGTTGGCGCCGCCCCGCAGCACCGCCTGGGTGCCGGTGTCGCCGAGCTTCACCCAGGAGGTCTGGATGTTGCCGATCCGGCCGTGCAGCAGCAGCCTCGCCACCGCGTGCACCGCCCGGTTCTCCCGCACCGTCGGCCCCGGCCGGGCCACGCCGGCCAGGTAGATGGGGGAGTTGTGGTGCACGAACGGCAGCAGCACGAACTCGGTGAACCCGCCGGTGCGGTCCTGCAGCGCGGCCAGGGTGCGCAGGTGCGCCACCCAGTGCGCCGGGGTGTCGACGTGGCCGTACATCATCGTCGAGGTCGTCGGGATGCCGACCTCGTGCGCGGTGCCGATGATCTCCAGCCAGGTCGCCGTCGGCAGCTTGCCCTTGGTGAGCACCCAGCGGAGGTCGTCGTCGAGGATCTCCGCGGCCGTGCCGGGGATCGAGTCGAGGCCCGCCTCCTTGAGCCCGGTGAGGAACTCGCGGAAGGGCAGGCCGGTGCGCGCCGCCCCGTTGACGATCTCCATCGGCGAGAAGGCGTGCAGGTGGATGCCGGGCTGCCGCTTCTTCACCTCGCGCGCGAGATCGAGGTAGGCGGTGCCGGGGAGGTCGGGGTGGATGCCGCCCTGCATGCAGATCTCGGTCGCCCCGGCCGCCCACGCCTCGTCGACCCGGTCGCCGACCTGGCTCATCGAGAGCGTGTAGGCGTCGGCGTCGGTGCGCCGCTGGGCGAACGCGCAGAACCGGCAGCCGGTGTAGCAGACGTTGGTGAAGTTGATGTTCCGGTTCACCACGTAGGTGACGTCGTCGCCGTTGACGTCACGGCGCACCGCGTCGGCCAGCGCGCAGAGGTGCTCCAGGTCGCTGCCGTCGGCGCCCAGCAGGGCCAGGTACTCGGCGTCCGAGAGCCCGGCCGGGTCCTGCTCGGCGTGCAGCAGGGCTGCCAGCACGTCGGGGTCGCCGGTGGCCAGCGCGGTCGAGCGCCCGTCGCGAGCAGCCGTCGTCCGGTCGCGGAGCTCGGACCAGTCGCCGTAGACGGCGTCGAAGTCGCTGCGCCGGTCGGATGTCCGGCCGACCGTGTCCACCTCGACGTGCAGGTCGACGCGGCCCGAGGAGGTCCACGCCTCGTCGGGCTCCTGCCACGGCAGGCCGGCCGGGATGCGGCCTTCGACTGCCAGGCCGTCCGGTCCGGCCAGGGCGGAGACGTGCGGGCGCACGCGCGGGTCCAGCCACGGCTCGGGCTGCCGCACGTACGGGGGCTGGGCGGCCAGCCGCTCCCGCAGCTCGAACCCCGCCTCGGCGCTCAGCGCCGCCAGCTTGTCGATGTTCGGCCACGGCCGTTCGGGGTTCACGTGGTCGGGCGTGAGCGGCGAGACGCCGCCCCAGTCGTCCACCCCGGCGCGCAGCAGCAGCCCCAGCTCCGTGGAGTCCGACAGGTTCGGCGGCGCCTGCACCCGCGCCTTCGGGCCGAGCAGCAGCCGGGTGACGGCGACGGCCGCGATGTACTCCTGGAGCTCCAGGTCGTCGTGCGCGGCCATCGCGGTGCGCGGCTTGGCCCGGAAGTTCTGGACGATGACCTCCTGCACGTGCCCGTGCCGCTGCGCCGAGGCCCGGATCTGAAGGACGGCGTCGACCCGCTCGGCGTAGTCCTCGCCGATGCCGAGCAGCACGCCGGTGGTGAACGGGACGGCGGAGCGCCCGGCGTCCTCCAGCACCCGCAGCCGCACGGCGGGCTCCTTGTCGGGGCTGCCGAAGTGCGGCCCGCCGCGCTCGGACCACAGCCGCGTCGCCGTCGTCTCGAGCATCATTCCCATCGACGCGGAGACCGGTTTGAGCCGCTGGATCTCCTCCCACGACAGCACGCCCGGGTTGAGGTGGGGGAGCAGCCCGGTCTCCTCGAGCACCCGGATCGCCATCGCCCGCAGGTAGCCCAGGGTGGAGTCGAAGCCGTGCGCCTCCAGCCACTCGGCCGCGACGGGCCAGCGGTCCTCCGGCCGGTCGCCGAGGGTGAACAGCGCCTCCTTGCACCCCAGCGCCGCACCGGCCCGCGCGATGTCGAGCACCTCGTCGGGGGAGAGGTAGGGCGCCTTGCCGTCGGCGCGCAGCCGGCCCGGCGTCGTGACGAAGGTGCAGTAGTGGCAGCGGTCGCGGCACAGGTGGGTGAGCGGGATGAACACCTTGCGGCTGTAGGTGACGACGCCCGGCCGGCCGGCGCTGGCCAGCCCCGCGTCGCGGACCCGTGCTGCGGCGGTGAGCAGGCGGTCCAGCGGGTCGCCCTCGGCCAGCCCGCGCGCGTGCAGCAGGGTCTCGGCTTCGACGGCGTCGAGGGCCACCCCGCGCTCGGCGCGCACCAGGGCGCGGCGGAGAGCGGACTCGGACGGTGCGGGGAGCGCAGTCATAGCGCCTCCGACGCTAGCCCTTGGATCCCCGCGACTCGATCCGTGTCCCCGGATGTGAGGCCGATCACGGGGAGGGCGGCATCGACGGTGACGGCTCCACGGTGACGCACGGCGGGGCGGCACGCGGCCGCTGAAGGTCCAGGCGTCTCCCGACCTTCCGTACGGAAAGCGCCGGCCGGCATGTGGCGGTCGACGGCCCTTCCTCAGCACCGAGGACCTGATCGAGACTTTGCCCCCAGCACCCGATGGCCCGGGTGCTCCGGACCGCGGTACGCCTCTCCGTGCCGCCCGATGCGCTGAACAGGTGGATCGCCAGTGACCCAGACGACGGCGTCCGTCCGACCAGGGACGGGGTCCGCAGGACCCACCCTGCCCAATGTGGTGGACGGCGAGCGGGTCGAGACCGGTGAGCTCTTCGTCAAGCTCAACCCGGTCGACGGCTCGGTCGTGGCCCGTGTCCACGAGGCCGACGGTGCGACCGTCGACCGCGCGGTGGCCGCGGCTCGCCGCGCCCTGGCCGGCCCGTGGGGCCGCCTCGGGGTCACCGCCCGGGCGACGCTCCTGCGACGCGTCGCCGACCGCATCGAGGAGCGGTTCGAGGAGTTCGTGGCGGCCGAGGTCGCCGACACCGGCAAGCCGGTCACCCAGGCCCGTGCGCTGGACGTCGCCCGGGCGGTGGCGAACTTCCGGTCCTTCGCCGACACCATCTCGGCGGCCGGGCTGACCTCTTACCAGACCGAGACGCCCGACGGCCGGGGGGCGCTCAACTACGCCGTGCGCTCCCCTCTGGGCGTCGTCGCGGTCATCGTGCCGTGGAACCTGCCCCTCCTGCTGCTGACCTGGAAGGTCGCGCCGGCGCTGGCCTGCGGCAACGCCGTCGTGGTGAAGCCGTCGGAGGAGACGCCGTCCACCGCCACGCTGCTGGCCGAGGTGCTGCAGGACGCGGGCGTCCCCGACGGGGTTTACAACGTCGTGCACGGCTTCGGGCCCGGTTCGGCCGGCGAGGCGCTCACCGCCCACCCGGGCGTCGACGGCGTGACCTTCACCGGATCCTCGGCGACCGGCAGCGCGATCATGCGGGCGGTCGCGCCGCGGGTGCGGCCGCTGTCCTTCGAGCTCGGCGGCAAGAACCCCGCACTGGTCTTCGCCGACGCGGACCTGGACGCGACGATCGAGGGCCTCACCCGCTCGGTGTTCGCCAACACCGGGCAGGTCTGCCTGTGCACCGAACGCGTGTACGTGGAGCGCCCCGTCTTCGACGAGGTCGCCGAGCGGCTGACCGCCGCGGCGCGGGCTCTCCGCCTGGGCCGCCCGGACGACGACGACACCACGACCGGCCCGCTGATCAGCCGGGGGCACCGGGAGAAGGTCCTGTCCTACCTGGAGCTGGCCCGGCAGTCGGGGGCCACGGAACTGGTGGGCGGGGGAATCCCCGACCTCGGCGCCGACCTGGAGGGCGGCGCGTGGATCGAGCCGACGCTGTGGACCGGCCTGCCGCAGGACGACCGCGTCCTCCACGAGGAGATCTTCGGACCGGTCGCGGCGCTGGTGCCGTTCGACACCGAGGACGAGGCGGTGGCGCTGGCCAACGACACCGAGTACGGCCTGGCCGCGGCGACCTGGACCACGGACCTGCAGCGCGGTCACCGGGTCGCGCAGCGGCTGCGGGTGGGCATCAGCTGGGTCAACACCTGGTTCCTGCGCGACCTGCGCTCGCCCTTCGGCGGCACGGGGCTGTCGGGCATCGGCCGCGAGGGCGGGCAGTCCTCGCTCGAGTTCTACACGGAGCAGACGAACGTGTGCGTGAAGCTGTGACCACGACCCCGCGCGTGGACCACGCGCTGGTCGACCGCCTGGACGACGCCGTCACCGGCGTCCACGACGTCGTGAACGCCGAGGCCACCGACGTCGACGCCGCCTACGCCGTCCAGGAGGCGCTGGTGGCCCGCCGGCTGGACCGGGGCGCCCGCCAGGTCGGCTGGAAGCTCGGTTTCACCAGCCTGGCGAAGATGGCGCAGATGGGCGTCTCCGACGTCATCGTCGGCCGCCTGACTTCGGACATGCACGTGCCCGACGGCGGCGCCGTCGACCTGTCCCGCCTCATCCACCCGCGCGTGGAGCCCGAGGTCGCCTACCGCCTGGCACGCGACGTCTCCCCGGACGACGACCTGCTCGCGGCCGTGGACGCGGTGGCACCGGCGCTGGAGATCATCGACTCGCGCTACCGGGACTTCCGTTTCACCCTCGCCGACGTCGTCGCCGACAACACCTCGGCTGCCGGCTTCGCGATCGGCCCGTGGACGGCCCTGCGGGACGCCGGAGAGCTCGGCGGGCTGCCGGTGGCGCTCTCCGTCGACGGCGAGGTCGCCGAGACCGGGACCACCGACGCCATCCTCGGCCACCCGCTCGAGGCGCTGCCGGCCCTGGCGGGCATGGCGCGCCGGCGTGGCTTCCGGTTGCGCGCCGGTCAGGTGATCCTGGCCGGCGCAGCCACCGCAGCCGTCCCGCTCACCGCCGGCACGACCGTCGTGGGGCGCGTGGACGGGCTGGGCTCGGTGCGCATCGAGGTCTCCGGAGGAGCCCGATGACCGGCGACCGCGCGGTGACCGTCGCCGGCAAGGCGACGCCCCGCGGGCGGTTCCCGCACGTGAAGGTCGCCCGGGGGATGGCCTGGGTGTCGGGCACGAGCAGCCGTCGACCGGACGACACGATCGCCGGGGCCGAGCGCGGGGACGACGGGGAGGTCGTCCTCGACATCGCGGTCCAGACCCGAGAGGTCCTGGCCAACATCGCCGACATCCTCGCCTCGGTGGGCGCCTCGACGAGGGACCTGGTCCAGGTGACGACCTACCTCGTCTCCATGGCCGACTTCGACGCCTACAACGCCGTCTACGCCGAGCACTTCGACGAGGACGGCCCGACCCGCACGACGGTCGCCGTCGCGGAGCTGCCCCACCCGCACCTGCTCATCGAGATCCAGGCTGTCGCGGTCCTCCCGGACCGCGGCTGAACCGCACCACGGCCGACCACGAAGAGGAGAACCCGCACATGCCCGACCCGCGCGAACTCAAGGCCTTCAACTTCCAGTCGTGGATCGAGGAGCACCAGCACCTGCTGAAGCCGCCGGTCGGCAACGTGCAGGTCTGGGAGGACGCGGACCTGATGGTGACCGTCGTCGGCGGGCCCAACCAGCGGACCGACTTCCACGACGACCCGATCGAGGAGTTCTTCTACCAGCTCAAGGGCAACATGGTGCTCCGCGTGATGGAGGAGGAGGGGCAGCCGCCCACGGACGTCCACATCCGCGAGGGCGACATCTTCCTGCTCCCGCCGCACGTCAAGCACTCGCCGCAGCGTCCCGAGCCGGGCAGCATCGGCCTGGTCGTCGAGTTCGCGCGTCCGCAGGGGCAGCGGGACGCCGTCGAGTACTACTGCATGGAGTGCAACCACCGGATCTTCCGGGCGGAGCTGCAGCTGACGTCGATCGTCGACGACCTGCCGCCGGTGTTCGAGACCTTCCTGTCGGACGAGCAGGCGCGCACGTGCGGCAACTGCGGCGCTCTCCACCCGGGCAAGCAGTGGCCGGAGCACCTGCGCCCGGTCACCGGGACCCCGGCGAACGCCTGAGCGGCGTGGACGTCGTCCGGGTCCCGGAGCCGGTCCGGCCGGAGGACCGCTCGGTCCTGGCGCGCCCGGCTCCGGGACCGGACCTCGTCCTGCGCTACGGCGCTGGCGACGAGCAGGTGTGCGACGTGCGGCTCGGTGGTCCGGCGGCGACCGCGCGCCCGCTCGTCGTCCTCCTGCACGGCGGCTTCTGGCGCCCCGAGTACGACCGGGCGCACGTGCGCCCGATGACCGACGCGCTCGCGCACGCCGGCTGGACGACGGTGACGCCGGAGTACCGGCGCATCCCCGGCCGACCCGACGCCACCGTCGCCGACGTCCGCGCGGCGCTGCGGGAGGTGCGGAGATCCGACCTGGCCGCGGCGCACGGGGGCGGCCGGCTCCTGCTGGCCGGTCACTCGGCGGGCGGTCACCTGGCGCTGCACGCGGCGGCGACGGCGTCCGAGGACGTCGTCGGCGTCCTGGCTCTCGCGCCGGTGGCCGACCTCGGCCTGGCTGCGGCCCTGGCCCTCGACACCGACGCGGTGCCGGCCTTCCTCGGCTGTCCGGCGCCGGCCCGCACCGACCTGGACCCGGCGCGGCTGCCCGCCCCGGTCGCCGCCGTGCACCTCCTCCACGGCACCGACGACGACGTCGTCCCCGTGGTGCTCAGCGAGTCCTACCGCCGGTACAACCCCGGTGCCGTGCTCACCACCGTCCCGGCGGGCCACTTCGCGCTGATCGATCCGGACAGCGACGTCTGGCCGGCCGTGCCGGCCGCCCTGGACGGGCTCGCCGCGGTCTGACCGGCTCGCCGACCGGGCGGCCGCCCGCTCACGGTTCCGGCCGGTGGACCCGGCCTCGGCTGAGCGGGCTGGAGAGCACCAGGGTCGACGACGGCTGGCCGTACTCGGCCAACCGGTCCACCACCGCCTCGAAGGCCGGCATCGAGGCGGCCACGACCTTCAGCTCGCAGCAGACGTCGCCGGTGACGCGGTGGAGTTCCAGCACCTGGGGCCAGGCCACGACGCTCTCGGCGTGCTGCAGGATGCACCGGGGCCCGAAGCACTGCATGCGCACCAGTGCGAGCACGCTCCAACCGGCCGCCTCGAGGTCGACGGTGGCGTGGTAGCCGGTGATGACCCCGTCCTGCTCGAGCCTGCGGACGCGCTCGGCGACGGCCGGCGAGGACATGTGCACCCGGCGGCCGAGCTCGCTGAAGGAGAGCCGGCTGTCGTCCTGCAGCTCGGCGAGGATCGCCCAGTCCGTGGCGTCCAAGGCCCTCGGACCCCCCTCCACGACGCGAAAGTCGTTTGCGGCTGCGACCTTCCGATCGAAAGGTCCGGACGACTATACGACCCTCGCTCGCCATTCCCGGACGGCATGCACCTGGCCAGACTTCTCCCCGTGAAGGAGGGCCGACAGTGACCGTGGAAGAGCACGACAGGGGGCCGGCGAGCGAGGTCAAGGGCCGGCGCTCCGTCGGTACGGCGACCGCCGAGAGCCGCGCAGCCCTCGCCCAGGCGACCGGCGGCAAGCCGCACATGTCCTTCGACGGTGCGACCCCGTACGACCACTACGTGCGCACCGACGTGCTGCACGGCATCCAGGACACGATGACCGACGTGCCCGAGGAACGGGCCTTCCTCGTCGCATCGCAGATCATGGAGCTGTACTTCGGTCAGCTCCGGTTCGAGTGGGAGCTGGCGCAGGAGCACCTGCGCGAGGACGACGTCCGGGGTGCCGTCGCGGTCCTCCGGCGCTCCGTCCGGCAGTTCGAGGGGCTCGTGGCGTCCTGGTCGACCATCGACTGGCTCTCGCCCATGGCGTTCAACCGCTTCCGCGACACCCTGGGGGTGGCGTCGGGCTTCCAGTCCTGGGCCTACCGCCGGCTGGAGCTCCTGCTCGGCATCAAGCAGCGCCGGCTCACCGAGCTGTACCGCAGCAACCCGGCCGTCTACGAGCCCCTGATGGAGGCCTTCGAAGGTCCTTCGCTGTACGACGACGTGATCGCGGCCCTGGCCCGCAGCGGGATGGACATCCCCGACGACGTCGTGAACCGCGACTTCGGCCAGGACTACGAGCCCCGTCCCGAGGTCGAGGCGGCCTGGTTGCAGATCTACACGCGCGAGCAGGACGGCGACCCGCTGTGGGAGCTGGCCGAGGTCCTGACCGACATCTCCACCGCCTTCACCGACTGGCGGCACATGCACCTCCTCGCCGTCCGCAGGGGCATGGGGGACAAGGTGGGCTCGGGGGGCTCCTCGGGGACGTACTGGCTGGCCAAGAGCCTGGCCCGTGTCGTCTTCCCCGAGGTCTGGTCCGCACGGACGGCGGTGTGACGCCGGTGTCCGAGACCGTGACCGCCCGGCCCGCCGGGCGAGACCTGCTCGCCGACCTCCTCGCCCGCGAGGAGGAGGCACGCGCTCTCGACGTGACCGACGGGCTGCGCAGCCGGCGCGCGGAGTTCCACGTCCCGCCGGCCGAGGGCGGGGACCACCCCGAGACGGCGTACTTCGCCGGGAACTCGCTCGGCCTGCGCCCGCGACGCACCTCGGTCGAGCTGCTCGAGGACATGGACGCCTGGGCGCGGTGGGGGGTGGAGGGCCACACCGAGGGCAGCCGCCCCTGGCTGCCGTACCACGCGCTGCTGCGGGAGCCGATGGCCCGCCTGGTCGGCGCGCGGCCGGAGGAGGTCGTGGCGATGAACTCGCTGACGGTCAACCTCCACCTGCTGATGGTCTCCTTCTACCGGCCGGAGGGTGCTCGCCGGAAGATCCTCATCGAGGACAGCGCCTTCCCCTCCGACAGCTACGCGGTGCGCAGCCAGGCGAGCTTCCACGGGCTCGACCCGGACCAGACCGTCACCCGCATGCGCCCCCGGGAGGGGGAGGACAGCCTGCGCACCGAGGACGTCGTGGACTTCCTCCGCCGCCACGGCTCCGAGCACGCGGTCGTGATGTTCGGCGGGGTCAACTACCTGACCGGTGAGCTGCTCGACATGCCGGCGATCACCCGTGCCGGGCACGAGGCCGGGTGCGTCGTCGGCTGGGACCTGGCGCACGCCGCGGGCAACGTCCCCCTCGCGCTGCACGAGTGGGGGGTCGACTTCGCCGCCTGGTGCACCTACAAGTACCTGAACAGCGGCGCCGGCGCGGTGGCCGGTGCCTTCGTCCACGAGCGCCACCTGGCCGGGGGGCGGCCGCGGTTCGAGGGCTGGTGGACGACCCGGGAGTCGACGCGCTTCCAGATGGCGCCCGTGGCCGACCCGCCCGCCACCGCCGACGCCTGGGCGCTGTCCAACCCGCCGATCTTCGCCATGGGGCCGGTCCGCAGCTCCCTCGAGATGTTCGACGAGACCGGCATGGCGGCGCTGCGCGCCAAGAGCACCCGGCTGACCGCCTACCTGGAGTCGCTCTTCGACGAGGTGTTCCGGGACCGCCCGCTGACCCAGGTCACGCCGCGCGACCCCGCTGCCCGGGGGAGCCAGCTCTCGGTCCGGGTCGAGGGCCGGACCGCCAAGGAGCTGACCCACGCGCTGCGGGTCCGGCACGGGGTGATCGCCGACGCCCGCCAGCCGGACATCGTCCGGTTCGCCCCCGTCCCCATGTACGTCACGTTCCACGACTGCTGGCGCGCCGCCGTCGCGCTGGCCAAGGAGGTGGCCCCCCGATGAGCGACCGGCGTCCCGCCGCTCCCGAGCCGGCGGCGCAGCGATCCGTGGCGGTGGTCGGCGCCGGGCTCGTCGGCTGCCTCGCGGCCTGCTTCCTGGAGCGTCGCGGCTACCGCGTGACGCTCTACGAGCGTCGTCCCGACCCCCGCGTGACCGCCGCGGAGCGGGGGCGCTCGATCAACCTGGCGCTCTCGGAGCGGGGCCTCGACGCGCTGCGCCGGCTGGACCTGGCCGAGCAGGTCATGGCCCCGGCCCTGCCCATGCACGGGCGGATGCTCCACGGCGTGGACGGCAGTCAGAGCTTCCGCTCCTACTCCGCGGACGGGCGCCAGCACATCAACTCGATCGGCCGCGCAGCCCTCAACGCGACGCTGCTCGACGCCGCGGAGAAGGCCCCCGACGTCACGGTGCTGTTCGACCACCGGCTCACGGGGCTGGACGTCACCACCTCGAGGCTGACCTTCGAGACCCCCGACGGCACCGTCGAGGCGACGCCGGACCTGGTGGTCGGCGCCGATGGCGCCGGCTCGGCCGTACGCCAGGCGCTGATGGCCGCCGGCGTGGTGACCGCCCAGGAGGACTGGCAGCCCTACGGCTACAAGGAGCTCACCATCCCCGCCCGGGAGGGGGAGTTCGCCATGGACCCCGACGCGCTGCACATCTGGCCACGCGGCGGGTCCATGATGATCGCCCTGCCCAACCCCGACCGCTCCTTCACCTGCACGCTCTTCTGGCCCCTCGAGGGGCCGGGCAGCTTCGCCGCGATCACCACGGCCGAGCAGGTGCGCGAGCACTTCGAGCGCCACTACCCGGACGTCCCGCCGCTGTCGCCGGACTACGTGGCGGACTACCTGCACAACCCGATCGGCCCGCTGGGGACGCTGCACACGTCGCCCTGGCAGCACGACGGGCGGTTCCTGCTGATGGGAGACGCCGCGCACGCGATCCTCCCGTTCTTCGGGCAGGGCGCGAACGCCGGTTTCGAGGACTGCGTCGCCCTCGACCAGGTGCTGGAGAGCACCGGCGACGACCTCGCCCGGGCCCTGCCGCTGTTCGAGGCGGCGCGTCGGGAGAACGCCGCGGCCATCGCCGGCATGGCCGCGGACAACTTCACCGAGATGCGGGACAAGGTGAACTCGCGGATCTTCCAGCTCACCACCCGTGCCGAGCACCTGCTGGAGAAGTGGTTGCCCGAGTACCGCACCCGCTACGAGCTGGTGTCGTTCACGACGGTGCCCTACGCCGAGGTGGTCCGGCGCGTGCGGCGTCAGCGGCGGCTGGTGGCGGCCGCGGCGGTCGGGGCGGTCGCGGCTGCGGCGTCCGTCGGCGCGGGAGCGCGGCGGTGGCGGTGAACGCCACGGGGGAGCCCGGCGGGATCGCGGAGGTCGGCGACGGCCAGGTGATCGACGTGCACACGCACTTCGTGCCCCGTGGCTGGCCGGACCTCGCCGCCGCCTGCGGGCCGGGCACGTGGCCCTCCCTGCGCATCGACTCCGAGCGCGAGGCGATGATCATGGTGGGGGAGACGGAGTTCCGCCCCATCGGTGCCGAGTGCTGGGATGCCACGACCCGCTTCGGCGACATGGACGGCGACGGTGTCGCGGTGCAGGTGGTCTCGCCGACGCCGGTCTTCTTCTCCTACGACCGCCCTGCTGCCCAGGCGGCCCGGGTCTGCGAGATCTTCAACGACCTCGCCCTCGAGCTGACCGACGGCTCGGCGGGACGGCTCGTCCCCTTCTGCCAGGTGCCCCTCCAGGATCCCGACGCGGCGTGCGCCGAGCTGGAGCGGGCTCTGGCGGCCGGCCACCGGGGGGTCGAGATCGGCAACCACGTCGGCGACCGGGATCTCGACGACGCGGGGGTCGTCACCTTCCTGCAGCACGCCGCGTCGCTGGGCGTCCCGGTGTTCGTGCACCCCTGGGACATGCCCGGCGGCCCGCGCCTGGACCGCTGGATGGCGCGGTGGCTGACCGGCATGCCCGCGGAGACCCACCTGTCGGTGCTCGCGATGGTGCTCGGGGGCGTCTTCGACCAGGTCCCGCCGTCGCTGCGGATCTGCTTCGCGCACGGGGGCGGTTCGTTCGCCTTCTGGCTCGGCCGCCTCGACAACGCGTGGCACCGCCGCGGCGACGTCGTCCGGGGGAAGTCGTCGCGTCCGCCGTCGGAGTACCTCGGCCGGTTCTCGGTGGACTCGGTGGTGTTCGCCCCGCCGGCGCTCCGGATGCTCGTCGAGACGCTCGGGGCCGACCAGGTCATGGTCGGCTCCGACTACCCCTATCCGCTGGGTGAGCGCCCCGTCGGCGCGGTCGTCCACGAGGCGGGGCTGACCGGGGAGCAGCGACGGCAGCTGCTGTCCGGGAACGCGCGCCGGTTCCTGACCGGGCAGCCGTGACAGGGCACCGGCGCCCCGCCGCCGGCTGACCACCTCTTCCGCCACACCCCTTCGAATCACCGGGAGCAGACCGTGCGAGTGGGCATCCCCACGGAGATCAAGAACCACGAGTACCGGGTGGCCATCACGCCGTCCGGGGTGGACGAGCTCGTGCGACGCGGGCACGACGTCTTCGTCCAGCGTGGCGCCGGCGTCGGGTCCTCGATCCCGGACGACGCCTACGCGGCGGCCGGTGCCAAGGTGCTGGACACCGCGGAGGAGGTCTGGGCGGCCGGGGACCTGCTGCTCAAGGTCAAGGAGCCGGTGGCTGCCGAGTACGGCCTGCTCCGTCCCGACCAGGTCCTCTTCACCTACCTGCACCTGGCCGCGTCCCGGGAGTGCACCGACGCCCTGCTGGCCGCGGGGACGACGTCGATCGCCTACGAGACGGTGCAGCTCGCCGACCGCAGCCTGCCGCTGCTCGCCCCGATGAGCGAGGTGGCCGGGCGGCTCGCCGCCCAGGTGGGCGCCTACTACCTGATGCGGCAGGACGGCGGCCGGGGGGTGCTCATGGGCGGCGTCCCCGGTGTGCGCCCCGCGAAGGTCGTCGTGATCGGCGCCGGTGTCTCCGGGCGGAACGCTGCCACGGTCGCGCTCGGAATGGGCGCCGACGTCGCGCTGCTCGACCGGGACCTGGCGCGTCTTCGGGAGGTCGACGCCGTCTTCGGCGGCCGCTGCCGCACCGTGGCGTCCAACACCTTCGAGGTGGAGAACGCGGTGACCGAGGCCGACCTGGTGATCGGTGCCGTCCTCGTCGCCGGCACCAAGGCCCCCACGCTGGTCAGCAACGAGCTGGTCGGCCGGATGCGGCAGGGCTCCGTGCTCGTCGACATCTCGATCGACCAGGGCGGGTGCTTCGAGGACTCCCGACCCACCACGCACGCCGACCCGGTGTACCGGGTGCACGACTCGGTGTTCTACTGCGTGGCGAACATGCCTGGTGCCGTGCCGCACACGTCCACCTACGGGCTCACCAACGCGACGCTGCCGTACGTGACGGCGCTGGCCGACGGCGGCTGGCGGACGGCGCTGGCCGCCGATCCGGCGTTCGCCAAGGGACTGAGCACCGTCGGTGGACGACTGGTGAGCGAGCCCGTGGCCGCGGCGCACGGCTACGCGCACGACACGTCGGCCGACGTCCTGGCCTGACCCGCCGCGGCCCCCGGCCGCACCAGCATCCGCGACCAGGGAGGTACCCCCATGCAGCGCACCTCGGTGCTGCTCTCGCAGTGCCACGTCGCCGACGCCGATCGCGACGTCCTGCTGGAGGACGCCGCCGTCTGGGTGGACGACGGGACGATCCGCGCGGTCGGGCCCCGGGACCGGGTCCTCGACGAGCTGCGCGAGGAGCTGGCGGCGGCGGACCGGCCGCCGGAGCTGGAGCTCACCGGCCGGACGGTGATGCCGGGCCTGTTCAACATGCACACGCACCTGTCGCTGGCCCTCCCCGGCCCGCTCGGTGCGCAGATCGCCGCGATGACGCCGCACGAGCTCGTCCTCTACATGGCCGACGGTGCCCGCCGCTCGCTGCTGTGCGGGGTGACGTCCGTCCGGTGCGTCGCCGAGAGCGACCACGCCGACTTCGCACTGCGTGCGGCGATCGAGGCGGGGCGGGCGCAGGGGCCGCGGATCTTCACCGCGGGGCGGGCGCTGGTCTGCACCGGCGGTCACGGTCACGAGACCAGCTCCACCCTGGAGTGCGACGGGGCGGACGGCTTCCGCCGCGGGGCGCGGGAGCAGATCCGTGCCGGCGCGGATCTGATCAAGGTGATGATCTCCGGCGGGATCGCAGGGGAGCACGAGTCGATCGACACCCGCCAGCTCACCTCGGACGAGATGGCGGCGGTCATCTCCACGGCGCACGAGTGGAACCGCAAGGTGACGGCCCACGCCGGCCCGGCGCCGGTCATCCTCGAGGCGGTCGAACTCGGCCTCGACTGCGTGGAGCACGGCTACCAGCTCACCCCCGAGACGGCCGCGGCCATGGCGCGCCACGGCTGCGCGCTCGTCCCGACGCTGGGGGTCAGCCGGTGCGGTGAGTTCTTCGACGAACTGGGCGTCCCCGCGTGGATGCAGCAGCGCGCCCTCGGAGCCGGGCCGCGGCACGTCGAGAGCTACCGCATGGCCCTGGACGCAGGGGTCCCGGTCATGCTGGGCAGCGACCTGCCGCCGTTCTGGCGGATCGACGGCACCAACGCCACGGCGTGGGAGTACGGCCTGATGGCGGAGCTGGGGCTGGGCGCCCGCGGTGCGCTGGCCGCCGCGACCACCGTGCCGGCCGCCTGGCTCGGCGTCGACGACCGGCTGGGCAGCGTCGCCGTCGGCAAGCACGCTGACCTGCTGGTGGTCGACGGGGACCCGCTCACCGATGCATCGGCGGTGCGCCGGCTCTCCATGGTGCTGCAGCAGGGATGCCGCGTCGACGTCGCGGAGGTGACCGCCGGTGCCGCACGCCGGTGAAGGAGGAGGAGGCACCATGACGGCCGACTGGCTGCTCACCGGTGGACGGGTCGAGACCTTCGCCCCGGGCACACCCGGCGGTACCGCCCTGGCGGTGCACGACGGGAGGGTCCTCGCCGTGGGGTCCGACGTCGAACTCGAGGCGCTCGCCGGGCCCGGCACCCGCCGCACCGATCTCGCGGGTGCGACGGTGTGGCCGGGTTTCATCGACACGCACATCCACCTGGAGAAGGTGTCGCACGAGTTCCAGATGCTCAGGCTCGAGGCGGCCAGATCCGTGTCCGAGGTGGTCGAGGCCGTCCGGGAGCGGGCGCTGTCGTCGAGCGAGGACGTGTGGATCCGCTGCTTCGCCGACACGGCCGCCTGGAACGAGCGCAACCTCGCCGAGGGCCGGCTGCCGACCAGGGACGAGCTGGACGCCGCCGCGCCGCGGACCCCGGTGTACCTGTACCGGCGGCCGGACCGCGCGGTGATCAACACCGTGGGAGCCCGCCGCATGGCCGGGAAGCTGGCCGGCCTGCCGGCGGACGCCTACGACCCGGGGACCGGCCACCTGCGCGGTCAGGCGGTCCGGGTGGTGAACGACGCCATCTACACCCAGAGCATGGACGACGACGAGTACCGCCTCGACATCCTGGACGACGCCTGCCGGCGGCTGCTGCGGATGGGCGTCACCACGGTCGTCGACCCGGGGCTGGCCGGCGCCTTCGAGTCGTCCTGGGGGCTGTACGGCGAGGCGCGACGCCGCGACCGGCTGCCGCTGCGCGTGCGCCTGATGAACCGGTTCGACTGGCGCAAGCCGTTCGAGTCCGAGCTGGAACGGCTGCTCGCCGCCTCGGCCCTGCCGATGACCGGGGACGACCACCTGCGCGCCTGGGCGGTCAAGCTCCTGCTCGACGGCGAGTTCGCCACCGCGTGGATGCGGTCGGGGGAGGAGATCGGCGACCCGCACCCGCACTACACCGGTGAGGAGCTGCGCACCCTGCTGCGCCTCGCCGCCGAGCGCGGGTGGCCGGTGTGCATCCACGCCATGGGCGGGGGAGCGATCGGGGAGATCACCGCGGCGGTCGACGACGTGCGCCGGTCGGGTGCTCCGCTGGAACGCGGGCAGGTCAGCATCGCGCACGCCTTCCTCATCGACGTGCTGGATCTGCGCGAGTGCAGCCGCCTCGGGATCAAGATCTCGGTCAACCCTCCGCTCGGCTACGTGTACAGCGACGAGATCCGCGCCGCGTGGGGTCCGCTCGCGGGCCGGACGATGCCGCTGGCCACCATGTCCGCGCTCGGGTTCCGCTTCGCCGCCGGGTCCGACACGCACCCGTGCGCCCCGATGCACGGCGCGCTGATGGCCGTGACGCGGCGGGTCTGGGACGGCTCGAGCCTGGGGGACCACGAGGCCCTGGCACCCCGTGAGGCGTTCCCGATGTACACACGGCACGCGGGCGACTACGTCGGCGAGCCCGACCTGGGGCACCTCGCCCCCGGCGCCCGAGCCGACCTCGCCGTGTGGCCGCAGGACCCGCTGGACCTCGCCCCGGAGGAATGGCCCCGGCAGGAGCCCCTGGCGGTCGCCGTCGGCGGTCGTCCCGTCCACCTCGACCCGTCCACCACAGGGAGTGCCTTCCATGTCTGACTCGATCCTCCTGCGCGGCTGCTCCGTCGTCGACGCGACGCGGAAGGCGCCGTTGACGGACGCGGCCGTGTGGGTGCGGGGGAACCGCATCGCGGCCGTCGGCCCCGAGGCGGAGGTCCGCGCGGGCATGGACGCCGACCACCGCGAGATCGACCTCGGCGGCCGGGTCCTCTCGCCCGGCCTGGTCAACATGCACACCCACCTGTCGCTGTCGCTGCCCGGTCCCCGGGGTGCCGAGGTCAAGGCGATGGACGAGGCGCAGTTGGCGCTGTACATGGCGGGCGGCGCCGCCGCGACCCTCCGGGCGGGCGTCACCACCATCCGCTGCGTGGGCGAGAAGAAGCACGTGGACTTCTCCCTGCGGCAGGCCATCGAGGCGGGGCACGTCGTGGGACCGCGGATCTTCACCGCCGGCCGGCCCATCTCGTGCACCGGGGGTCACGGGCACGGCTCCTCCGGGGCGTTGGAGTGCGACGGCCCCATCGGCTTCCGCAACGGCGTCCGTCAGCAGATCCGGGCCGGTGCCGACCTCATCAAGGTCATGATCTCCGGTGGCATCTCCGGGCAGCACGAGACCATCACCACCCGGCAGGTGGCGCGCGACGAGCTCGAGGCGGCGATCACCACCGCCCACGAGTGGAACCGGAAGGTCACCGCCCACGCGGGGCCGGCCGGCGTCACCGGCGAGGCGGTGGAGCTCGGGCTGGACTGCGTCGAGCACGGCTACGAGCTGACCGACGAGGTCACCGCGGCGATGGCCGCGTCCGGCTGCGCCTACGTGCCCACCCTCGTCGTCACCCGGTGCAAGTCCTTCTTCGACGAACTCGGTGTCCCGGAGTGGATGCAGCAGCGCTCGCTCGGGGCGGGGGAGCGGCACCTGGAGAGCTACCGCAGCGCTCTGGCCGCCGGTGTCTCGGTGATGCTCGGCTCGGACATGCCCCCCTTCTGGCACTTCGAGGGGACCAGCGCGGCGGTGCGGGAACTCGAGCACATGGCCGAGAACGGCCTCGACGCCCCCGACGCCGTCGCCGCCGCCACGCTCGTGCCCGCGACCTGGCTGGGGGCGCAGGACGACATCGGCTCGGTGGAGGAGGGAAAGTTCGCCGACCTGATCGCGACGGACGGCGACCCGACGGCGGATGTCGGCGCCTACCGCTCGCTGTCCTGGGTCATGAAGGGCGGCGACGTCGTCCGCGACGACGTCGCGACCGGGGCCTGAAGCCGTGGCCGGCGCAGCGCGTACCCGGTCAGGGGACCGGCGGGGTGACGGCGAGCAGGTACTCGGCGGGCTCGTCGCCGTCGTTGAAGTACCGGTGGGGGAGCCGGGAGTCGAAGGTCAGGCTGTCGCCGATGGCCAGGTCGTGCCGGACGCCGTCGACCTCGGCGCTCATGCTGCCGACGACCACGACGGCGCACTCGGTGGACGGGTGCGACCAGGCCTCCTCCGACGTGCTCTGGCCCGGACCCAGCCGCCCGTGCAGGACCTCCAGGTCGGAGCGCCCCGGCGTCAGCCGCTCGTAGGACATGAGCCCCACGCCCGCCGAGAGGAGGGGGCGGTGGCCGGGTCTGCTGTGGTGCACCTGGGGCGGCGGCTCCTCGGCGAAGAGGGTCGCGAGATCCGCGCCGAGCACGGCCGCGAGCTTCCGCACCGTGTTCAGGCTCGGGTCGGTGGCGCCGCGTTCGACCTGGCTGAGCAGTGCGGCCGAGACGCCGGTGGCAGCGGCGAGCTGGCGCAGGCTCATGCCCCGTTGCTTGCGCAGCCGGCGAACCCGTTCGTGGAGCATGTCGACTCTCGATCCTCGGCGGGGCGAACAAACGTGTTCACAGAGGCTATCGCTTCGTAAACACTGACGATACATTTCGCCTCTAGGTTCTCCCTCACACGAGCGATGGCACCGCCGCCGCTCACCGACCACGTCAGAGGAACTCCATGTCGATCGAGATCCGACCCGTCGCTCGGCGCCTGTCCCGGCGTCATGCAGCCGCAGTATTCGCAGCCGCGGTCCTCGTCAGTGGGTGCACGGCCGGCTCCTCGGCCGGTGGTGGCGGCGGGGGTCGAGGCGAGGAGCAGACGCTCCTGGTGAACACGACGTTCGTGTACTCCACCCTGGACCCCGGCCGGGTCTACGAGCAGACCGGCTACCTGGCGGTCCACAGCCTCTACGACTCCCTCATGACCTTCGAGGGCGCCGACGTCACCGAGCCGGTGCCCGACCTGGCCGAGGGGTACGAGGTCTCCGAGGACGGGACCACCTACACCTTCACCCTGCGCGACGGCCTCACGTTCTCGGACGGCTCGCCACTGACCTCCGAGGACGTCCTGTTCTCGCTGAACCGCATGCTGAACCTGAAGTCCAGCGGATCGACCTTCTTCGCGGGCCTGAGCTTCTCCGCCCCCGACAAGTCGACCTTCGTGGTGACGGCGGACCGGCCCACCGCCGAGGTGCCCACGCTCATGGCCATGCCGGTCGCCAGCGTCCTCAACTCCGAGGTCGCCAGGGAGAACGGCGCGACCGATGCCGCGGACGCCGCGACGACGGACACGGCGCAGTCCTTCCTCGACAGCACGTCCATCGGCAGCGGGCACTACGTCCTCGAGCGCAACGAGCCCGGTGACGAGCTGGTCCTGGCCGCCAACGAGGAGTACTGGGGTGACGCCCCCGGTTACGGGCGGGTGGTCATCCGCAACGCCGACGCGCAGAACCAGCAGCTGTCCATCAGCCGTTCGCAGGGTGACGAGGTGGCGATCGACGTCGCCGGCAGCCTGCTCGACGGCCTGCCCGAGGACGTCAACGTCTCCCAGACGCAGGACACGGTCTACCTGCTCTACATGAGCACCGACCCTGCCGTGTCCCCGGCCACGGCGAACCAGGACTGGCGGAACGCGCTGCGCCAGTCGCTGGACTACGAGGGCCTGGCCGCGCAGTTCGGTCAGGGAGGCAGCCGCCCAGGAGGGGTGCTCGCCGAGTCCTACCCCGGTTCGATCCCCCCGGAGGAAGGCCCCGAGCGCGACCTCGACGCCGCCAGGGCGTCGCTGGAGGCGTCGGGCCAGGGCGGCACGTCGGTGCGCTTCATCTACCCGTCCATCACCTACCGCGGTGTCGACCTCGGCACGATCGCGACGAAGATCCAGGGCGACGCCGCCGAGGCGGGGATCCAGCTCGAGCTGACGCCGCTGGCCCTGCCGGCCTTCCTCGAGGAGCAGCGTGGCGGCAGCGTGGTCATGGGCATGACGCCGCACGCCCTCTCCTACCCCCGGCCCGAGTCGCTCGTCCGGCAGCTGAGCCCCGGTGGGGTCAACGCCGAGCGCGTGCGGTGGAACAGCGGTCCCGCGGCCGACGAGGTCACGCGGCTGAAGGAGGAGGCGCTGAGCTCGGTGGACGCCGCCGACCTGGAGCAGGCGCTCGTCGACTGGCAGACGGCGCTGGCCGAGGGCGGGCCCTACATCCCCGCCGCGCAGAACTCGGGGACCGTGGTGTCCACCGCTGACGTGTCCGGTGCCGAGTACACGCCGGCCGGGTGGATCGTCGACCTGGCCGCGGTGGAACCGGCATGACGTCGCACGTGCCGGGCTCCGCTGCTGCAGCGGAGCCCGGGGGGGGGGGCCCCCCCCCCCCCCCCCCCCCCCCCCCCGCCCCCCCCCCCCCCCCCCCCCCCCCCCCCCCCCCCCCCAACCCCCCCCCCGCCCG
>NZ_JBJGZZ010000022.1:0-51660 GCF_054050775.1 Blastococcus sp. SYSU DS0533 | reverse complement strand
GACCAGCGCTCAGCCGCGCTTGCTCCCTGGCTGGAGCACTACAACACTCAACGCCGCCACAGCGCCCTCGGCGGGGAGCCCCCGATCAGCCGACTGGCACCAACGTGATGGCTCGGTACACCTAGGCGGGCCCGCCCCCGGAGCCGGACCCGGCCCCGAAGTCCTCCGGCGAGATCTGGTCGAGGAACTCGCGGAACTTCTCCACCTCGTCCTCCTGCTCGTCGGGGATCTCGATGCCGACCTCGTCGAGGAGGTCGTCCGCGCCGAAGATCGGCGCACCGGTGCGCACGGCCAACGCCACCGCGTCCGAGGGCCGGGCACTGACGACGCGGTCGTCGCCGAACACCAGCTCGGCGATGTAGATGCCGTCGCGCATCTCGGTGATGTTGACCGCCTCCAGCTCGGCGCCCAGGGTGCGCACGACCTCGCGGAGGAGGTCGTGGGTCATGGGGCGGGCCGGCCGCACGCCCTGCTGCTCGAACGCGATGGCGGCCGCCTCGACGGCACCGATCCAGATCGGCAGGTAGCGCTCTCCCTGCGTCTCCTTGAGCAGCAGGATCGGCTGGTTGCCGGGCAGTTCGACGCGGACGCCGACGACTCGAAGCTCCTGCACGGTGCGGCTCCCTCGGCTGCGGCCCGGGTTCGGGCGGGACGGTGTGGTCAGGCGGCCGGTGACTCGTCGGCCTCGCCGGGCGAGGCCGGGCGGCGACGCGTCCACGGTACGCCCGCTCAGGGACGGAGGAGGTCCCGCAGGCGCGTCTCGAGCAGGGCGGTGTGCAGCTGCGCGGAGAGCGCCGCCAGCTCCTGCAGCTTCTCGGTGGCGCGCGTGCGCGCCTCCTCCGAGCGGGCCCGCAGCACCGGGGCGACGAGCTGCTCGACCAGCCCCGCCTCCCGCTCCACGGCGCTGCGGTACACCCGCAGGTGACGCGGCTCGATGCCGTGCCGGGCCAGCCCGGCGGCCGCCCGTGCGATGGGCAGGTCCGCCGCCGGGTGCCGCCCGTCGGCGTCGGTGGTCAGGAGACCGAACTGCACGCAGTCGGCCAGCTGCCCGGGCTCCAGGCCGGCCGCCCGGGCGAACTGCTCCGCCGTCAGCGGGGCCGTCGCCCCCTCTTCGGTGGAGGCCGGGGGCAGCGGCGCCGTGCCGGTGCCGGTGCCGGTGCCGGTGCCGGGCAGCGGCACCCCGCGGTCCAGCGCGTCGAGGTGGTCCTTGATCACCCGCAGCGGCAGGTAGTGGTCCCGCTGGGCGGTGAGCACGTACCGCAGCCGGCTGACGTCGGCCCGCGAGAACTTGCGGTACCCCGACGGCGTGCGCTGCGGGTGCACCAGGTCCTCGGACTCGAGGTACCGGATCTTGCTGATCGTCACGTCGGGGAAGTCGTCGCGCAGCACCGCCAGCACCTCGCCGATGGTCAGGCGTGGCGCGTGCTGGTCGCCGGCGTCCCCGAGCGCGCGCTCGCGCCCGGGCACGGCGGTCACGCCCCTCTCTCCCCGGGACCCCGTCCCGGGGTCCCGCTCCGCGGTCCCCACGTGCAGACGGTCACCGGTCGGTGCACTAGCGAGCGGCCGGCTCGCCCGTGCGCGGGCCGGTCAGGTACACCAGCCGGAACTTCCCGATCTGCACCTCGTCGCCACCGGCGAGGGTCGCGACGTCGACCGGCTCCCGGTTCACGTAGGTGCCGTTGAGGCTGCCGACGTCGTGCACCGAGAAGCCGCCGCCCTCGCGGTGGAACTCGACGTGCCGGCGGCTGACCGTGACGTCGTCGAGGAAGATGTCGCTGTCGGGGTGCCGGCCGGCCGTGGTGACGTCCTGGTCGAGGAGGAACCGGCTCCCGGCGTTGGGGCCGCGCTTGACCACCAGCAGCGCCGATCCGGCCGGCAGCGACTCCACGGCGCCCGCGTGCGCGTCGGCCGCCTCCACCGCCTCGGGCTGGTCGCCGGTGTCCTCGCCGCCGACCTTGGGGATCACGCTGGTGGCCTCGCCCACGCGCTCCGGGGAGAGCGCCGCACCGCACTGCGCGCAGAAGCGACTGCCCTCGGGGTTCTCGTGGCCACATCGAGTGCAGTGCACGTTGCGTCTCCTCCGGTGCGAGGGGCCCGCCGCGGACCGATTGGCCGCGGGCGGCCGGCGGACGGTGGGCCGGGCGGCCCTCCGTGGGTCGGCCGCCGCGGATGGGCGGCGGACCGTGGGTCATGGAACCAGCCGGTCGGCCCGAGGGTCAACCGGACGGGCGGGGCTGGGGGGGGCGGCTTCGCCGCAGGTCCCCCGCTGTTCTGCGCCCCGCGACGATCATAGTGAGCGATGGCCGGGGGCAGCCTCCCGGCGGGCCGGTCACGAGCCCTCGACCACCGCCTGGTAGGCGTCGGCGTCGAGCAGCTGCCCGATCGGGTCCCCGCCCTCCCCCGGGACGGCGATGTCGACCAGCCAGCCCTCGCCGTAGGGGTCGGCGTTGATGGTCTCGGGCGCGTCGGCCAGGCGGGTGTTCACGGCCGCCACGACCCCGGTGACGGGTGCGTAGACGTCGGAGACGCTCTTGGTGGACTCGACCTCGCCCATCGGCGTGCCGGGGGCCACCTCCGCCCCCACCTCGGGCAGCTGGACGAAGACGATGTCCCCGAGCGCGTCCTGGGCGTGATCGGTGATGCCGACCCGGACGACGGTCGACGTCCCGTCGGTCCCCTGCACCAGCGCCCACTCGTGCTGGTCGGTGTAGCGGCGGTCGTCAGGCGTGGCCATGCGGGCGATCGTCTCCCGGTGAGGTGGTGGGACGGCCTCGGTACGGGGCCCCGCCTCGAGCGGAGCAAGAGGTGGGGGGCACCGAGGTCCTCAATCTGTCTCGGGCGAAGCGTATTGAGGGCGGTCCAGCGGCCGCAACGCGTCCACGACGAGCTCGGGCGACCGGGTGATCTCGACGGATCCGCCGCGCCGCTCGATGCGCTGGACCACCCCGCCCGGGATGTTCATGGCCGTCTCCATGCCCTGCGGGTCCCCGAGGACGACGAACTCGTACGGCGAGCGCAGCGGGGTGCCGTCGACCACGAGGTCGCCCGCGGCGCCGGTGACGGCGGTGGAGTGCCCGATCCGGACGTCGTCGACCTGCATGGTCTCCGCTCCGGCCCCGCGAAGCTCCTGGACGACGTCGAGCAGGTCGGGCACCTGCACCGCGCCCGCGGGGTCGCTGACGCTCAGGGTGATCCCCGGCCCCCGGGCCGCGAGCGTGCCGTTGAGGATGCCGAGCGCCTCGGCCCGTTCGCGGGCCTCCTCCAGGGCGGCGCCGGTCCGGCTGCCCGAGCCGTTGAGCTCCCGGAGCGCCGCCCGTTGCTCGTTCAGCTGGGAGCGCAGCCGCTCCTCGCGGCTGTCGAGCTCGTCGAGGATGCGCACGAGGTCCTCCTCGCGCGCGCCGGCCAGCACCTGGGCCTCGTCGGCGTTGCGCACCTGCACCGCCAGCGCGAAGCCCAGGAGCAACGTGAGGACGCCGATGAGCCCGGCTGCCACGGGGTCGCGCCGCCGACGCCGCGCCGCAGCGGCATCCCGCGCCGGCGCGGCCCGCTCCTCCGCCGGACCGGCGCCGGCCGGCCGCTCCCGCGGGCCGGCACCGCCGTCCGGCGGCTCGGGCCGCACCGGGCCGGTCATGCGCGGAACACGTGCCGGCGGATGGCGGCGGCGTTGCCGAAGATGCGGATGCCGAGGACGACGACGACCGCCGTCGACAGCTGCGCCCCGACACCGAGCTGGTCGCCCAGGAAGACGATCAGCGCCGCCACCACGACGTTCGACACGAAGGAGATCACGAACACCTTGGCGTCGAAGATGCCGTCGAGCCGGGCGCGGAAGCCGCCGAAGACGGCGTCGAGGGCGGCGACGACGGCGATCGGGAGGTAGGGCTGCAGCCAGAGCGGGACGGTGGGGTCGAAGACCAGGCCCAGCAGCACCCCTGCTGCGAGGCCGAGGATCGGGATCACGGCGTCAGCCTCCGGGGCCGGGCTCGGTGCCGGGGACCCGGCGGGAACTGACGACCTCGGCGGAGCGGAGCTCCGGCGGGTTGGCGGCCGGCAGGGACAGGTCGTCCTCCTCGCTGAACAGGAACTGCAGCCCCGTGGCGGCCGCGAACTCGGCGAGGTCGCGCACCTGCGGGTCCTGCAGGAAGTTCTGGGACAGCGCGTCGGGGTCGCCGACGGCGCGGATCCGGTAGGGGCTGGTGACCGGGCGGAAGTTGACCAGCACCGCCTCGCCGGCGAACCGGATGGCGCTGGTCGGGCCCAGCCGCTGCCCGTTGACGCTGATCGCCTCGGCGCCGGCGCCCCACAGCGCGTTGACGACCAGCTGCAGGTCGCCGTCGGCCACCTGGACCGCCTCGGCGCCGGCCGCGCCGGTGCCGATCGGGTCGTCGTCGGCGTCGGGCTCGGCGTTGGCCAGGGTGACCAGCAGCCCCGGCCCGGTGACGGGAACCGCCGCGGTGCCCTGCTCGGCCCGCGCCAGCGCGTCGAGGGCGCGCTGCCCCACCGCGCTCGCGGCGAGCAGCTCATCGCTGGTGCGGCTGACCTCGGCGCGCACCTCCTCCAGGCGGGCGGCCAGCTCGTCGCTGACCGCCGACTGGTCCTGGATGTCGTTGACCAGCGCCTCGCGGATCTCCTGGCGGCCCTCCGCCCGGGCGGCCGCCTGGTCGTAGGTCACCGCGGCGAGCAGGCCCGCGGCGGCCATGGTGAGCGCGACGAGCACCCGCCCGCGACCCCGGCGCGGCGCCTCGCCGCCGGCCCGCCGGGCGGCGGCCTGCGCGTACGCGGGGTCGAGTGTCTCGGCGAGGACGTCGTCGAGCAGGGAGGCGCCCAGCGAGCGGACGCCGCCGGGCGGGCGCGCACCGGTCACGGCGGGCCCTGGCGTCCCGCGGCGCGCTCCGCGGCCACCAGGCCCACCACCTGGATCACGTAGAAGAGGGCGGCCAGCAGGTAGAGGGCCGTGCCCCAGATGGTGAGGGCCCAGGCGAACGGCTCGGCGACGGCGGCCAGCGCTCCGTCCCCGTCGGCGATCAGGAGCACGGGGAAGGCGTAGAGCAGCAGGAGGGTCGCCGCCTTGCCCAGGTAGTGCACCTGCAGCGGCGGGTAGCCGTGCGCCCGCAGCACCAGCAGCAGCACGCCGAGCAGGAGCTCCCGGCCGACCAGCAGGGCCACCAGCCAGAGGGGGACGACCTCGCGCAGGGCCAGGGCGACCAGCGCGGAGACGATGTAGAGCCGGTCCGCCGCCGGGTCCAGCAGCGCCCCGAGGCGGCTGCCCTGGTCCAGCCAGCGCGCGAGCTTGCCGTCGAGCCAGTCGGTGAAGCCCGACACCATGAGGACGACGAGGGCCCAGCCGTCCTCCTCCGGCCCGAGGAGCAGCCACAGGAACAGCGGCACGCCGAGGAGCCGGAGCACGGACAGGGCGTTCGGCAGGGTCCAGACCCGGTCCGGGAGGGTCTCGCGGTCAGGCAGCGCCCGTCCCGACGTCCGGGGCGGGGGGACGGGTGCGGCAGCCGACGGCCCGTTCGACGACGTCACGTTCCCTCCAGTCCCAGCACAGCCGTGCCCGAGGCTAGTCGAAGGCCCCCGTCGCTCTCACCGCTCGCAGGCTCGCGGCGAGCCTCCGGACCGGGCCGCCCCCTCGCCGGGACGGTGCCGTTCAGGCGGGCACGGCCACCGCAGCGGGCGCCGGCTCGTACCCGAGCGGCCGGCGGTCGAAGCTGCCCGTCCCGTGCGTCACCGAGCGCAGGACGCCGGGGTACCCGAGCAACTCGACCTCGGGCACCTCGGCGCGCACGGTGGCGCGGTCCCGGCCGGGGTCGGCCTCGCTGCCGGTCACCCGCGCGCGCCGGGAGGACAGGTCGCTCATCACCGCGCCGACGTGCTCGGCGGGCACCTGCACCTCGACCTCGCACCACGGTTCGAGCACCTGGGTGCCGGCCGCGGCCGCGAGTTCCCGCAGGGCGAGGGCGCCGGCGGCCTGGAACGCGGCGTCGGAGGAATCGACCGAGTGCGCCTTGCCGTCGACGAGGGTGACGCGGACGTCGACCAGCGGGCGGTCCCCGTTCACCCCGCGGGCCGCCTGGGCGCGGATGCCCTTCTCCACGCTGGCGTGGAACTGGCCGGGCACGGTGCCCCCGACGATGCGCTGCTCGAAGACGATCCCCGAACCGGGCTCCCCCGGCTCGCCCTCGACGACGACGACGGCGTACTGGCCGTGCCCGCCCGACTGCTTGACGTGCCGGCCGGTGACGCGGGCCGGGCCGCGGAGCGTCTCGACCAGCGGTACCCGCACCGGCACCGTGGCGACGGCGACGCCGTGCCGGCTGCGGAGCCGCTCCAGCAGCACCTCGGCGTGCGCGTCGCCGACGCACCAGAGCAGCAGCTGGCCGGTGTCGGCCCGCCGCTCGAGCCGGACGGTGGGGTCCTCGGCGACGAGCCGGGCCAGCGCGGTGGCCATCCGGTCCTCGTCGCCGCGGGAGGCGGCCTCCACCGCCACGGGCAGCTGCGGCACCGGCAGCTCCCAGGGCGGCACCAGCCGCGGCTCCTCGGGTGAGCTGAGCGTGTCGCCGGTCTCCGCCGTCGCCAGCCGGGCGACCGCGCAGATGTCGCCGGCAGGGCACGCCGCGACCGGCCGGAGGGCGGCGCCCAGCGGGGAGGTGAGGACGCCGATCCGCTCGTCCGCGTCGTGGTCGGGGTGGCCGCGCTCGGCCATGCCGTGGCCCGACACGTGCACCGCGACGTCCGGCCGCAGGGTGCCGGAGAAGACGCGCACCAGGGAGATCCGGCCGACGTAGGGGTCGGTGGTGGTGCGGACCACCTCGGCGACCAGCGGCCCGTCGGGCGCGCAGCCCAGCGCCGGCGCCGGCGTCCCGTCGGGGCGGGTGACCGGCGGGCAGCCGTGCTCGGTGGGTGAGGGCAGGGCGGAGACGATGAGCTGCAGCAGCTCGTCGGTGCCTACCCCGGTGAGCGGGGCGACGCAGACGACGGGGTGGAAGTGGCCGCGGGCGACCGCGGTCTCCAGGTCGGCGACCAGGTCGGGGACGGCGAGCTCGTCACCGGCGAGGTAGCGCTCCATCAGCGTCTCGTCCTCGCTCTCGCCGATGATCCCCTCGATCAGCTCGGCCCGGAGCCGGTCGGCGTCGTGGTCGCCGACCCGGGCGGCGTCGAGGTGCGGCTCCAGCAGCGAGACCAGGCCGCGTGCTGCCCCGTCTGGCCCGCGGTCGACCAGGTGCATGGGGTAGACGCCCTCCCCCAGCATCAGCTGGCAGAGGCGCACCGCCTCGTCGACGTCGGCGCGCGGCCGGTCGATCTGGGTGAGCACGACGGCGCGCGGCATCCCCACCGCGGCGCACTCCTCCCAGAGCTGCACGGTGGCGGCGTCCACGCCGCTGACGGCCGAGACGACGAACAGGGCCGAGTCGGCGGCGCGCAGGCCGGCCCGCAGCTCGCCGACGAAGTCCGGCGAACCCGGGGTGTCGAGCAGCGTGATGCGGTGGCCGTCGTGCTCGACGGTGGCCACGCCCAGCGCGACCGAGCGCTGCTGGCGGATCTCCACCTCCTCGGTGTCGAGGCAGGTGGTGCCCTCCTCGACGCGGCCGGCCCGCGGGATGGCCCCGGTGGCCACCAGCAGCGCCTCGGCGAGGGTCGTCTTGCCCGCCCCGGCGCGGCCGACGAGGGCGACGTTGCGCACCTGCGCGGCCGGGCGGGGCGCGGGGGCCGGCGGGATGTCCCTGCCCACGGGTGCCTCAGGCCCCGAGGCCGGTCGCGCGGAGCGGATGAGCGGTACGGGCTGCCACGACGCCTCCCTGGTGGCCGATGTGTCCTGAGTCACAGCCTGCCCGGCGAGCGGGCGGTGGACAAGACCCCCGGCGGCCCGCGGCGCGCACAGGACGCATGCTGGGGGCATGACCAGCGACCACGCGGCCGGCCGCGACCAGGCCACCGGCCGGGCGCACGCCGTCCTCCGCAGCACCGCCGACCTGCCGGCGCCCTGGGCCGGCATCTGCGGGGCGTCGGTCGGCGTCGTCCAGGGCGCGTGGGACGGCCCGCGCGGCCGGGGGTCGGCCGACCCCTGCCCCGAGTGCGTCCGGCTCACCTCCGGCTGATGACCGGCCCCTCCCCCCGGTCGGTCGCCGAGGAGTCCGTCCGCCGCTACCTGGCCGGCGACGCCGCGGCGCAGGCGCTGGGCGTCACCGTCAGCCACGTGGCGCCCGGCGTCGTCACCGCGCACCTGAGCATCCGTCCCGAGATGCTCAACGGGCACGGCACCGCCCACGGGGCCGCGCTGTTCGCCGTTGCCGACATCGCCTTCGCGATGGCCTGCAACTCGCACGGCCGACCGGCCGTGGCCCGATCGTGCAGCATCGAGCACCTCGCGCCGGCCCGGGCCGGTGACGCCGTCTCCGCCGCGGCCGTCGAGTGCTCCGTCGCCGGGCGCGGGGGCATCTACGACGTCGCCGTCACGCGCGACACGGACGGGCTGCTGCTCGCGGAGATGCGGGGGCACAGCCCGCTGCTCCCGCCCGGCGCCGACTGAGGCTCAGGGTCCCGGCGCCTGCCGGGTGCGAAGCCCGGCGAACGCCGTGCTGACGACGGCGTCGGCGAGGACGTCGGCGGAGAGGCCGCCGTCGGGCCGGTACCACTCGGTGAGCGAGTTGACGGTGCCGAAGAGCAGGCGGCTGGTGACGGCGGGGTCGACGTCCGGGCGGACGTCACCCTCCCGCTCCGCGGCGCGCACCAGGTCGGTGACGATCCGGTCGAACCGGCGGCGCCGCTCCAGCGCGGCCTGCTCCACGGCCGAGTTCCCGCGCACGCGCAGCAGCAGGGTGACGAACGGCAGCTCGGCGGCGAGCACGCGCACCGAGCCGCGGACGACGTGCTCGAGCCGGTCGATGGCCGGACCCCTGGTGGCCCCCGGCTCCTCGGTGACGGCGAAGAGCGCGTCCAGGGCCCGGTCGAGCGCCAGCCGCAACAGCTCCACCTTGCTCGGCACGTGGTGGTAGATGGCCGACTTGGTCACGCCCAGCCGAGCGGCGAGCTCGTCCATGCTCGTGGCGTCGTAGCCGCGCTCGTTGAACAGCCCGACGGCGGTGCGCAGCAAGGAGTCCAGCGAGTGGCCGGGCCGCCCGCGCCGCCCCGTCGCCGCCCCGGCTGCGGTCACGCCGGGTCACCGCTCGCCGGACGCTCCCGCAGGTCGTGCAGCCGCTTGAGCTTGCCGACCGAGCGGGGCAGCGTCTCGGGGTCGACCACCACGACGTCGATGCTCGTGCCGATGGTGTCCTTGACCGCCTGCGCCACCTCGGCGGCGGCGGGGTCGCGCCGGTCACCCGGGGTGTCCCGGCGGGCCTCGATCCGGCAGGTCAGGTGGTCCAGCCGGCCCCGCGTCGTCAGCTCCAGGGCGAAGTGCGGGGAGAGCCCGGGGGTGCGCAGCACGATCTCCTCGATCTGGGTCGGGAACAGGTTGACCCCGCGCAGGATGATCATGTCGTCGCTGCGGCCGGTGATCTTCTCGATGCGGCGCATGCCGGGCCGGGCGGTGCCAGGCAGCAGCCGCGTGAGATCCCGGGTGCGGTACCGGACGACCGGCATCGCCTCCTTGGTGAGGGAGGTGAGCACCAGCTCGCCCTGCTCCCCTTCCGGCAGCACCTCGCCGGTGAGCGGGTCGACGATCTCGGGCCAGAAGTGGTCCTCCCACACGTGCAGGCCGTCCTTGGTCTCCACGCACTCCTGCGCGACGCCGGGACCCATGACCTCCGACAACCCGTAGATGTCGACGGCGTGGATCCCGAGCCGCTCCTCCATCTCCTGCCGCATCTGCTCGGTCCAGGGCTCGGCGCCGAAGATGCCGATCTCCAGGCCGGTCGAGCGCGGGTCGACGCCCTGGCGCTCGAACTCGTCGACGACGGTGAGCATGTAGGAGGGCGTCACCATGACCACCCGCGGCCGGAAGTCGGTGATGAGCTGCACCTGGCGCGGCGTCATGCCACCGGAGACCGGGACGACGGTGCAGCCGAGCGCCTCGGCGCCGTAGTGGGCCCCCAGCCCACCGGTGAACAGGCCGTAGCCGTAGGCGTTGTGCAGCACGTCGCCCGCGCGACCGCCGGCGGCGCGGATGGAACGGGCCATGAGGGCGGCCCACGTGGCGAGGTCGTGCTCGGTGTAGCCGACGACGGTCGGCTTGCCGGTCGTGCCGGACGAGGCGTGCACCCGGCGGACCTGCTCCCGCGGCACGGCGAACATGCCGAAGGGGTAGTTCCCGCGCAGGTCGTCCTTGCCCGTCATCGGGAACCGCGCCAGGTCGGCGAGCTCGCGGCAGTCGTCGGGGTGCGCACCGGCCGCCTCGAAGGCCCGCCGGTAGTGCGGCACGTGGTCGTAGGCGTGCCGCAGCGACCACCGCAGCCGATCCAGCTGGAGGGCGCGCAGCTCCTCCAGGGGCATCCGCTCCACCGGATCGAGCTGGGCGGGGGGCGGGGCCTCGCCGAGGTGCCGCCGTCCGGTCGTCATCGCCTGCCGTCCTCGCTCCTCGGTCGGTGCCTCGTGCCGGGTCGCTTGTGCGCTTCTGCGACCTGGGTCACACTATTCCTGACCGGACGGTCGGTAAACAGCTCGAGGGAGGACCGATGTCCGCGCCCACGCTGGACCGGCACCCCGCCGGCAGCCCCGACGAGGCGGCCTTGCAGCAGCACTTCGACGCGACGATCGCCGCCGACCGGCGGATCGAGCCGCGGGACTGGATGCCGGAGGGCTACCGGCGGACGCTCGTCCGGCAGATCGCCCAGCACGCGCACTCGGAGATCATCGGCATGCAGCCGGAGGGCGACTGGCTACTCGCCGCGCCGAGCCTGCGGCGCAAGGCGGTTCTCCTGGCCAAGGTGCAGGACGAGGCCGGGCACGGCCTCTACCTGTACTCGGCGGCCGAGACCCTGGGGGCCGACCGCGCCGACCTCACCGACAAGCTGATCGAGGGGCGGCAGAAGTACAGCTCGATCTTCAACTACCCGACGCTGTCCTACGCCGACGTCGGCGTGATCGGCTGGCTGGTCGACGGCGCGGCGATCTGCAACCAGGTGCCGCTGTGCCGCTCTTCCTACGGGCCCTACGCCCGGGCGATGATCCGCGTCTGCAAGGAGGAGTCCTTCCACCAACGGCAGGGCTACGAGCTGCTGATGACGATGATGCGCGGCAGCGACGAGCAGCGCGCGATGGTGCAGGACGCGGTGGACCGCTGGTGGTGGCCCTCGCTGATGATGTTCGGCCCGCCGGACGACGAGAGCCCCAACACGGCGCAGTCGATGGCGTGGGGCATCAAGCGGCACACCAACGACGAGTTGCGGCAGCGCTTCGTCGACATGACCGTGCCCCAGGCCCAGGTCCTCGGCGTGACGCTGCCCGACGAGGACCTCACGTGGGACGAGGCGGCCGGCCACTGGCGCCTCGGCGCGATCGACTGGGCCGAGTTCGCCCGCGTCATCGCCGGCGACGGGCCGATGAACGCGGTGCGCATCGCCCGGCGCCGGGCGGCGCGGGACGACAACGCCTGGGTGGTCGACGCGGCCACCGCCTACGCCCGCAAGCACGAGGGGGCGCCGGCGTGGAGGAGGTGACCGCGGAAGGTGGCCACGGTGCGGTCCCGACCGGGCCGGACGTGCCGGTGCAGCCGCGCCCCCGGGCCGTGCAGCGGGACTGGCCGCTGTACGAGGTGTTCGTCCGCGGCAAGCGGGGGCTCAACCACGTGCACGTCGGCTCGCTGCACGCCCCCGACGACGAGATGGCGGTCGACGCCGCCCGCGACCTCTACACCCGGCGCAACGAGGGCGTGAGCATCTGGGTGGTCAGGTCCGCGGACATCACCGCCTCGAGCCCCGACGAGAAGGGCCCGCTGTTCGCCCCCAGCGGCGACAAGGTCTACCGCCACCCGACGTTCTACGAGATCCCCGCGGACGTCCCCCACATGTGAGCGGCGACAACTGCACACCCGCTCCCATCAGCCGCCCGGTGAGGGCAGGTTCGCAGATGTCACCGCGGAGAAGAGTCACCATGCACCAGGAGACCGTCTACGACGCGTTGACCAACGCGCACGGGGACGCGGGGCACTGGGCGTTCGGCACCGGGTTCGACGACCCGCTGGCCGGCGTCGACACGACCGTGCCCGACGGCATCCACCCGGCCGACCTCGGTGCGTACTGCCTCATGCTCGGCGACGACGCCCTCGTGCTCGCCCAGCGCCTGACGCAGTGGATCACCCGCGCCCCCGAGCTCGAGGAGGAGGTGGCGATCGGCAACATCGCCCTGGACCTGCTCGGCCAGGCCCGGCTGCTGCTGGCCCGCGCCGGTTCCGCCGGCGTGCTCGGTCTCTCCCGCGAGCGGGCCGGGGCCACCATCCCCGACGAGGACGCACTCGCCTACTTCCGCGACGCCGACGAGTTCCGCAGCACCGCACTCGTCGCCGCGCCCGACGCCGACTTCGCCCAGGCCGTCGTCCGGCTGCTGGCCGCCGCCACCGTGCGGCTAGCGGTCTTCACCCGGCTGCGCGCCTCCCGCGACCCGGTGCTCGCCGCGATCGCCGCCAAGGGTGTGCACGAGCTGGCGTACCACCGCGACCACGCGGCGCGCTGGGTGGTGCGCCTGGGCGACGGGACAGAGGAGTCGCACCGGCGCGCCCGGTCCGCCGTCGAAGCGGTGTGGCCGCTGCTCGCCGACCTCTTCACCGCCACCGACGTCGAGATCGGCCTCGCCCGGGCGGGCGTCGCCGTCGACCCGGCCGAGGTCCGCGACGAGGTGCGCGACGCCCTCGGCCAGGTGCTCGAGCGCGCCACGCTGCCCGTCCCCGGCTGGCCCGCCAGCGCGCCACCCCGGGGGCGCCTGGGGCAGCACGGGCCGGAGCTCGCCGAGCTGCTCGGCACGCTGCAGGGGCTGGCCCGGCAGCACCCGGCGGCGACCTGGTGAGCGCCGTGCGCCCCGACCCGCGCTCCGTCGCCGAGCAGGTCACCGACCCGGAGCTGCCCACCCTGACGCTGGCCGACCTCGGCGTGCTGCGCGACGTCCGCGCCGAGGGCGACGGCGCCGTCGTCGTCGAGATCACGCCCACCTACTCCGGCTGCCCCGCGATGGGCGTCATGCGCGCCGACCTCCTGCGCGCGCTGCACGAGGCGGGGTTCGACGACGTCGACGTCCGCACGGTCCTCTCCCCCGCCTGGACCAGCGACTGGATCACCGACGAGGGCCGCACCAAGCTCGCCGCCGCCGGCATCGCGCCGCCCGGCAGCGCACCCGCCCGCGCCGACGGTCCCGTCCCCCTGCAGCTGGGGCCGCCCCGGCGCACCGCGGCCTGCCCGCTGTGCGGTTCCGCCGACACCGAGGAGCTCTCGGAGTTCGGGTCGACAGCGTGCAAAGCGCTCCGCCGCTGCCGCAGCTGCCGCGAGCCGTTCGAGCACGTCAAGGAGATCTAGTGACGCGGCAGGGAGTGAGCATCGCAGCAAGCGCCAGCGAGCGAGGAGCGGAGCGACCGCGGAGCGGCTCCGAAGGCGGAGTGAGCGCACCGACCCGCCGCCGGCTGCGGTTCCACCCGCTCACCGTGGCCCGCGTGGAACGGCTCACCGACGACGCCGTGGCGGTCACCTTCGACGTGCCCCCGGAGCTGGCCGCCGACTACGCCTTCCGGCCCGGGCAGGCCCTCACCCTCCGCCGGGTCGACGGCGAGCGGGACGAGCGCCGCTCGTACTCGATCTGCGCGCCGGCGGGGGCCGCCCCGCGGGTCGGCGTCCGCGAGGTACCGGGCGGGTTCTTCTCGTCCTGGTTGGTGCACGAGGTGCGCCCGGGCGACCGGATCGACGTGCTGCCGCCGTCGGGCACCTTCACCGCGGACCTGTCGGCACCCGGCGACCACGTCTTCGTCGTGGCCGGCTCCGGGATCACCCCGGCGCTGTCGCTGGCCGCCTCGGTCCTGCCGGACGGCGAGTCGACCGTCACGGTGTTCTACGGCAACCGTCGCGCGAACACCGTCATGTTCGCCGACGAGCTCGCCGACCTGAAGGACCGCTACGGCCCACGGCTGCAACTGGTCCACGTGCTGTCCCGCGAGCCCCGGGACGCCGAGCTGACCAGCGGCCGGCTCGACGGCGCGCGGCTGCGCGCGCTGGTCGGCAACCTCGTCGACGCGTCGCACGTCGACCACTGGTGGCTGTGCGGCCCGCACGGGATGGTGACCGACGCGCGGGCGCTGCTCGCCGAGCTGGGAGTCCCGCCGGAGCGAGTGCACCAGGAGCTGTTCTACGTCGACGACGTCCCGCCGGAGCCGGTCCGCGGTGACGAGGAGACCGTCGACGGGCCCAGCGCCCAGGTGACCGTCGTCCTCGACGGCCGCTCCACCACGCTGGCCCTCCCCCGTGGCGAGGCCGTGCTCGACTCCGCCCAGCGGGTGCGGTCGGACCTGCCGTTCGCCTGCAAGGGCGGCGTCTGCGGCACCTGCCGGGCGCGAATGACCGCCGGCGCCGTCGAGATGCGGCGCAACTACGCCCTCGAGCCCGCCGAGGTCGAGGCAGGTTACGTGCTCACCTGCCAGTCGCTGCCGGTCTCCGACGAGCTCACGGTCGACTTCGACGCCTGATCGGGCGGGAAGTCCTCGCTGCTGTCATGGCGCGTCCGGGTCGTTGTCGTCTGTTTGTTGGGGATAACGGTCGTACCGCTGGGCGGGCGTCGCAGAGGCGCCGCGACGGCTCTCGACCGGCAGTCGCTGGCAGCGCATCCCGCCGCGGTGCGCGTACTGTCGCGCCCAGCGGGGATGTCCAGGTGCATCGACACTGCGTCCAGCAACGGCGTACCCGCGACGCGGGCCCGAGACCGGGTCCCGCTGCCGAGGTCACACGCCCCCGGTGTCATGACCGGAGGCCCTGCCGTGGACGGCACGCACACCCCCCAGCCCGCCACCGATGCGCTCGAGCAGCTCGGTCGGCTCTCCCTGCGCGAGCTGTCGATGGACACGTTGCTGCAGACGGTGGCCGACCTGGCCAGGTCGGTCATGCCGGGCAACCCCGACGCCTCGGTGCTGCTCCTGGTCAGGGACCGCCCCACCACGGTCGTGTCCACGGGGCAGCTCGCCGTCGACCTCGACGAGACCCAGTACCAGCGTGGCCACGGCCCGTGCCTGCACGCGGCCCGGACCGGTCAGCTGACCGAGATCCCCGACACGCGCACCGACACCCGCTGGCCGGACTACACGCGCCGCGCGGCCGAGCACGGCAACCTGAGCTCCCTGTCCATCCCCCTCCTCATCGACAGCGACGCGCAGGTGACCGGGGCGCTCAACATCTACGCCCGCAGCACGCACGCCTTCGACGAGGCCAGCCGATCGGCCGCCACCCGCTTCGGCCCGTACGCGGCGGTCGCCGCCGGCAACCTGCACGCCTACCAGCACGCCCGCGACATGGCCGACAACCTCCAGGCCGCGCTGGAGTCCCGGGCGGTCATCGACCAGGCCAAGGGCGTGCTCATGGAACGGCACAAGCTGACCGCCGACCAGGCATTCCAGCTCCTGGCTCGCGCCTCCATGCACAGCAACCGGAAGGTTCGCGACATCGCCGACCACCTGGTGCTCACCGGTGTGCTCCCGGGTGTTCCCGCGGGCGACAGCCGCCGTCGTCGCTGACCGGGACGCACTCCTCTCCGGGCGGAGGTCCGCAGCACAGCCGCTCGACCGCTCTCGCGCGCACCATCAACCGCAGCAACGGTCACACCCCACGACCCTGAGGTACGGGCCCCCTTCCGATCCGCGCGCCAGCGGAGTCCCGGGTGCAGCCACCCGCCGTTCGGCGCGAGAGGAACAGCATGACCGCAACCGCACCCCAGCTCGCCTGCTCCTTGACCGTCGTCGCCCGAGGGCTCGGCGGGCTGGAGCCCATCCCCCTGTGGTGGGCATACCTCGCGTGCGGCGGTAACCGTTCCCGCACCGACCTGGCCGACTACCTCGGCGGGAGCACCCGCTGGCCGGACCACGAGCACAACGCGCTGTCCCAGGCGTTGAACGAGGCCCTGTGGGACATCGGCAGCCCGAGCCTCGCCCCGATCCGGGACGGTGGGGGCGATCCCCGCTGAGGGGTGAGCACCGGGGTCATCTGCCGAGGGCGCCGGTCCGCGTCAACTGCTCCGCGACGTCGGCCAGCTTGCGGTTGGTGCCCTGGCTGGCTCGCACCAGCAGGGCGAACGCCACCTCCGGTGTGACCTTGTAGCGCTCCATCAGGATGCCCTTGGCCTGGCCGATGACGTCGCGGCTGGCCAGCGCTGCGGTGATGTGGTTGAGGTCCTGCGCATCGGCGAGGGCGATGGCGGCATGGCTGGCGAAGAGCAGCCCGATCCGCTCGGACTCGTCGGTGAACGCCCCGGGCCGGCGGGCCATCAGGTTCAGCGCACCCAGATCGTTGTCGCGCACGAACAGCTGGAAGCACAGCATGCTCGCGACCCCGAGCTCCGCCGGGCCACGGCGGGCGAGCTCCGGCCAGCGGGGGTCGGTAGCCAGGTGGTCGACGCGCACGGTGACCTGCTCGTACACGGCGTCCAGGCAGGGGCCCTGGCCGAGCTCCCGCTGCAGGGCGTCGAACCGCCGCGCCCGCTCGCCGGTGGCCGCGGCCGACTCCACCCGCCGGCGTCCCTGGACCAGGCTGAGGGTGGCCTCCTCGGCTCCCGGGACCGTGCCCACGACGGCCGAGACGATGTGCTCCACGACCGCCGCCGCGTCGGTCTGGTGCTGCATCTCGCGCGCCAGGTCCGACAGCCGCTGGGAGAGGTCGTCGCGGACGGCGTCGCCGGTCGCGTGTGCCGAGGGCCGTCCCCGGCGGTCGGCGGGTGGGGCCCCGGCACGAGTCACCGGCCGTTCGTCACCGGAGGGTCCAGGCGTGCCAGGAGTCGTGCGGCCCACCCCCGCACTCTGGCAGGGCCGGGAGGCCGGCGGAACGGCCCCCGCCGGCCTGCCCGATCGGTCTACCCGGTGGTGAGCGGGGCGCCCCCGTGAGTGGCCTACCGACCAGCTACCCGGTCGGCGATCACCTACCGCCGGTCCGCGGTGGTCCGCCGACGTCCACCTGCCCGGCTCTGCGGCACACGGACCACCACCTGGAGCCCGGCCGAACCGGCCCGGGCGGGCGATCCAGGTGGTGGTCGGCACCGCGCAGGCCTGCGCGCGATCCCTCCACACCCAGACCGCGCAGCACCTTGCTGCGGGTGCCCGAGGAGTCGGAGAGGTGCAGCCGCCGCCCATCCACGCCCCCGCCGAAGAGGACCTCGAAGGCCCCACTGCGCTGCAGGTTCCGCAGTTCGAAGCGCATCGAGTCCCGGACGACGGGAGGTAGCAACTGCGCTTCCGTCAACGTCCCTCCCCTGACCCCTCGTCAGCGATTGCCGTGATCTCAACCACGGGGAGATCGATTCAGGGCCGGGCCGGGACGAACGCACCGACGGCGGCACCGGCTCCGCCGACTGCGCACCACGGGGAGGAGGCGCGGCCCGACCGCCCCATGACGTACGGCGAGGCCCACACCGCTCCCAGCGGACGAGGGAGGACCGGCTGGGCGCCGACCGACGCAGCCGGCAGACCATCACGGGACCGCAGATCCTCCTCGACGACTTCGTCGCCGATCACGACCGGCAAGCCGCATCGGGCCCGTGCGCCGCCCGCCACCGGGCCCACCCGACCACCCGGTCCCAGCGAACTGACGAACGCCCGGACCCACCGGTCGTGGGTCCGGGCGTTCCGGTGTCCTGCTACATCACACTGTCGGGCTGACAGGATTTGAACCTGCGACCCCTTGACCCCCAGTCAAGTGCGCTACCAAGCTGCGCTACAGCCCGCGAGCCGGACGACGCCCGGGGCTCCCCGGGCCACGAACGACCGCCCGAGAAGGTTACCGCACGGCCCTCCACCGCCTCGACGGTGGTCAGCCGCGCTTCCCGTCCTTGTCCCGCCCCTCGCGGACCTTCACCGAGATCTCGATGGGCGTGCCGTGGAAGCCGAACTGCTCGCGCAGCTTGCGCTCCAGGAAGCGCCGGTAGCCGGCCTCCAGGAAGCCCGTGGAGAAGACGACGAACCGCGGCGGCCGGACGTCAGCCTGCGTGACGTACTTGATCTTCGGTGCCCGGCCACCCCGGGCGGGGGGCGGCGTCTCCTGCACGAGGGAGCGCACGAAGGTGTTGAGCTCCGCCGTGGGGACGCGGGTCTCCCAGGAGGCCAGCGCCGACCGGAGGTGGTCGGCGAGCTTGCTCACGCCGCGGCCGGTGGCCGCGGAGATGTTCACCCGCGAGGCCCACTTCACCCGGGCCAGTTCCCGCTCGATCTCGCGTTCGAGCTGGTAGTGGCGGTCTTCGTCGAGGGTGTCCCACTTGTTGATGGCGATGACCAGCGCCCGGCCGGCCTCGACGACCTGGCTGATCACCCGCTGGTCCTGCTCGCTGATCACCTCGTCGGCGGCGAGGAGCACGACCGCGACCTCGGCAGCCTGGATGGCGGCCTCGGTGCGCAGGCTGGCGTAGTACTCCATCCCGCTGGCGGTGTTCACCTTCCGGCGGAGCCCCGCGGTGTCGACGAACCGCCACTCCTCACCGCCCAGGGTGACGATGGAGTCCACCGGGTCGACGGTCGTACCGGCGACCGAGTCGACCACCGAGCGTTCCTCCTTGGCCAACCGGTTGATCAGGCTCGACTTGCCCACGTTGGGCCGGCCGACCAGGGCCACCCGGCGGGGACCGCCCTCCTCCTCCTGCTCGCGCGGCGCCTCGGGCATCGCGTCGAGGACGAGGTCGAGCAGGTCGCCGCTGGCCCGGCCGTGCAGCGCGCTGACCGCGTGCGGCTCACCCATGCCGAGGCTCCACAGCTCGGCGGCGTTGGCCTCGCTGCGCTCGTCGTCGACCTTGTTCGCCACCAGGATCACCGGCCGGTCGCTGCGCCGGAGCACCCGTGCGGCCGCCAGGTCGGTCTCGGTGGCGCCCACCTGGCTGTCGACGACGAAGACGATGACGTCGGCGGTCTTCATGGCGTACTCGGCCTGCCGGGTGATGGAGGCGCCCAAGCCGGCCGCCTTCGGGTCCCAGCCGCCGGTGTCGACGACGGTGAACCGCTTGCCGTTCCACAGCGCCTCGTAGGCGATGCGGTCGCGGGTCACGCCCGGGGTGTCCTGCACGACGGCCGCCCGGCGGCCGAGGAAGCGGTTGACCAGCGTGGACTTGCCCACGTTGGGCCGGCCGACGATGGCGACGACGGGCAGCGGCCCGCCCTGCGGCTCGGTCACGTCCGGTCCCCCGCGGGCACAGCGGTCTCCGCCAGCAGCACGATGCGGTCGACCACCTGGGCCTGGGAGAGGTCGCTGCTGTCGACGACGACGGCGTCGGCCGCCGGGCGCAGCGGGCTGTCGGCCCGGCTGCTGTCGTACTCGTCGCGGCGGCGGAGGTCGGCGGCGAGGGCGGCGATCTCCGCGGCATCGGTGACGCCGAGCTGGCCGGCCCGGCGCTGGGCCCGCACCTCGGGGGCCGCGGTCAGGTAGACCTTCAGCGTCGCGTCGGGCAGCACGACCGTGCCGATGTCGCGGCCCTCGACCACGACCGCCTCCGCACCGGCCACCAGGGCCCGCTGCTGGGCGACCAGTTGCCGGCGGACGGCCGGGACGGCGGAGACCGCCGAGACCGCACGGGTGACCTCGGCGCCGCGGATGCGGGCGGCGACGTCGGCGCCACCGACCTCGACCCGCTCGCTGCCGGCCTCGGTGCCCACGACGATCCGCGCTTCGGCGACGGTGCGGGCCACTGCCTCGGCGTCGGCGGGGTCCACGCCGGCGTCCAGGACGGCGACCGTGGCCGCGCGGTACATCGCCCCCGTGTCGAGGTAGGCCGCGCCGAGCCGGGCGGCGACGCCGCGGGCGACGCTGGACTTGCCGGTCCCCGACGGGCCGTCGAGGGTCACCGACCCGCGGAAGGGGCTCTGGGGGGTGCTCATGTGCTCCTGCTCGTTCGTCGTTCTCGGGTCACTGCGCGATGTCGCGCCGGAGCGCCACGGCGCCGCGCAGGTAGACGTGCTGGATCTCCGCGCGCGACCGGGGCGTCTCGACGTGGGCCATGAGGCGCAGCACCCGCGGCAGCGCGTGGGGCACGCCGATCTCGGTCGCGCACATCAGCGGCACCCCGCCCATGCCCAGCTCGCGGGCGGCCAGGGCCGGGAACTCCGAGACCAGGTCGGGGGTGGCGGTGAACAGGATGCTGATGACGTCGTCGTGCTCGAGCCCGTTGCGCTCGAGCACGGCGCTCACCAGCTCGCGGGTCGCCTCGAGCACCTGCTGCCGGTCGTCGGCGTCGACCTGCGTCGCACCGCGGATGGCTCGGACGGCCATGCACACTCCTCGTTCGCGCGGCCCCGTCGGCCCGGGGACCACCCGAGTCTAGGGAGCGCGCCGCCGTCCCTCTCCCCCGCGCGCACTGCTCCCCTCCCCGCGCGTGCGCGGTGCCCGGTCCGGCGGCCCGTGTCCGCGCCACCGGACCGGGCTCTCAGCCGCCCAGCCGCGCGCCGCTCCGGCCGTCGACGAGGTGCACGTGCCCGGCGGGCGCACGTGCACCGGCTCGCCCTCCCGCGGCGGCGTGCGACCGTCGACCCGCGCGGTGACCAGGTGCTCCTCGCCCACGGCAGCTGACCGCCGGTCCGGTCAGCGCGCGCCCCGCAATCGGGCGCGCGCCGACCGGACCAGGGCATCGGCCACCCGGTCCAGCGGCGCGGAGTCCAGCCGCCACTGCTGCCAGTGGAGGTGCACGTCGACGGCGCCGGCCGGGTCGAACGGCCGGACGGCTCCGCTGCCCCCCGTCCCGGCCCCGAGCTGGAGCTCCGGCAGCATGCCCCAGCCGAGGCCCAGGGCCACCGCGGTGAGGAAGTCCGCCGAGGAGGGCACGTGGTGGACCGGCACGTCCGCCGTCGAGGGCAGGTGGCGGCGCAGGTAGGCGTGCTGCAGGTCGTCGCTCCGGTCGAAGACGACCACCGGCGCCCGCGCCAGGGCCGCGGCGTCCGGCCCATCGGGCAGCCAGCGGTCGAGGAAGCCCGGCGCCGCGCACGGCAGGTACCGCATCGTGCCCAGCGGCGTCACCCGGCAGCCGGCCACCGGCTCGGCGTCGGAGGTGACCGCACCCATCACGGTGCCGTCGCGCAGCAGCGCGCTGGTGCGCGTCTGATCGGTGCTGTGCAGGTCCAGGAGCAGCTCGCCGGCCAGCGGGGCCAGCGCCGGCAGCGCCCAGGTGGCCATGGAGTCGGCGTTGAGCGCGAGCGGGACCACGGGCGGCCCGGCCTGCTCCGGGTCCAGGGTCCGGCCGGTGTCGGCGATCAGCAGGCCGACCTGGCGCGCCAGCCGCAGCACCGGTTCCCCGGCGACCGTCACCGTGGCGGGCCTTCCGCGCCGCACGAGCACCCGGCCGGTGGACTCCTCCAGCGCGCGCAGCCGCTGGGAGACCGCCGACGGGGTCACGTGCAGCCGCCGGGCCGCCGCCTCGAGAGTGCCCTCATCGACCACTGCGACCAGAGTGCGCAGCTGCGCCAGGTCCACGTCCACGGACAGCGATGCTAATGGCGCATGAGAAACATGAGCTCGACTGGAGCCGATGCCCTGCCTAGCGTGGCTCCACGTGACGACGGGACTGCTGGCCGCGGTGGCCGGGCTGGGGTTGGGCCTCTCCCTGATCGTGGCCATCGGCGCGCAGAACGCCTTCGTGCTGCGGCAGGGGCTGCGCGTCGAGCACGTCCCGGCGGTCGTCGCGGTCTGCGCGGTGTCCGACGCCGTGCTCATCGTCGCCGGGGTCGCCGGCAACTCCTGGCTGAGCGCGCGCCTCCCCGACGCGATCACCGTCGTCCGGCTGGCCGGCGCCGCCTTCCTGCTGGGCTACGCCGTGCTGGCCGCCCGCCGCGCGCTGCGCCCGTCCTCGATCGCCGTCGACACCGGCGGCCGGGGCTCCGGCCTGGCCGCCACCGTCGTCACCTGCCTGGCGCTCACCTGGCTCAACCCGCACGTGTACCTGGACACCGTCCTGCTGCTGGGATCGGTCGCCGACAGCCACGGGGACCGGCGCTGGTGGTTCGCCGGGGGCGCCGTGGTCGGCAGCCTCGTGTGGTTCGGCGCGCTCGGGTACGGGGCGCGGTTGCTCCGGCCGCTCTTCGCCCGTCCGGCGGCCTGGCGGGTCCTGGACGCCGGCATCGCCGTCGTGATGGCCGCCCTCGGCCTGGGGCTGCTCTCCTCGGCGCTCTGAGCCGCCGCGGGCGGTCAGAGCCCGACGAGCTCCTCCAGCGCGCCGATCTCCTGGCGGGACAGCTTCCGGATCGAGCCGCTGCGCATGCGCTGCAGCTGCACGGGGCCGACGGCGGTGCGGGTCAGCCGCGAGACCGGCAGCCCGACGTGGGCGAGCAGGCGGCGGACGATGTGCTTGCGCCCCTCGTGCAGCACCACCTCCACCACGGACTGGCCGGCGTGGGTGTCGACGACCGAGAAGGAGTCGACCTTCACCGGGCCGTCCTCGAGCTCCACCCCGGAGCGCAGCCGGCGGTGCAGATCGCGCGGCACCGAACCCGAGACCTGCGCCAGGTAGGTCTTGCGCACGCCGTAGGAGGGGTGCGCGAGCCGGTGGGCCAGCTCGCCGTCGTTGGTGACCAGCAGCAGGCCCTCGGTGTCCTGGTCGAGGCGGCCGACGTGCACCAGGCCCGGGGCCAGGTCGCCCACCATGTCGCCGATGGTCGGGCGGTTGCGGTCGTCGCTCATCGCGGTGATGACCCCGGCGGGCTTGTTGATCGCGTAGGTGACGCGGTCGTCGCGGATCTCGAGCCGTGCGCCGTCCACCGCGATCTTGTCCTGCAGCGGGTCGACCCGCATGCCCTGCACCCGGACCTGCCTGCCGTTCACGCTGATCCGGCCGGCGTCGATCATCTCCTCGACCACCCGGCGCGACGCGACGCCGGCCCGGGCCAGGACCTTCTGCAGCCGTTCCCCCTGCCGCTCGTCGCCGGCGTCGGCCGCCGGCCGGTCACCGGGGTGCGCCGGGGCCAGCTCCATGTCCTCCGACCAGCCCTCGCCGGCCGCGGTGGTGCTCTCGTCGTTCGGGGTCGGCGTGTTCATCGCCGACCAGTGTCCCACCCACCGGGTCGGGCCCTCCTCCCCCTTCAGGTGACCCCGCGGCCGCGATCGCCTCCGGGGGCACCCGTTGCCGCAGGATGACGCCATGCGGCGCACCCGGAGGACCGGTCTGGGGCTCGCGGCGGTCGCCGCGGCCCTGTGGGGCTTCTTCGTCGTCGCCCTCCTGACCGGCGACCCGGCCGACGGCGCCAACATCGGCGCGGGGCTCGCCGCGCTGCTCGCCCTCGGGCTGTCGGTGGCTTCGCTGGTCGTCCTGCTGGTCTCGCTGCGCTCCGCCGACCCGGCCGCCGGTCCCCGGGGTCGCGACGCGCTCGTCGGCGCGCCCCTCGCCGTGGTCTCCCTCGCGCTCTTCGCCGTGGTGTGGGTGACCAGCGCCGTCGTCGCGGACGACGGGGCGGGCGGCGCGGTCCTCGCCGCCCTGGGCGCGGGCATCGTCACGTTCCTGGCCGCGTCGGCCTGCTTCCTCCCGCCGCGCCGCCGCTGACCCGTCAGGCCTCCCGGAGGGCCGCTCAGGCGTCGGGGTGCTCCTCGAGGAAGGTGGCCGTCTCCGGCAGGAGCGGCGCGAGCTCGGGCAGCTCGGCGAGGCTGGTGAGCCCGAGCCGCTCCAGGAACAGCGGCGTGGTGGCGTAGAGCCCGCCGCCGCTGTCGGGGTCGCTGCCCACCTCGCGCACCAGGCCGCGCCCGATCAGCGTCCGCATGACGCCGTCGACCCCGACGCCGCGGATCGCCGACACCCGGGCCCGCGTGACCGGCTGCCGGTAGGCGATGACGGCCAGGGTCTCCAACGCCGCCTGGGTGAGCCGGCTGCGCTGCCCCTCGCCGAGGTACCGCTCGACGACGCCGGCGTGCTCCTCGCGGGTGTAGAGGCGCCACCCCTCCCCCACGCGGCGCAGCGTGATGCCCGCCGAGCGCTCGTCGTACCCCGCGGCCAGCTCCGCCAGCCCCTGCCGCACCTGCTCGGGCGGGCACCGCAGGGCGGCGGCGAGCGTCTCCTCGTCCACCGGGTCGTCGACCACGAACAGCAGGGCCTCCAGGCCGCCGCGCAGCTCCTCGGGGTCCAGCAGCACCGCGGGCTCCGGCCCGCGCTCCGGTTGCGGTTCGGCAGCCGGATCGGGCACGGGTGCGACGACGGCGGCGACGTCCTCGAGGGGCACCGCCGGCACCGGCCGCTCCTCGACGGGCCGCTCCGCGACGCGCGCGGCCAGTTCGGCCGCCACGGCGTCCCAGGCCGCGGGGTCGGCGTCCCCCCGCTCGGCCGCCTGCTCGCGGGTGGCGGCCAGCTCGGCGGCCAGCGCCTCCCAGGAGATGGGGGTGGGATCCTGGCCGGCACGGTCGTCGGTCACCGGTACTCCTCGTCGGCGTCGGGGGCCGGGGCGCCGGCCGGGTCGGGGACGGACTCGCCGGTCCACCGCACGTGCAGCTCGCCCAGCGGCGTCAGCTGCTCGAAGACCACCCGCTGCTGGCGGTACAGCTCGAGCAGCGCGAGGAACCGGGCCACCACCTCCAGGGTGTGGCCGCAGTCGGTGGTGAGTGCCCGGAAGCTCGCCGTCCCCGACCGCAGCAGGTGGTTGCGCACCAGGAGCAGCTGCTCGGAGACGCTCACCGGGGGCGCGTGCAGATGCGCGACGCTGACCGTCTCAGGGGCCTTCGGCGCGAGCGCACGGGCAGCGAGGGCGGCGAACTGCTGCGGCGTGACGCCCAGCAGCACCTCGGGGACGAGCTCGGCGAACCGCGGCTCCAGCGCCGCCTCGCGTGCGAAGCGGCGGACGGCGCCGGACTCGCGCTCGCGCAGGAACGCCGCGGCCTGCTTGTACGCCTTGTACTGCAGCAGCCGGGCGAAGAGCAGGTCGCGCGCCTCGAGCAGCTCCAGGTCGTCCTCGTCGTCGACCTCCGCCGCCGGCAGCAGGCGGGCCGCCTTGAGGTCCAGCAGCGTGGAGGCGACGACGAGGAACTCGCTGGCCTGGTCGAGGTCGAGCTCGTCACCGAGCGCGCGCAGGTGGGCGATGAACTCGTCGGTGACCTGGGACAGCGCGATCTCGGTGACGTCGAGCTTGTGCTTGCCGATCAGCTGCAGGAGCAGGTCGAACGGGCCCTCGAAGTTGGTCAGCCGGACGGTGAAACGGGCGGGAGCGGTTCCCCCGGCCGAGTCGGCCGGGGGAACCGCTCCGCTGCTCCCGGTCACGAGCACCCACCGTAGGCGGCCCTCCTGCAGCGGCCCGCCGCGAGCCTGCGAGTGGCGGGAGGCAGGAGGGTCCTTACGCCTTGAGCCGGCGGACGAGGATCGCGTCCTCGCCGCGCTCGGTCAGGTCGGCGAGCAGCACCGACACCGCCTCGCGGACGATGCGCCCCCGGTCGGCGGCCAGCCCGTGGTGCGCCCGCAGCGTGAGCCGCGCCGACTCGAGGGCGAGCAGCTCGTCGGCGGAGATGTAGACCGTGATCTTCTCGTCGTGCTTGGTCCGCTCGGTGCGGCGGGCCGGCTTGCCACGGGTGGCCACCCGTGGCTGCAGCACCGGGGCCTGAGCCGGCTCGGCCGGGGCCGCCCGGAAGGCGGCGAGGTCGTCGTCGGCCGGCTGGGCACCACCTGGCACGAGCGTGAGCGACGCGGCCGCCTCGGCGGCGGACTCACCCACCCGTCGGGCGGCGCTGCGCAGCGCGGGCGAGCTCGCCGGCGTGGGCAGGCTGGGCAGCTCGGTGACCTCGGGCACCGAGGCGGTGTCGGTGCGGCGGAACAGCTCCGAGGCACCCGGGAGCACGGGCCGGCGCGTCACAGCGCGAGCACCTCCTTGGCGAGGTCGCGGTACGCCGAGGCGCCCGACGACGTGGGCGCCCACGTGGTGATCGGCTGCCCGGCGACCGTGGTCTCCGGGAACCGCACGGTGCGCTGGATGACGGTCTGGAACACGGTGTCGCCGAACGCCTCGACGACGCGGCTGAACACCTCCCGGCAGTGCACCGTCCGGGAGTCGTACATGGTGGCGAGGATGCCGTTGATCTCCAGCGACGGGTTGAGCCGCTCCTTGACCTTGTCGATCGTGTCGACCAGCAGGGCCACTCCGCGCAGCGAGAAGAACTCGCACTCCAGCGGGATCACCACGCCCTGGGCGGCGGTGAGCGCGTTCACCGTCAGCAGGCCGAGGGAGGGCTGGCAGTCGATGAGGATGTAGTCGTAATCCTCGACGACGTCGGCCAGCACGCGCAGCAGCGTCTGCTCCCGCGCGACCTCGCTGACCAGTTGCACCTCGGCCGCGGAGAGGTCGATGTTGCTCGGGACCAGGTCCAGGCCCGGGATGTCGGTGTGCACCCGCACGTCGCGCAGGCTGGTCCGCCGCTCCATGAGGGCGTTGTAGATCGTCCGGTCCAGGTTCTGGGCCGGGACGCCCAGGCCCACCGACAGCGCGCCCTGCGGATCCAGGTCGATCAGCAGCACCTTGCGCCCGAACTCCACCAGCGCAGCGCCCAGGTTGATCGTCGACGTCGTCTTACCGACGCCGCCCTTCTGGTTGCACATCGCGATGACGCGGGCCGGGCCGTGCTGCGTCAGCGGCTTCGGGTCCGGCAGCGGGCGCTGGCGCGCGCGGGCCGGGTCCAGCCGCAGCGCGGCCGCCCCCATCTCGGGGTCGGTGTCGTGCGGGCGCGCGACGGCAGAGGCCGCGTCCGCTCGGATCGCCATGGGTTGTCGCCTCCAGCTCGGTGCCCGTCCGGACGTTCCGGGTGCGGCCAGCCGTCCTGTCCGCTCGGGTGGAGAGGACGCTAGGGAGATGGAGCGAGGTTCCCAACGCGGCGCGCCGTCGACGTGTCGACATGGCGACGAATGCCAACCAGTGTGACTGGTCAAGCCGAGTTCGTGACAAGATCTGTCAGATCGGTGACGCGCCGGATGTCAGGTCAGCGCACGGGGGTGGCTGGTCGCGTAGACCTCGCGCAGCCGGTCGACGGTCACCAGCGTGTAGACCTGGGTGGTCGTGACCGAGGCGTGGCCCAGCAGTTCCTGCACCACCCGCACGTCGGCGCCGCCGTCGAGCAGGTGGGTCGCGAAGCAGTGCCGCAGGGTGTGCGGCGAGATCTCGGTGCCGTGCAGACCGTGCGCCAGCCCGGCGCGCTCGGCCGCCGTCCGGAGGATCGACCAGGCGCTCTGCCGGGACAGCGGGCCGCCGCGCACGTTGAGGAACAGCGCGCCGCCCCGCACCCCCGAGTGGCCGTTCGCGGCCAGCGCCGGCCGGGCCCGCACCAGGTACTCCTCGACGGCCCGGAGCGCGTAGCTGCCGACCGGGACGACGCGCTCCTTGCCACCCTTGCCCGCGAGCCGCACGGTGCGCTGCCCGCGGTCGAGGTCGTCGACGGCCAGCCCGACCGCCTCGGAGATCCGCGCGCCGGTGCCGTACAGCACCTCCAGCAGCGCGCGATCGCGCAGCCCGCGCGGCCCCTCCAGCGAGCCCGCCGCCTCGATCAGCGCGACGACCGACTCCACCGGCACCGCCTTCGGCAGGCGGCGGGCCGGGGTGGGCGGCCGTACCTCGTGGGCGACGTCGTCGGGGACGAGCCCATCGAGGAGCGCGAACCGGTGCAGCCCCCGCACCGCCACCACCGCGCGGGCCGCCGAGGTGGCCGACAGCGGCGGGTGGTCGTCGTCCCCCCGGCGCAGCGCGGCGAGGAAGCCCGCGACGTCGGACTCCGCCACCTCCCCGAGGCCGCGGACCCCCGCCCCCGCCAGGTACTCGGTGTAGCGGCGCAGGTCGCGGCGGTAGGAGGCGATGGTGTTGGCCGCGAGCCCCCGCTCCACGGTGAGGTGGTCGAGGTAGCCGGTGACGACCCGGTCGACGTCGGGGCCGGCGGACAGCGTGCTGGTCAGCGGAGCACCTCCTGGAGCGGGACGGCGGCCATGCCGTGGGCCTCGGCGACCTCGGGCAGCACCACGCTGCCCGACACGACGTTGACCCCGTGGGCGAGCGCGGGGTCGCGGTGGACGGCGGCGGCCGTGCCCTCGGCGGCCAATGCCATGACGTAGGGCAGCGTGACGTTGGTGAGCGCGTGGGTCGAGGTGTTGGGCACCGCGCCCGGCATGTTGGCCACGCAGTAGAAGACCGAGTCGTGCACCCGGAAGGTCGGGTCGTCGTGCGTGGTGGGCCGGGTGTCCTCGAAGCAGCCACCCTGGTCGACGGCGATGTCCACGAGCACCGAGCCCGCCTTCATCCGCGCCACCAGCTCGTTGCTGACCAGCACGGGTGCCTTGGCCCCGGCCACCAGCACGGCGCCGATCACGAGGTCGGCGTCCAGCACGGCGCGCTCCACCTCGTAGGCGTTGGAGGCGACGGTCTGCAGGTGCCCCTGGTAGATCCGGTCGGCGGCCCGCAGCTTGTCGATGTCGCGGTCCATGACGACGACCTCCGCCTGCATGCCCAGAGCGATCGCCGCCGCGTTCATGCCCGAGACCCCGGCGCCGATCACCACGACCTTCGCGGCGTAGACCCCGGACACCCCGCCGAGCAGCACGCCGCGCCCGCCGTGCGCCCGCTCCAGGCAGTGCGCGCCCACCTGCGGCGCCATCCGCCCGGCCACCTCGGACATGGGGGCCAGCAGGGGCAGCGTGCCATCGGCCTTCTGGACGGTCTCGTAGGCGATGGCCGTCGTCCCCGAGGCGACGAGCGCGTCGGTGCACTCCTTCGACGCAGCCAGGTGCAGGTAGGTGAACAGCGTCTGGCCGGCGCGCAGGCGGCCGTACTCCTCGGCGATCGGCTCCTTGACCTTGAGCAGCAGGTCGGCATCGGTCCACACGTCGTCGGCCTCGGCGACGATGCGGGCACCGGCCGCGGTGAAGTCGGCGTCGGGGATGGAGGAACCTTCCCCCGCACCCTGCTCCACCAGCACCTCGTGCCCGGCGCGCGTCAGCTCCGTCACGCCCGCCGGCGTGAGCGCCACCCGGTACTCCCGGTTCTTGACCTCTCGGGGAACTCCGACCCGCATCGCTGGCTCTCCTGGTCCCGGCAGGCCGCTCCCGAGGGTGACGGGCCAGCCCACCACGTCGTGGGCCGCCCGGTCGGGGCGGGCCTCGCCGCGGAGTGTAGGCACGCCGGCCGGTTCCGTCCCGGGCCGGAAGCCGTTTCGTGACCGTGCATCGCCGCCGTCGCGGCCGGCGCCGGGCTGCCGCGACCGGCAGGCTGGCCGACGATGGAGGGCCACCCATCACTCCCGGAGGACGCCGCGCATGCGTTTCTACGCCGAGCAGCCCGCCCTGCGGGCCCGCCAGCTGGCCGCCGACCTCGGCTTCCTGCTGTGGGCGGTGGCCTGGGTGCTGGTGGCCCGGGCCGCGCACAGCGCCGTCCTGCTGCTGGCCGGGCCGGGGCGGGCGGTCGAGGACCTCGGGCGCTCGGTCGCGGGCTCCATGGACTCGGCGGCGTCGGCCGCCGAGGGCGTCCCGCTGGTCGGTGACGAGCTGGCCGCGCCGTTCGACGCCCTCTCGGGGGCGGGCGGCTCGGTGAGCGGCGCCGGCCAGTCGGCGCAGGACGCGGTGGACACCCTGGCGACCATCCTCGGCGTCGTCCTCGTCCTGCTGCCCGTGGGCTGGATGCTGCTGCGGTGGCTGCCCTGGCGGCTGCGCTACGCCCGCGACGCGGGCGCGGCGACCCGGCTCGCCGGCAGCGGCGCGGGTCTGGACGTGCTCGCCGTCCGCGCCGCCGCCACGGCGCCGCTGAACCGCCTGGCCGAGCTGCCGGGCGGCACCAGCGCGGCGTGGTGGGCCGGCGACCCCGCCGCCACCGAGCAGCTCGCGCGCCTGGAGCTGCACCGCCTGGGGCTGCGCCCGCCCGGTGACCGGCCACCCCTCAGGGCCCCGCGCTGAGCGTGCGGAGCGGGGGAGGAAGGGTGGTCCTCTCTCAGCCGGCGTCGACGGGGCGGAGCCGTGCGCCGCCCGCCCGCACCCGGGCCGCGGCCAGCAGCCCGACGACGGCCGAGACGTTGCGGATACCGCCGTCGAAGACCTGCTGCACCGCGTCGGCCAGCGGCACCCGCTGCACGGTCATGTCCAGCTCCTCGTGCTCCACGGTGAAACCGTCCGGGCGGTCCACGTCGGTGAGCTCCTCGGCCAGGTACACCAGCACCTGCTCGTCGCAGAAGCCGGGCGAGCTGTAGTGCGTGGTCAGCAGCGACCAGCGGGCCGCCGACAGCCGCACCTCCTCGGCGAGCTCCCGCTTGGCCGTCTCCAGCGGCGGCTCGCCGTCGGCGTCCCGGAGCCCCGCCGGCAGCTCCCACAGGTAGCCGCCGACCGGGTGCCGGTACTGCCGCAGGAGGACGACCTCGTCGGCGTCGGTGAGGGCGACGACCGCCACCGCGCCCGGATGGCGGACGACCTCGCGGACGCTGTCCCCGCCGCCCGGCATCGCCACGGTGTCCTTGACCAGGCTGATGACCCGGCCCTCGTACACCGGCTCCGAGGAGAGGACGCGGTACTCGTGGGCGTCCGGCTGCCCCTCGCCCATCAGATGCCGACCTTCTCCGCCTCGTCCACCGGCACCGGCAGCCGCGCGGACTCCTGGTAGTCGACGGCGGCCTGCACGAACGCGGCGAACAGCGGATGCGGCCGGGTCGGGCGGCTCTTCAGCTCGGGGTGGGCCTGGGTGCCGACGAAGAACGGGTGCGACTCGCGGGGCAGCTCGGCGAACTCCACCAGGAGGCCGTCGGGCGAGGTGCCGGAGAAGACCAGGCCGGCCTCGGTGAGCCGGTCGCGGTAGGCGTTGGCCACCTCGTAACGGTGCCGGTGCCGCTCGGTGATGTCGGTGGATCCGTACGCGGCGGCCACCACCGAGCCGTGCTGGAGCGCAGCCGGGTAGCTGCCCAGGCGCATCGTGCCGCCCATGTCCCCCCGGCCGGCGACGACGTCGAGCTGGGTGGCCATGGTGGAGATGACCGGGTCCGGCGTCTCGGGGTCGAACTCGGCGGAGTTCGCCTGCTCCAGGCCGGCGACGGTGCGGGCGTACTCGATCACCATGCACTGCAGCCCCAGGCACAGGCCCAAGGTCGGGATGCCGTTCGTGCGGGTGTACCGGATCGCGCCGAGCTTGCCCTCGATGCCACGCACGCCGAAGCCGCCGGGGATGCAGACCCCGTCGACGCCGGCCAGCGCCTTCTCCGCACCCTCGGGGGTCTCGCAGTCGTCCGAGGGCACCCAGCGGATCTGCACCCGGCTGCGGTGCGCGAACCCGCCGGCGCGGAGCGCCTCGGTGACCGACAGGTAGGCGTCGGGCAGGTCGATGTACTTGCCGACGAGGGCGATCGTGACGGTCTGCTTCGGGGCGTGGACCCGGTCGAGCAGGTCGCCCCACACCGTCCAGTCCACGTCGCGGAAGGGCAGGCCCAGCCGGCGGACGACGTAGGCGTCCAGGCCCTCGCGGTGCAGCACCTTCGGGATGTCGTAGATCGAGGGCGCGTCGGGGCAGGAGATGACGCCCTCGGCGTCGGTGTCGCACATCAGGCTGATCTTGCGCTTGAGGCCGTCGCTGATCTCCCGGTCGGAGCGGCAGACCAGGGCGTCGGGCTGGATGCCGATGCTGCGCAGCGCGGCGACGGAGTGCTGGGTCGGCTTGGTCTTCAGCTCGCCCGAGGGCGCGATGTAGGGCACCAGGGAGATGTGCAGGAAGAAGCAGTTGTCCCGGCCGATCTCGTGGCGCACCTGACGGGCGGCCTCGAGGAAGGGCAGCGACTCGATGTCGCCGACCGTGCCGCCGATCTCGGTGATGACGACGTCCACGCGCTCGGCGCTGTCGGCGCCGGCGAGGATGCGGGCCTTGATCTCGTTCGTGATGTGCGGGATCACCTGCACGGTGTCGCCGAGGTACTCCCCGCGCCGCTCCTTGGCGATCACGTCGGAGTAGACCTGCCCGGTGGTCACGTTCGCCCGGCCGGAGAGGTCGGTGTCGAGGAAGCGCTCGTAGTGACCGATGTCCAGGTCGGTCTCCGCGCCGTCCTCGGTGACGAACACCTCGCCGTGCTGGAACGGGTTCATCGTGCCCGGGTCCACGTTGAGGTAGGGGTCGAGCTTCTGCATCGTGACGCGGAGGCCGCGGCTGGCCAGCAGCGTGCCGAGCGAGCTGGCGGTCAGGCCCTTGCCGAGCGAGGAGACGACCCCGCCGGTGACGAAGACGAACTTCGTCGGCTGGTTGTTGTGGAGCAGGAGGCTGCTACCCGAGTGATCACGTGTTCCCGACGGTCGACCCACGGGAGACGACCGTAACACGGTCGGGGCCTGCAGCCCGGCCGGAGTGCGGAGCGCCACCCGCGGACTCCCCCGTGCCGCCGGCACCCGGGTCCGGGCCGACCACCAGCCACACCAGCAGCGGCACCAGCAGGGCGGCCGCGGTCGCCGGCAGGGCGACACCGGAGTCGTTGACCACCGCCCCGATCGCCAGGCTCAACGCGACCGACACGAGTGCGGCGCGCAGCACCGCGGCGTCCGCGAGCGGCAGCCCGGCCGGGCCCCGCGGCGCGCGCCCCGGCCCCGCGGGCACGCTGCGCAGCGGGCCACCGGGCCGCAGCAGCCAGACGGCGGCGACCAGCGCGACCGGCAGCATCCACGCCAGCGGGCTGCCGAGGAGGATGCCGACGTTGGCCTGCGCCTTCCGGCTGATGACGGTCCACGCCTCCCCGGTGAGCACCTGCTCGACGAACCGGCCCAGGTGGGTGCGGTCCGCCGGCGCGCGGAGCCAGTCCAGCACCGCGATCGTGCTGACGGCGACCACCGCCGCGGCGAGGATCGCCGCGAACCGGACGACGGTGACCCGCACGCCCAGGAGCAGCATCGCCAGCAGGAGGAAGCCCGGCAGCGCCGCCAGGACGCCGCCGAAGTCGCGGCCCAGCGGCGGCGCCCCGATGACGGCGACGGTCAGCAGCCCGGCGCCCAGCACCACGCCGGCCGTCCGGCGGCGGGCCCGCCCGACCGGCGACCGGCGCCCGACGGCCGCGGCCAGCGCGGCGGTGACGGTGAGGGCGCTCACCGACAGGAGCCCGAACGTGAGGTTGCCGTAGCCGGTGAACCGCCCGGCGACGACCGCGTCGTAGCCCAGCGGCCCGTCCAGCTCCAGCGGCGAGCCGGCGAGCACGTCGCCGACGAGGGTGACCAGGGTGAGGACGAGCACCGCCAGCGCGGGGCCGAGCCGCCGGCGGCGCCACGGCCCGAGAGCGGCGACCGCCAGCACGCCCAGGTCGGCGACGACCACCGCGGTGACGAGGGCCGCCAGCGGCGCGTCGGCCCGCTCCCAGGGCACCGCCCCCGCCAGGTAGGTGGCCACGGGCAGCCCGGCGGCGGCCAGGCACAGCAGGCGCAGCGCACGCCGCGCCGGCGGCCAGGTGCCCGGGCGGGCACCCCGCCGACCGCTGCCCACGACCAGCACGCCCAGCCCGACGACGGCCGCGCCGACGAGGACGAACGTCCAGAAGAAGATCCCGGTGTTGCGGTGGTGGGTGATCGCCGCGACGTTGACCAGTTCCAGCCGGCTCACCGCCTCGGGCAGCGGCGGCCGCTCCCCCGTGCTCCGCCACGGCTGGCCGTTCATCGACGCGGGCGGGTCGAGGCCGAGCGCGCGCAGCGCGGTCGGGGCCACGTCGATGAGCTGCACGAACGGGACCCGGCCCGTGCTCGCGGAGGTCAGCCACCCCGCGTCGAACCCGGGGCCGGAGGCCATGCCGACGTGCAGCTGCGGTCGGCCGTCGTTGACCTCGGAGATGCCGGCCAGCAGGAGCAGGGTGTCGCCGGGCAGCGTGTCGAGGCCGGCGCGCAGCCGGCCGAGCGCGTCGTCGATCCGGGTGAGGGCAGCGGCCCGCGGCTCGGGCCGGGTGCCGTCGTCGGTGGGCTCCGCCCCGGGGGCCCCGGCGTCGGCGAGCTGGTCGAGGGAGACCAGGGTCAGCGGGCAGGCGGTGAGCACCTCGACGACCTCCGCCTGGTCGGCCGGCAGACCGGGCACCGCGGTGAGGGGCACGCCGTCCGCGGCCACCGCGAGGGCGGCGGCCCGACCCGACACCGACGCGCAGCCGACGGCCTCGCCCAGCACGCCGGGCTCCGCGCCGAAGCGCACGGTGCCCTCGTCCTCGGCGATCCGCGCCACGGTCGCCTGCGGGTCGCCCAGGGCCACCGCGGCCACCCGCTCCTGGAGCCCGCAGCGGGTGAGCGAGGTGTCCAGCCGGGGTTCCTCGGGCGCCTCGCCACCGGGGGCGGGGTCGTCCCCGTCGTCGCCGGGGGAACCGGGGTCGGGCAGCGTGGGCAGCGGCACCGGCGGCAGCCCCTCGTCGGTGCCGGGGAACCGCGCCCGGTTCCCGGCGCCGAGCGTGGCCCAGCCGTCCAGGAGGCAGCTGGTGGACCGGGCGGCGCGCACCGACGTCGCCCCGACCGCCGACTCCCCCGCGAGGGCCCACAGCTGCGGTGTCGCCGCGGGGTCCACGTCGGCCCAGGTGAGCCCGGGGACGCCGACGACCACGACACGGTCCGCGGTGGAGCTCTCCGCACCGGTCGCCGCCCCGGCCGCGGTCGGCAGCCCGACCAGCAGCAGCACCAGGACCAGGAGCGCCGCTGCGCGGCGGACCCCCCGTGCGGCCGGCCCGTTCATGTCGCCGGCCGGGCCGGCGGCGTCCCCAGCAGCTCCCGGTAGATCGCGACGAGCTGCGCCGCCGTGCCCGCCTCGTCGGGCCAGCCGGCGGCCTGCCGGAGGCCCGCTGCGACCAGCTCCGCGGCGTGGGCGCTGTCGCACAGCACGCGCACCACGGCCTCGGCCAGGGCCACGGCGTCGCCCACGGGGACGAGCTCGGCGGCGTCGCCGAGCAGCTCCGGCAGCCCGCCGGTGCGGGTGGCCACCAGGGGCACGCCGGCGCGGAGCGCCTCCTGCGCGGTGAGCGACCGCGCCTCCCAGCGCGAGGGCAGCACGCACAGGTCCGCGGCGCCCAGCAGGTCGGCCACGTCGTCCCGGCGGCCCAGCAGCGAGACCGGCAGCGCCTCGGCGCGGATGCGCGCGGCCAGCTCCTCGTGCAGCGGCCCGTCGCCCGCGACGACCACCGAGGGCACCGGGCGCACCCGCTGGTCGGCCGACCAGCGCGCGACCGCGTCGAGCAGGACGTCGTAGCCCTTCTGGGGGTGGAGCCGGCCCACGGCCACGACGAGCGCGCGGTCGTCGTCCAGGCCGAGCTCGGCGCGGACCTCCGCCGGGGTCCGCGTGGCCGCGGGCAGGGGCGGTGCGGAGACCGGCGCCACCCGCACGTCGCGGGCGCCCAGCCGGCGGGCGTTCTCCGCCAGGTCGGCCGAGGCGGCGAGGACGACGTCGGCGGCCCGCACGGTGGCCCGCTCGGCGCGCTCGAGCACCCGGTGCCGCAGACCGCCGCCCTCGGGGAGGGCGTTGTGCAGCGTGAGCACCAGCGGCACCGTGCCGCCGGCCAGCCGGCGCGCCGCCGCAGCGACCAGCCCGGCGCGCAGCCCGTGGGCGTGCAGCAGGTCGCTGCCGGTCAGCGCCCGGCGGAGCGCCTGCACGGCGCGCGCGTCCGCGGTCGGCGCCAGCCCGGCGGAGATCTCGACCGGGGTGAACCGGGCGCCGTGTCCGCTGAACCCGAAGAGCGCATCGGTGGCGGCGGGTCCGCAGACCTCGACGTCGGCACCCGCCGCGCGCAGCGGTGCCAGGAGCGAGCGGACGTGCGTGCCCACCCCGCCGGTGCTGGTGGCCAGCACCTCGGTGATGCAGCGGTCCCGCAGGGGCGTCTCAGCCACTGCGCACCTCCTGCCCGCCCGTCGACCGCAACTCCCGGAGCGCCCCCACCAGCTGCGCGCGGGCCGTCCCCATCATGACGGCCAGCGCCACGACCAGCACGGCACCCCCGACGACGACGCCGGCGCCCAGCGCGGCGAGCAGCCCGTCGGGCACCGGGTCGGCGCCGAGGACGCGGGCCAGCCACAGGCCGGCCCCGCCCGCCAGGACCGCCGCCAGCACCCCGACCGGGCCGCTCCGGGTCAGCCCGTGCAGCGCCGGCCGGCCCGCCACCCGCAGCACCACCACCAGCAGCCCCGCACCGGCGACGGTCACCCCCAGCGTGTGGCCGAGGGCCAGGGCCGCGGCCCGGTCCGCGGGGGGCAGCGCCGCGGCCAGCACGACGTCGGCCCCGACGGCGAGCAGCCAGCCCCCGAGGACGCAGACCGTCGGCGACCGCCACAGCCCGCGGGCGTAGAGGGCGCGGGTGAGGACGGCCACCAGCGCGTAGCCGAGCAGGCCGGGCGCGAAGGCCACGACCGTGTCACGCAGCGCCGCCACCTCCCGGTCGGTTCCCCCGGCGAAGAAGACTCGCGCCACCGGGCCGGCGGCGGCGACCAGCACCGCGGTGGCCACGGCGGAAGCGGCGACGGTGAGGACGACGACCGGTGCCAGCGCGCGGCGGTAGCCGGTCTCGTCGCCGGCCTCGGCGCGCTCGGCCAGGCCCGGGTAGGCCGAGGTGGCCAGCGGCACCGCGAGCGCCGCCCACGGCAGGAGGAACACGGTCAGGCCGGCGGCGTACACGACCTGCGTGCCGTCGGGTGCGCCGCTGTTGGCCAGCCGGATGGCGACCGCGGCGAGCAGCTGCTGCCCGGCGAGCGTGAGGACACCGGCGAGGGCGAGCCGGCGGACCCGCGGGGCGGCGCCGACCGGGAAGCGGAGCGACGGACGCAGCCCCAGCCGCAGCCCCCGCAGCGGCACCAGCAGGCTCAGGCTGAGCGCCACGACGCCGAGCGTCGTCCCCACCCCGAGCACCAGCTCGGCCGGCGTCGAGAGCCCGGCCACCTCCTGCCCGCCGCCCATGACGGCGAACACCAGGTAGGCCGCCGCCACGACGACGCTGGACAGCAGCGGGGCCAGCGCCGGCCCGGCGAAGCGCCGGTGGGCCTGCAGGACGCCGGTGAGGACGATGCCGATGCCGTAGAGGACGACCTGCGGGGCGAACACCAGCAGAAAGCGGGCGGCGAGCTCGACCTGCTCGGGGTCCTCGGCACCGAGCAGCAGCCGCGCGATCGGCTCGGCCAGGAGCGCCAGCAGCACCGCCAGCGGGACCAGCAGCAGCAGGGTCCAGCCGAGCAGGGCCGAGGCGGTGCGCCGCACCTGCTCGCGGTCCCCGGCGGCAACGCCCCCGGCGAGCATGGGGACGACGAGGCTGGCCAGCGCGCCGCCCGCCACCACCTCGAAGACGATGTTCGGGACGTTGTTGGCCGCGAGGTAGGTGTCACCGGTGCTGCCGGGGCCGACCGTGTTGGTGAAGACCAGCGTGCGTCCGAACCCGGCCAGCCGGGCGAGCACGGTGAGCACCGCGATCAGCGCCGCGGCACCGGCCACCCCGCGGGCCACCTGCCGCCCGGTCACGAGGGACGGCGGCCGAGGCGGTCCAGGTCGCGCAGGCCCGGCGTGGCCTCGATGACGCGGGTGAAGCTGACCCGCTCGCTGGCGAGGGTCAGGGCGGTGACGGCCGCGAGCGCCCCGGCCCGGGCCGCGCGCGGGCCGACGGCGGCCAACCGCAACCCCAGGAGCGCGCCGAGCGCGTTGGCCCCGCTGTCGCCGAGCATGACGCGCTCGCCGAGGTCCTCGGGGAGCACGGCGAGGGTGGCGCCGAGCGGCCCGGCGGCCAGCCCCCCGGCGGGTCCGCCGAGCCCGGCGGCGGCGGCGAGGACGCCCACCTTGGCGGCCCGGCCGGGCCGCAGGTCCAGCAGGTTGAGCAGGTTCGCCGTCCCGGCGACGAGACCGGTGGTGAGGACACCGTCGACGAGGGCACCCACCCCGCGTCCGCTCCGCCGGGTCAGCAGGGCGGCGGTCGCGGCGGCGGCGCCGATGCCGGCGACCTTCACCGCACCGGCGGAGACCCGGCCCTCCCGCAGCGCGCGCAGATGGCCGGCGAGCCCCTTGTCGCGGGCCTGCTCGGGCCGGGCGCCGGCGAGGTCGTCGTATCCGCCGACGAGGCCGGACGCGACGCCGACCACCACCGCGGCGGCCCGGGTGCCGGGCGGGGCGCCGAGCGCGGCGGCCGCGGTCGCCGCGGCGGCGACCGCGGGCCCGCCGAGGAGGCTGACCGGCCGCCCGGCGTAGTTCGTCCGCTGCCAGGGTGCACCGGCCGGGTGGGCCGCCAGCCGGGTGGCCGCCGACAGGGCGCCGCGGGCCGCCCCGGCCCCGGCGAGGGCGAGCAGCGCCGTGCGCCGTGCGCTCACTGGGCGGCGGTGGGCAGCGGCGGCACCGGCTGGGTGTCCTCGCCGGTCCCGTACATGCCCGACGTGCCCTGCGACTCCTGGCCGAGCGCGAGCACGGTGCTGATCCGGCCGACGGCCGTGGCCACGTTGTCCACGGTGGAGATCGCGGACGCGAGCGCCGGGTCCGCGCGCAGCGCGCCGATCAGCCCGTTCGGACGGGCCGACGGCGCGTCCCCGGCCACCACGGCCCCCCGGCCCTGCTCGTCGAGGGCGCTGGCCAGCGCGACGAGGGCGGCGTTGCGGGCGTCGGCGTCGTCGCCGGTGAAGCCGCTGCCGGTGAGCAGGACCGCGTGGTCGGCCGGGGTGACCGACGCCCCTTCGGGGACGAGCACGTCCAGGGAGCTCAGCCCGGCCAGGACGGAGGAGACCGCCGCTGCGTCGGGCGCCGGGCCGTCCGGGGGGACCATGAGGACCTGCGCCAGCAGCGAGGCGACCAGGACGCCGGTGTCGCCGCTCTCCGGCAGCTGCAGGCCGGCCGGCCGCCCCGGGCCGGTGACGAAGTTCTGCAGCGCGGCCCCTGTCGCCGGATCGCTGTACTCGGGCTGGAGCCGCACCACCCCGCTGACCGAACCGCCCGCCTCGGCGATGAGCGCGGTGACCGCCTCGACCGTCTCGGGGGTGACGGAGTCGTTGGTCGGGACGAGCAGCACCGAGCGGTCGGTGAGGGTCCCCTCGACGAGGGGGCCGGCCACTGCCTCCTCGAACTCCTCGGAGGTGTCCAGCTGCGCCTCGAGCTCCCGCGTGCGGTCCTCGAGGTCCCGCTTGTCCTGCTCGAGCGCGGCCACCTGGTTCTCGATGTCGGCGAGGATCGGCTCGTTGAGCGCCGTCGTCCCGATGACGATGCCGAGCGCGACGGCGAGGAAGACCGCGATCAGGGAGACCAGGTGGTAACGGAAGTCGATCACGCGAAGAGGTTCTCCAGCCAGAACATGAAGCTGTTCCATTGGTCGAGCAGCAGGTCCAGGTAGACGCGCCCGGCCGCGGACAGGGCCAGCGCCGACCCGATCGCGACGAAGGCGGCGATCACCAGGACCACGAGCGCGGTCGTCGAGATGCGGCTGCGGTACAGCCGGCTGACGCCCTTGGCGTCGACCAGCTTGCCGCCCAGCCGCAGGCGGGTGAGGAACGTCGAGGCCATGCCTCCGCGTCCCTTGTCGAGGAACTCGACGAGGGTGGCGTGCGTGCCGACGGCCACGATGAGGGTGGCGCCCTTCTCGTCGGCCAGGAGCATCGCGATGTCCTCGCTGGTCGCGGCCGCGGGGAAGGTGATGGCCTCGACACCGAGGTCCTGCACGCGGGCGAGCCCGGGCGCCCGGCCGTCGGCGTAGGCGTGCACCACGACCTCGGCGCCCGAGCGCAGCACGTCGTCGCTCACCGAGTCCATGTCACCGATGATCATGTCCGGCGAGTAGCCGGCCTCGACCAGCGCGTCGGCGCCGCCGTCCACGCCGATGAGGACCGGCCGGTAGTCGCGGATGTAGGAGCGGAGGGCGTGCAGGTCCTCCTTGTAGTCGTAGCCGCGGACCACCACGAGCACGTGCCGGCCTTCGATCTTCGTCGCCACGTCCGGGACGCCGACACCGTCCAGCAGGAGCGCGCGCTCCCGCTTCATGTACTCCATGGTGTTGGCGGCGAACGCCTCCAGCTGCACCGAGAGGCCGGCCCGCGCGTCGGCCATCGCCGCGGCGACGCTCTCGGCGTCGTGCTCGGTGCCCTCGGCGAGGACCGTGCCCTCGGCGTCGAGGAGGCGGCCGCCCTCGAGGCGGACCTCGGCGCCCTCCTTGACCTTCGCGAAGACGTCCTTACCGACGTCGTCGAGCAGGGGGATACCGGCGTTGATCAGGATCTCCGGGCCCAGGTTGGGGTAGCGGCCGGAGATGCTGGGCGCGGCGTTGACGACGGCGGCGACCTTGCAGCCCACCAGGGCGTCGGCGCTCACGCGGTCGATGTCCACGTGGTCGATGACGGCGATGTCGCCGGGGCGCAGCCGCTTCGTCAGGTTCTTGGTGCGCCGGTCCAGGCGGACGGTGCCGGCGGTGCCGGGACCCGCCTCCTGGGCCCGGCCGCGGCGAACGGTGCCGATGCGCATGACATCGCATGCTGCCACGGTCGGTTGCCGGGCCGATCCTCCGACGCGCCTCGGCAACCTCCTGGTCACGCAGCGTGTCCGACACCACCTCCACGCGACACGCCGTGCGCGCCGCGTCGACCGCTTCCGCGGAACCGTTACCGAGTCGTGACTAGCGTTGCCCGTGTGACTGGAGTGGCCGGAGCCCTGACGACCGCAGCGAACCTCCCGCAGGTCGAGGAGGACGCCCCCGCGCCCGCTGCGGCGGCGGTGATCCGCGCCGTGCCGGCCCCCGAGCCGGTCGCGCCGCCCGCTCCCCCACCGGGCCGGACCCCCGAGGAGGACGCGGACTCCCGGCCCCGGGGCCGCCGGAAGCTGCGGGGCCAGGGCATCCGGGAGCACCGCCGGCAGGAGACCCGGGCACGCATCGTCGACGCCGCCACGGAGTTGTTCGACGCACGCGGGTTCGACGCCGTCAGCGTCGTGGAGATCGCCCAGCGCGCCGGCGTGGTCGAGAAGACCGTCTTCAACCACTTCCCGGTCAAGGAGGGGCTGGTCTTCGACGCCGACCCGCCCATGCGCGCCGCCCTGCTGGACGCGGTGCGCCGTCGGCCGGCCGGCGAGTCGGTGGCCGCGGCCGCCGGCAGCTTCGTCGTCGCCGCGGTGAGCGTGCTCGGCACGCCGGAGGCCGCCGACGGCGTGGCCCGCATGGCGCGGGTGATCCGGGGCAGCCGGACGCTGCAGGTGCGCGAGCGGGAGATCCTGGGTGAGCTCACCACCTCGCTGGCCGACCTGATCGCCGAAGAGACGGCGGCGCGGCCGGGCCAGATCGAGCCGTGGCTGGCCGCGCACGCCGTGCTCGGCCTGTACGCCTCCCTGCTGGAGCTGGCGCGCGACCGGGTCCTCGACGGGGTCAGCGGCCCCGAGTTGGGGGCCGAGCTCCGCCGCCAGGGCCGGCGCGGCCTGGCCCTGCTGCAGTTCGGCCTTGCCGGCTACGCCAAGCGGAGGTGACCACCTCTCCGATCGGGGGTCGGGAGGGCCTCCCCAGGAGGGTGGGGAGCCGCCCCGCGAGACGGCCCGCAGAGGCGGACCGGAGGGTGCCCGAGGAGGGCCGGGAACGGCTCAGCGCACCTGGGGCACGGCTCCTGGCCGCGGTGTGATCCGGAGGATCACAGGCCGACTTGCAGGGAGCCCAGCAGTTGCTCGGCGCGGTCGCCGGGCAGCCCGGGATCGCGGGTGAACAGCGCGACGGCGACCATGTAGCCGTCGTCGCCGGCCCAGCCGTGCCCGTCCGCGCAGATCCGGCGGATGTGCTCACGCACCTTGGGCTCGCTGCTGTAGGGGCCGAAGTCCAGCCCCATGGCCAGGAAGTTGACGACCCGGTAGCCGAGGTCCTCGGCCGTGCGCACGGTGGCCTCCGGGTCCGAGTAGCTGGCGACGGCGGTGATCACGTCGGTGTAGCCGGCCTTGAGCAGCTGCAGCACCAGGTCGTTGCCCCGCACCCCGCCCCACAGCTCGGGCATCAGGATGTCCCGGTCGGGAGCGGGGATGTAGGGCGGGTTGGAGATCACGGTGCGCGCCGGACGGCCCCCCGCGGAGTCGGCCTGGTCGAAGAAGTCGCCGTGCTCCACGGTGTACCGGTCGGCGACACCGCGGGCGGCGATGTTGGCGCGGGCCTGCTCCACCGAGGGCGCGCTGATGTCGTAGCTGCGCACCCGGAGGCCGGGCAGCGCGCGGACGACGTGGGAGATCGCCGTGGCGTCACCGGTCCCGAGCTCGTCGACGCCCTCCTCGACCCACCCGAGCTGGTCGCGGTACTGGCTCAGCAGCATGCAGACCGAGAAGCCGTAGTGCGCGGACTCGTCGGTCGAGGAGAAGCACGTCACCGACGCCCCCTACCCCGGTGCGCCGCGCGGCACTCCCCGGCTGTCCCGCACCGGTGAAGCGCTCACCGGCACCGGTCCGGTCAGCGGGCGGCCGCCGCCACGGCGAGCAGCTCCCGCGCGTGCGCCTGCCCGGTGTCGCTGTCGGCGAGGCCGGAGAGCATGCGGGCCAGCTCGCGGACGCGGTCCTCGCCGTCGACCGAGCGGATGTCGGTGGCGGTGACCCCGGCGCCGGTGTCCGGCGCCTTGTCGACGACGAGGTGGGTGTCGGCGAAGGCGGCGACCTGCGCCAGGTGTGTGACGACGACGACCTGGTGGTCGCGGGCCAGCCGGGCCAGCCGCCGGCCGATCTCCCCCGCCGCCTGGCCGCCGACCCCCGCGTCGACCTCGTCGAAGACCATGACCGGCACCGGGTCGGCGCCGGCGAAGACCACCTCGATGGCGAGCATGACCCGGGAGAGCTCACCACCGGAGGCCCCCTTGTGCACCGGCCGCGCCGGCGCTCCCGGGTGGGCGGCGAGCAGCAGCGCGACCTCGTCGATGCCTTCGGGCCCCGGGTCGTCGGGGTGGCTGTCGATGCTGAAGGAGACCTGTGCGCTCTTCATCGCCAGGCCCGCCAGCTCGTCGCCGACCTCGGTCGCGAAACCCTCGGCGGCCGCACGCCGCCCCGCCGAGATCTCCGCGCCGAGCCGGTCGACGTCCGCGCGCGCGGCGTCCCGCTCGGCGGCCAGGGCCTCGAGCGCCTCGTCGGAGACGTCGAGCTGGGCCAGTCGGTGCGCGGCGTCCTCGGCCCAGGCGAGCACGCCGGCGACGCCCGCACCGGGGTCGGCGTACTTGCGCACGAGCGCCGTGAGCGCGGCCCGGCGGTCGAGCACCTCGGCAAGGCGGGCCGGGTCGGCGTCGAGGTCGGCCACGTAACCGGCGAGCTGACCGGCGACGTCGGAGACCACGGCGACGGCGTCGGCGAGGTCCTGGGCGAGCATCACCAGCGTCGGGTCGTCGGAGCCGGCCAGGGCGCGCTCGGCGATCGCCAGCGCCGCGGTGGCGTCCTGCGGGACCTCACCGGCCCCCAGGTCGCCGGTCACGTCACCGACCAGGGCCATGCGTGCCTCGTCGGCCGCGGCGCGCAGCGCGTCCGCGTCGCTGAGCCGCTTGGCCTGGGTGTCCAGGGCCTCGTCCTCGCCGGGCTCGGGGGCGACGCCGGCGATCTCCTCGAGCCCGTGCCGCAGCACGTCGGCGGCCTGCGCCAGCTCGCGGGCCTGCCCCCGCCGGCGGTCCAGGTCCGCGGCCAGCTCCCGCCACCGCTGGAAGGCGGCGCGGTAGCGCTCCAGGAGCGCGAGGTGCTCCCCGCCGGCGTACCGGTCCAGCGCGCGGCGCTGCTCGGCCGGGCGAGACAACCGCAGCTGGTCGGTCTGGCCGTGCACCGCGAGCAGGCTCTCGGCCAGCTCGGCGACCACGCCGACCGGCACGCTGCGGCCGCCGAGGTAGGCCCGCGAGCGGCCCTCGGCGCTGACGGTGCGGGCGAGGATGAGGCTCCCGTCGTCGTCGGGGTCGGCACCGGCGTCGGCCGCGCGCGCCCAGGCCGGGGACTCCGGCGGCAGCTCCAGCCGCCCCTCCACGCCGGCGCGGCCGTTCGCCCGGACGCGACCGGGGTCGGCCCGCCCGCCGAACAGCAGGGTCAGCCCGGTCACCACCATGGTCTTGCCGGCGCCGGTCTCCCCCGTCACGACCGTCAGGCCGCGGCCGAGCTCGAGGGTGACGTCGTCGATGGCGCCCAGCCCCCGGATGCGCAGCTCCGAGAGCCGGCCCGTCGCCGTCGCCGGCGCCGGTCGCTCAGACGTCGTGCGTGCCGCCACCGCTCACCTCCCGCGCCGGGGCCGGCTGGGCCGGGTCGTCGACGGAGACCACCTCGCGGGTGAGGACGTTGCGGCTGGTGAACAGCTCGTGCCCGGGGCCGGCGTGCCGGGCGTCGCGGAACCCGCGGACCGGCAGCCCGAACTTGGCCACGAGCCGGTCGCCGAACGTCGACGCGTGCACTCGGGCGATGCGCACCGGCCGGCTCGCCCGGCGCACCTCGACGCGCCCGCCGTCGGGGACGTCGAGGGTGCGGCGCCCGTCGGCGGACACGCGCGCCTGGTTGCCGTCGGCGGGGACGGCGACGGTGACCACGGAGTTCGGCGAGGTCACCAGCGGCCGGGCGAACAGCGCGTGGGCGTTGCTGGGCACCAGCAGCAGGGCCTCCACGTCGGGCCAGACGACCGGCCCGCCGGCCGAGAAGGCGTATGCGGTGGACCCGGTGGGGGTCGCGCACAGCACGCCGTCGCAGCCGAAGCTGGTCAGCGGCCGCCCGTCGATCGCGATGACGACGTCGAGCACCCGGGAGCGCTCGGCCTTCTCCACGGAGACCTCGTTGAGCGCCCAGGTCCCCCCGACGACCGCGCCCCGGCCGTCGACGACGTCCACCCGGATCGCGAGCCGTTCCTCGACCGAGTACTCGCACTCCTCGATGGCGCTCAGGGTCTCCTCGACCGCCTCGGGCTCGGTCTCGGCGAGGAAGCCGACGCGGCCGAGGTTGACGCCCATGAGCGCGGCATCGGTGTACCGGGCGAGCTCGGCGGCACGGAGGAAGGTGCCGTCGCCGCCGAAGACCATGATGATCTCGGCGTCCCTCGCTGCACCCTCGTCGCAGGGCACGACCTCCGCACCCGGGATCTCCAGGTCGAGAGCCTCGTCCTCGAGGACCTTGACCCCGATGCCGCCGCGCAGGAGCCGCGCGGCGGAGGTGCGGGCCAGCTCGACGATGTCCCGCCGTCCGGTGTGCACCGTGAGCAGGACCCGCCGGGTCCGCTGCTGGTCGGGTGCTGCCGTGCTCGGCTCGGTCACTGAGGCCCCTCCTGGACTGCTCGACGGACGGCGTCCTCCTCGACCGGTCCGGCGTCGGACCGCAGCCACAGGAAGAACTCCACGTTCCCGGCCGGCCCCGGCAGCGGGCTGGCCACCACGCCGGCGGTCCCCCAGCCCAGCGCCTGCGCCGCCCGGCCGACCTCCAGGACCGCCTGCACCCGGTGCTCCGGATCGCGCACCACGCCGCCGGCGCCGAGTCGTTCCCTGCCCACCTCGAACTGCGGCTTGACCATCGGGAGGAGGTCGGCGCCGGGCAGGGCGCAGGCGGTGAGCGCCGGCAGCACCAGTCGCAGCGAGATGAAGGAGAGGTCGGCGACGACCAGGTCGACCGGACCACCGATCGCGTCGGGGGTCAGGGTGCGGACGTTGGTGCGCTCGTGCACCTCCACCCGCGCGTCGGTGCGCAGTGACCAGGCCAGCTCGCCGTACCCGACGTCGACGGCGACGACCCCGACCGCCCCGCGCCGCAGCAGGACCTCGGTGAAGCCCCCGGTGGAGGCGCCGGCGTCCAGGGCCCGCCGTCCCTCGACCGGCACCGGGAAGGCCTCCAGGGCGCCCAGCAGCTTGTGCGCGCCGCGGGACACCCACGACGGCTCGTCCGGGTCGGTGCGCACCACCACGGGGGTGCCCGCCTCGACGCCGGTGGCCGGCTTGGTGGCGGCCTGCCCGGCGACGGCGACCCGGCCCTCGGCGATGAGGCTCACCGCGTGCTCGCGCGACCGGGCCAGGCCGCGGCGCACGAGCTCGGCGTCGAGCCGGCTGCGACGGGCCATCAGCGCGGGTCGATCGTGCCGAGCTCGCGCTGAAGGCGCGCGTGCTCGGCCTCGAAGACGGCGACGTGCTCGGACACGGGCAGCTCGGCCAGACCCTCCAGCCGACCGCCCTCGTCCCCGGCGGTCGTGCCCTCGTCCGCCGGGGCCTCCGGCGACGGCTCCGGCCGCGGGCCCACCGGCGGTGCACCGGGGGCGACGACCGGCGCGGGCCCCGGGCGGTACGGCCCGGGCACCGGTCGCGGTGCGGTCGGCTCGGTCACGGAGCACCTCTCGGGGGAGCTGGTCGGCTGGGCAGGGACGGGCGCTCGCGGGCGCGCCGGCGTCTGCTCCGGAGGTTACCGGCCGGGCACGACGCGGACGGGCCGGACGGAGCAGCGCGATAGCGTCGGAAGACCGCACCCGCCGCCGATCCCAGGGGAGACCGCTCCGCGTGGCCACGATGGACCAGTGCATGACCGCCCTCTCGGGCATCCTCGGCGACCTCGCCGCGAACCCCGCGGCGGCCGGGCTCGACCGCAGCCTGTCCTGCCGGCTGACCGACCTGGGGCAGGTGGTGCTCGGCCGGCTCAGCTCCGGATCGGTGAAAGACCTGCACGCCGTCCCCGACGGCCCGGGGGTGCCCAAGGCCGACATCCGGCTGACGATGACCAGCGACGACCTGGTGGCCCTCACCGACGGCCGGCTGTCCTTCGGCCCGGCGTGGGCGAGCGGACGGGTCAAGCTGGAGGCCGGCCTGCGGGACCTGCTGCGGTTGCGCAAGCTGCTCTGAGCCCCGGCGGGTCAGCGCGTGCCGCCCGACGGCAGGTGCCAGGCCTGCGCCGTCGCGGTTGCGGCCGCGCCGCGCGGGAGCACCCGCGCCGGCGTCCCTCCTCGGGGGTGGGCGGACCAGTGGGCGACGCAGAGCGCCCGCAGACCGTCGAGGTCGTCCGAGCCCTGTGCTGCGCTGCCCGCAGAGGCGGTGCCGGGCCCGGTGAGCTCCAGCGCCTCGCTGCCCTCCGCCTGCCGGACCGTCCAGCCGCCGCACCGCCACGTCCGGTCCTCCACGGTCACCGGCGGGTGCGGGTGCAGGAGGCCGGAAGCGTCGGCGGCGAGCAGGTCGGGCCGGTGCCCCGGCCCGGCGGCGAGGAGCGTGGCCGGATCGGTCACCCCTGAGAGGACCAGCAGGCCGACCGCACCGGCCCGGCGCGCGCCCTCGATGTCGGTGTCCAGCCGGTCGCCCACCACCAGGGGCCGCAGGGCACCCGTGCGGCGGACGCACTCGGCGTGCATCGCCGGGTCCGGCTTCCCGGTGACCAGGGGTTCCTGCCCGGTGACCTGCCGCACCACCCCGACCATCGCGCCGTTCCCGGGCAACGGACCGCGCGGCGAGGGGATGGTGGCGTCGGCGTTGGTCGCGACGTGCCGGGCTCCGTTCCGGACGGCGACCACGGCCTCGGCCAGCTGCGCCCAGCCGACCTCGCGGCCGTAGCCCTGGACGACCGCGTCCGGGCGGTCCTCCGCGCGGGTGACCACCGTCAGGCCGGCCGCCTCCAGCGCAGCGGCGACCCCCGGGCCGCCGACCGGCAGGACGCGCGCTCCCACGCCGAGCAGCTCCGCCACCACGGTCGCCGCCGCCTGGGAGCTGGTGATGACGTCACGGGGCTCGGCCGGTACCTGCAGCTCGCTCAGGTGTGCGGCCACCTGCTCGGGCGTGCGGGCGGCGTTGTTCGTGACGAACCCAAGCCGCATCCCGTGGGCGCGCGCTCCGGCCAGCGCCGCGGGCACGCCGGGGACGGCATCGGGCCCGACGTAGACGACCCCGTCGAGGTCGAGCAGGGCCACGTCGTACCGGCGCGTCGGCAGCTCGGCGCAGCCCTCGGCCATCGTGATCGGTGCGGACAGGGCCCCCTGGTCGGTCACTGGGACCCTCTCGTCCGACGGGCCCGGACCTCGCGGAGCGCCCGGGCGTAGTGGGCCACATCCGGGCGCATGGCGACGGCGAGCGCCAGCTGCTCCGCTGCCAGGGCGAGGTCCCCGGCGCGGCTGGCGGCCAGCCCGAGCCCGAAGCGGGCGTAGTCGTCGGCGGGGTCGGAGGCGATGAGCCGGGTGAAGCTCTCGATCGCCTCCGGGTAGCGGTGGGCGTCGTACTGGGCCCGGGCCAGCGCTTCCCGGACGCTGCGCGACCCCGGCTCGGCCTCCGCTGCGCGGGCGAGGAGCGTCGCCGCGGCGTCCGGATGGCGGTCGGCGAGCAGCTCCAGACCGCGGTGGTACCAGTCGAACACCCCGCCCGCAGGCGCGTCGCGGTATCCGCCGCGCTCGTCCGGTGCACCTGCTGCCGACACAACCGCCCCCTTCCTCCACCGCTACCGGGCCCCGCCGCGCGCCGGTACGGCAGGTGCCACCTCCGGCGGCGCTCCTACGATCTTCGTCGTGCTCTCGTCGTCGGTGGAACCCTGGACGCCGCCCGGATCCGGTCCGGGCCTGGAGGTCCGGCCGTTCCGGGCGCTCACCTACCGGAACCGGGATCCCGGGCACCTGGCCCGCGTCAGCTCGCCAGCCTACGACCTCGTGACGCCCGCCGGCCGTGCTCGGCTGGCCGCCGCCGACCCGCACAACATCGTGCGCCTGATCCTTCCCCAGGTCGACGGCGAGGCGCAGGAAGCGGACGCCTCGGCCCAGCTCGCCGCCACCACCCTCCGGTCGTGGCTCACCGAGGGGGTGCTCGTCCGCGACGCTGCCCCGGCTCTCTGGCTCTACGAGCTGCAGCCGGCCGACGGCGCGCCGGCCACCGTGGGTTGGCTGGGTGCGGTGGCCCTGCCGCCGACCGGCTCCGCCGCGGTCCTCCCCCACGAGGACACCTATCCCGCCGCGGTCGAAGGACGGCGCGCGCTGCTGGCCGCGACCGGCACGGACCTGGAGCCGATCGTGCTCGCCCACGACCCCGAGCCGGAGGTGGCCGAGGTGAGCGCCAGGGTGCGGCGGTCGACCCCGACGATGGAACTGCGCGACGGCGACGGCGTGCTGCACCGGCTCTGGCGGGTCGACGACGGGGCGACGCTGGAGGCCGCGACCCAGGCGCTGTCGCGGACCCGGGCGGTGATAGCCGACGGGCACCACCGCTTCGCGGCGGCACGCGCCAACGCGGGGACGCAGGACGGGGCCGCGGGCTCGGACGCAGTGCTCGCCCTGGTCACCCCCATGGGGCCGGGTGGCCTCCGCGTCGACCCCATCCACCGGGTGGTGCCCGCCCTCCCGTTCGAGGCCGCGGTGACCGCTGCCGCCCAGGGTTTCGTCACGGCCGAGGTGCCGGTCGACGGGACGACCCCCGAGGCGGTGGTCGCGGCCGCACGCTCGTGGCTGGCCGACCCGGCCGAGCGCGGGCTGCTCCTCAGCGACGGCCTCCGCCTGGTCCGCCTCACGGCCGCCGCTCCCGAGGTCCGCGCCGCCGTCCCGGCCGAGGCGCCGCCCGCGTGGCGCGACCTCGACGTGGTCCTCGCGCACCACGGGCTGCTGCAGGTGCTGTGGGGACGTCCGGACACCGTCGAGGCGGTCGTGATCGCTCACGGGCTCGAGGAGGCCGTGGCGACCGCCATCGACCGCGCCGGCGTCGCCGTGCTGCTGCGGGCGCCCTCGCCGACGGACGTGGCCGCGGTCGCGCGTGCCGGCGCGCGCATGCCGCGCAAGTCGACCTTGTTCGTGCCGAAGCCGCGAACAGGACTGGTGCTGCGGCCCCTCGCTGACTGAACGGCAGGGCGCCCCCTCACGCCGTCTCCCCCGCCGCGCGCGCGGACGATCGAGGCACCTTGCGTCCGCGCCGGCAGTTCACCTCGCACACCGACGCGGTGCCCGAGCCGGTGCGCCAGAAGCGTCGCTGCAGCGCGCCCTCCACCTCCACCACGTCACCGGGCTGCCAGGCCGCGACCCGGCGTTGCAGCCCTCGGTCGTAGGTGATGCAGGTGAGGACGTCCACCGCGCGGCCGCGCACGGTCGGCCCCGGCCTGCGCACCACCAGCCGGAAGCTCACCAGCGTGTCGCCGCTCGGCAGGGTGCGCAGTTCTGCGGGGGCGGACAACCGCCCCCGCAGCACCACGTCGTTGCGATCGATCACAGCCACCGTCATGTCCGCAGCCTGGTTGCTGCGGGTGGCCCGAGGGTCCGGTCGCGGTGATCTGTGGATCCCCGTCCGCATGTGGACGGAGGACGATGCGTCGCGGTCAGGCCTCCGGGTCGTCGCCCGTCTCGAGCCGATCCGCCCCGGTGGCCGCGTCGCCGTCCGTCTCGCCCAGCAGTTCGGCGACCTCCGCCTCGACCTCCTCGGCGAAGCTCATCGTCCGGGTGCTCGCCCCGGCGTCGACGGTGGGCGCGCTCCCCGAGACGTCCTCATCGGCCGACCCGCGCTCGACATCGCTGAACCGGACGGCGGGAGGCGCGCCCTCGGGCACCTCGTCGGCGGGCACCTCGTCGGCGAGCACCTCGTCCTGCGACACCGCGGCCTCCGAGGACTCGTCGGAGGCGGCGTCCCGGGACACGTCGTCGGCGGACACCTCGTCGGCAGACGCCTCGCGCCCGGATACCTCGTCGGCGAGCTGCTCGTCGAGCGCATCGGTCTCGCCGACCTCGCTGAACTCGACGCCGAAGTCCTCACCGGCCAGCTCGGGATCGATCACCGCGACAGCCTCCAGCCACTGCTCGGCGCGATCCACGTCGCCCTGCGTGCGCAGCAGTTCGGCATAGGCGGCGGCGAGCCGCAGCTGACCAGGGTCGCCCGCGTCCAGACGCGAGGGATCCGGGCGCCCGCCGAGTGCCCGTTCCAGGACCAGCCGGGCGGCCGCCTCCTCGCCGAGGTCCTGGCGCGCGCCGGCCTCGACCAGGCGCAGTTCCACGGTCTCCTCGGCGTCGACGGACTCGCCCAGCGCCTCGTTCACCAGGCGGATGGCCACCTCGGGCCGGCCGAGCGCACGCTCGCAGTCGGCGAGCACCGCCCGGTACCCCTGGTCCCCGCTCATGCGTCGGTAGGCGCGGATCTCCCGGGCGGCCTCGGTGTAGTCGCCGGCGTGGTAGGCCGCCACGCCCACAGCCTCACGCACGACGGCCAGGCGGGAAGCCCGGTCACGCGCGGCTCGGGCATGGGCGAGGGCGGTCTCCGGGTCTTCGTCGAGCAGCGTCCCCGCAACGACGAGGTGGCCGGCCACCTTGGCGGAGTTGCGCGGGTCGAGGCCGCGGAGGGCAGCGCGGATCGCGGGATCCAGGTCACGCGGGTCCGCCCACTCGGGCACCTCCGGGCCCGCGGGCACGGGCGGCCGTCGGTCCTGTGCGCCACTGGCCGGCCGGCTGCCCTCGGGACGACGCTCGCGCCAGTTCCCCTGCGAGCGCTGCGGCCGGTCCCCCTGGGGACGGCGGTCCTGCCAGTCACCACGCGGCCGGTCCCCCTGCGGGCGGTCCGACCGCTGCGGACGGTCGCCCTGGGGATGACGGTCCTGCCAGTCACCACGCGGCCGGTCCCCCTGCGGACGGCGGTCCTGCCAGTCACCACGCGGCCGGTCCCCCTGCGGGCGGTCCGACCGCTGCGGACGGTCGCCCTGCGGACGGCGGTCCTGCCAGTCACCACGCGGCCGGTCCCCCTGCGGACGGCGGTCCGACCGCTGCGGACGGTCCCCCTGCGGACGGCGGTCCTGCCAGTCACCACGCGGCCGGTCCCCCTGCG
>NZ_JBJGZZ010000021.1:0-57784 GCF_054050775.1 Blastococcus sp. SYSU DS0533 | reverse complement strand
CCCGCCCCCCCCCCCCCCCCCCCCCCCCCCCCCCCCCCCCCCCCCCCGCCCGCCCCCCCCCCCCCCCCCCCCCCCCCCCCCCCCCCCCCCGGGTGAGCGCCCACGGGACCAGCAGGGCGACCGCGCCGATGGCCATGCGGTGCCAGGCGATGTCGAGGGGGCCGAGGTCGCTGTGGCGGGCGACGATCGAGCCGCTGAAGCCGGAGGTCCCCCAGCACAGGGCGGCGAGGACGACGAAGGAGAAGCCGCGGGTGGACGCGGAGGTGCTCGGGGTGGGCATGGTGCTCCAGGGACGGTGGCCGGACGGGGCTCGTCTTCCGGAGCGCGGGGCGGGTCAGCCCGCCGGGCTCCGGGTCAGGAGCGCGGCGGGGGGAGGACCAGGGAGCACCGGGGCGTCATGAGCGGCAGCGTAGCGGGGCGCACACCCGCGGCCCGGTGGCTTTCCTCTACAGTGGGTGCCGACCCCTCGTGTGGCGTCATCCTGTGAACCTCCCCAGGGCCGGAAGGCAGCAAGGATAAGCGGGCTCTGGCGGGTGCGCGGGGGGTCCTCGCTTTCCCGGTGGGCCCGCCCGGCGGTGCGGCGGTGGTGTCGGCCCCGCCGCGTAACCTGCGACCGTGGCTCTGGCGCTCTACCGGAAGTACCGCCCGGCGACCTTCGCCGAGGTGGTCGGGCAGGAGCACGTCACCGCGCCGCTGGTGAACGCGGTCGACGGCGGCCGGATCAACCACGCCTACCTGTTCAGCGGCCCGCGCGGCTGCGGCAAGACGTCGTCGGCGCGCATCCTCGCCCGCTCGCTCAACTGCGAGCAGGGTCCGACGTCGACGCCGTGCGGTGTGTGCGCGTCGTGCGTCGCCCTGGCGCCGGACGGGCCCGGCTCGCTCGACGTCATCGAGATCGACGCCGCCAGCCACGGTGGTGTGGACGACGCCCGCGACCTGCGCGAGCGGGCGTTCTTCGCGCCGGTGAACAGCCGCTACAAGGTCTACATCGTCGACGAGGCGCACATGGTGACCACGCAGGGCTTCAACGCCCTGCTCAAGGTGGTCGAGGAGCCGCCGGAGTTCCTGGTGTTCGTCTTCGCGACGACGGAGCCGGAGAAGGTGCTGCCGACCATCCGGTCGCGCACCCACCACTACCCGTTCCGCCTGGTACCGCCGACGACGCTTCGCACCCTGCTGGAGCGCACGTGCGAGGCCGAGGGCGTCCGGGTCGAGCCGACCGTGTTCCCCCTGGTCGTCCGCGCCGGCGGTGGCTCGGTGCGCGACTCGCTGTCGATCCTCGACCAGCTGCTGGCCGGCGCGGGGCCCGAGGGCGTCACCTACAAGGGCGCGGTCGGCCTGCTCGGCGTCACCGACGACGCCTTGCTCGACGAGACGATCGACGCGCTGGCGGCGCACGACGCACCGGGAGTCTTCCGGGCCGTCGACCGGGTGGTCGAGGCCGGGCACGACCCCCGCCGCTTCGCCACCGACCTGCTCGACCGGCTGCGCGACCTGATCGTGCTCGACGCCGTCCCCGAGGCCGGGGGCAACGGTCTGCTCGACTGCCCGCCCGACCGGCTGGACCTGATGAACCAGCAGGCCCAGGCGCTGGGTTCGGCGACGCTGTCGCGGATGGCCGACACCGTGCACGAGGGCCTCACCGAGATGCGGGGGACGACGGCGCCGCGGCTGCTGCTCGAACTGGTCTGCGCGCGCATGCTGCTGCCCGCCACCGACGGCTCGGCCGCCGCGACGCTGCAACGCCTCGAACGCCTCGAGCGGCGGATGTCGATCGCCGGCGAGCACGCGGGGCGGCCGCGGGAGGAGATCGGCCACCGCGAGAGCGCCCCGGTCGACGCCGTCCAGGCCCCCGCCACCGACCAGGGGCAGGGGCAGGCCGCGTCGTCGGGTCCGCGGCGGGAGTTCGTCCGCAGGTCACAGGCGGCGCAGGCCCCCGCCGCCCCGGCGCGGACCGAAGCCCGGCCGCCGGCCCCCGCGCAGCCGGCCCCCGCGCAGCCGTCCCCCGCACCCGCGGCCTCCACCGCGGCTCCTCCTGCCCCGACTGCCGCCGCGGCCGCGGGACCGGCGGCTGCCACGCCGGCGGCGTCCGCTGCGCCGGCGGCCGACGACTGGCCCGAGGCCGCGCGTCCGGGCGGGGGGCGGCGTCCCGTCGCGGCCGACGACTGGCCGGAGACCGCGCGTCCGGGCAGCCGCCCACGACCCGCCGCCGCGCCCACCCCGTCGCCGGCCGGCGACGCGCCCACCCCGCCGCCGGTCGGTGACGCAGCCACCCCGCGCCCGCGGGTGGCGACGGAGGAGCCGGACATCCCGCTCCCGCCCGAGCCCACCGACGACGAGGACTGGCCGCACCCGGCGCAGCCGGCCGCCGTCCGGGCCGCTGCTGCGCGGGTCGAGCAGCCGCGCCCCCCGGCGTCCCCGCCCCGTGCGGCCGCCGAGTCCTCGCCCGCCCCGCGCGGCGGCGAGCCGACGCCCGTCGTGTCGGCCGTCCCCGAGGAACCGGCCGGTGAGGGCGAGCTGACCACGACCGACGTCCGCCGGGTGTGGCCCGAGCTGCTGGCCATCGTCAAGAAGCACAAGCGCACCACCGAGGCGCTGCTGAAGAACGCCCAGGTGCACCAGCTCTCCGCCGGTGTCCTCACCCTCTCCACGTCGTCGCCGGCGCTGGCGCGGCGGCTGGGGGACGACCTGAACAAGGACGTCCTCCGCGCAGCGCTCAACGAGCTCCTGGGGGTCCGCTGGCGCATCGACGCCGTCGTCGACGGCGCCGGGCCGGCCACGGCTGGTGCCCGGGCGGTGGCGCCGGAGGCGGCACGGGAGGCGGCGCGCGCCGCCGAGGCCGCCGAGGCGCGCGAGCTCATGGCCGAGCGTGCGGCGGAGGGGTCCGACGACGGGGACCGCGAGCCGGGGCCGGTCGTCGACCAGGAGCAGGCCGCTCTGCAGCTGCTGCGAGCCCAGCTCGGCGCGCGGCCGGTCGACAGCTGAGCCCGCGGGGCGGCGCGCCCTCACCTGTCGCACCCGCGGCCTACTCTCGTGGCATGTTCCCCGGAGGCCAGCAGCCCGACCTGTCGCAGCTGATGAAGCAGGCGCAGCAGATGCAGCAGCAGCTCGCCGCCGCTCAGCAGGAGCTGGCGGCCACCGAGGTCACCGGCACCGCCGGTGGCGGGCTGGTCTCGGCGACCATGACCGGTGACGGCGACCTCACCGCGCTCACCATCGCGCCGGACGCCGTCGACCCGGAGGACCTGGAGACCCTGCAGGACCTCGTCGTCGCCGCCGTCCGGGACGCCAAGCGCGCGGCGGACGAGCTGACCGCCAGCCGGATGGGCCCGCTCGCCGGCGGTCTCGGTGGCGGCGGCGGCCTGGGGCTGCCCGGCCTCTGATCGGGCGCGCCCGCCCGATCCACTTCCCAACTCGAGGAGCACCGTGTACGAGGGTGCCGTCCAGGACCTGATCGACGAGCTCGGTCGCCTGCCCGGCGTCGGGCCCAAGAGCGCCCAGCGCATCGCGTTCCACCTGCTGTCGGCCGAATCGGCCGACGTCAGCCGCCTGGTGGCGGCCCTGACGAGGGTGCAGGAGTCGGTCCGGTTCTGCGTGACCTGCTACAACGTCGCCGAGGCCGAGCAGTGCCGCATCTGCCGCGACCCGCGACGCACCGAGGACGTGCTGTGCGTGGTCGAGGAGCCGAAGGACGTCGTGGCCATCGAGCGCACCCGCGAGTTCCGCGGTCGCTACCACGTGCTCGGCGGGGCGATCAGCCCCATCGACGGCGTGGGCCCCGACGACCTGCGGGTCAAGGAGCTCATGACCCGGCTGATGGACGGCACGGTCAAGGAGCTGATCATCGCCACCGACCCCAACCTGGAGGGCGAGGCGACGGCGGCCTACCTGGCGCGGCTCGTCGGGCCGATGGGGCTGGCCGTGTCGCGGCTGGCCAGCGGCCTGCCGGTGGGTGGGGACCTCGAGTACGCCGACGAGGTCACGCTCGGCCGGGCGTTCGTGGGTCGGCGCCGCATCGACGCCTGAAAGGGGACCCCGCTGCCCCCACCGCTCGCGAGCTCGCGACGGGCCGGAGTGCTCCGGCGGCGCCGCGTGACGTGCTGACCTGCACGGCGAGGTCGAAGGTCACGGCTTGGTGTCGATGGCCGACCGGCACTGCCGGGGAGCGACGGGCGCCGCCTAGGGTCCACAGGCGATCCGTGGACCCTTTGGCGTCCGTGGGCCCCACGTCCGGAACTCGTCCGGCCCGCAGTGGCCGAGGAGGCAGGTCTTCCGCGATGACACGTCGTCGTACCACTCGAGCGCTCGCCGCGTCCGCGGCCGCACTCACCGCAGTCACACTCTCGGCCTGCGCCTCCAGCGACCGGGACTCCGGCGAGGGCGGCGGCGAGGGGGCCGCTGAGTCCGGGGGCACGATGGTCTTCGGCGCCGCCGGTGACCCCGCGATGTTCGACCCGGCGTTCGCCAGCGACGGCGAGACGTTCCGGATCGCCCGCCAGATCCACGAGGGCCTGCTCACCAACGAGCCGGGCACGACCGAGCTGGTCCCGGCCCTGGCCGAGGACTGGGAGGTCAGCGAGGACGGTCTGGAGTACACCTTCAACCTGCGCGAGGGCGTGCAGTTCCACGACGGCACGGACTTCAACGCCGAGGCGGTCTGCTTCAACTTCGACCGCTGGCACAACTTCACCGGCCTGGCCCAGAGCCCGAGCGCCTCCTACTACTACCAGGCGGTGTTCGGCGGCTTCGCCGACAGCGAGAACCCCGGCATCTACGAGGGCTGCGAGGCCGTCGACGAGAACACCGCGGTCATCACCTTCAACCAGGTGACCAGCAAGATCCCCGCCGCGCTGTCGCTGCCGGCGTTCTCCATCCAGAGCCCCACGGCCCTGCAGGAGTACGACGCCGACAACCTCTCGGGCAGCGAGGACGCGATCACCTACAGCGAGTACGCCCTCGAGCACCCGACCGGCACCGGGCCCTTCCGCTTCGACAGCTGGGACCGCGGCAACGGTGAGGTCACCATCGTCCGCAACGAGGACTACTGGGGCGAGCCGGCCCTGCTCGACGAGATCATCTTCCGCACCATCCCCGAGGGGAACACCCGCCGGCAGGAGCTCCAGGCCGGCACCATCGACGGCTACGACTTCGTCTCGCCCGCCGACTACGACACCCTCGAGAGCGAGGGCTTCCAGGTCCTCGTCCGCGACCCGTTCAACATCCTCTACCTCGGCTTCAACGGCGGGAACGTGCCCGGGACGAGCGCCAACCCGGCGCTGCAGGACGAGCGGGTGCGCCAGGCGATCGCCCACGCGATCGACCGCGAGACCATCGTGAACTCGCTGCTCCCCGAGGGCGCCGAGGTGGCGACGAACTTCATGCCGCCGACGGTGGACGGCTGGGCCGAGGACGTGCCGACCTACGAGTACGACCCGGAGCGGGCCCGGCAGCTGCTGGAGGAGGCCGGCGCCGCCGGCACCACGCTGCGGTTCTACTACCCGACCGACGTCAGCCGGCCCTACCTGCCGGACCCGGCCGCGATGTACCAGGTCATCGCCGAGGACCTGCAGGAGGTCGGTCTCACCATCGAGCCGGTCGCGCTGCAGTGGAACCCGGACTACCTGCAGGCGGTGCAGTCGGGCCAGGCCGACATCCACCTGCTCGGCTGGACCGGTGACTACAACGACGCCTACAACTTCATCGGCACGTTCTTCGCCGAGGACCAGAACAACCAGGCGTCCGCGGAGTTCGGCGCGTTCAGCGCCCCGGAGATCTTCGCCGCGCTGGCCGAGGCCGACTCCGAGCCGGACCCGGCGACCCGGACCGAGCTCTACCAGGAGGCCAACCGCCTCATCAAGGAGTACCTGCCGGCGGTGCCGATCTCGCACTCGCCCCCGGCGCTGGTCGTGGCCGAGAACGTCCAGGGTCTCGAGCCCAGCCCGCTGACCGCGGAGGACTTCTCGACGGTCTCGCTCCAGGACTGAGCAGGGATCCCCTCGACCGCGCCGGCGGTGGCAGCGACGCCACCGCCGGCGCGGTCGACCGTCCGGTGTAGGACAGCGGTGTCCGGAAAGGCTGGTCCGAGCGCGTGCTCCGCTTCATCGTCCGGCGGCTCCTCCAGCTGATCCCGATCCTGCTGGGGCTGTCCGTCCTCCTCTTCGCCTGGCTGCGCGCCCTGCCCGGCGGCCCCGCCCAGGCGGCCCTCGGCGAGCGCGCCACGCCCGAGGCGATCGCCCGGTACAACGAGCTGTTCGGCCTGGACGAGCCGCTCTACGTCCAGTACTTCCGCTTCCTCGGGCGGGCCGTCCAGCTCGACTTCGGGAACTCCACGCAGTACGGCCGGCCGGTCACCGAGGTCTTCCTCGAGCGGTTCCCCGGCACGATCGAGCTGACCCTCCTGGCGATGGTCTTCGCCATCGGGGTCGGCATCCCGCTGGGCTACCTCGCCGCCCGCCGGCACGGCAGCTTCTTCGACTCCGCGTCCGTGATCGGCTCGCTGATCGGCGTCGCGATCCCGGTCTTCTTCCTGGCCTACCTGCTCCGGTTGCTGTTCGCCGTCGAGCTCGGCTGGCTGCCGGGGTCGGGGCGCCAGGACGTGCGCATCGACGCCACCCGCGTCACGAACTTCTACGTGCTGGACGGCCTGCTGACCCGCGAGTGGGACGCCGCCTGGGACGCCCTGATGCACCTGGTGCTGCCGGCGATCGCCCTGGGCACGATCCCGCTCGCGATCATCGTCCGGATCACGCGAGCATCGGTGCTGGACGTGGTGAACGAGGACTACGTCCGGACGGCGAACGCGAAGGGCCTGGCGATGGCGACGGTGCGCCGCCGGCACATCGTCCGCAACGCGCTGCTGCCCGTCTCGACGACGATCGGCCTGCAGACCGGTCTGCTCCTCTCCGGGGCGGTGCTGACCGAGACGGTGTTCGCCTTCGGCGGGGTCGGCTCGACGCTGTACGACGCGATCAGGCTCCGGGACTTCGCGGTGCTCCAGGGCTTCATCCTCATGCTCGCCGTCGTCTACGTGCTGGTGAACCTGCTGGTCGACATCAGCTACGGCCTGCTCGACCCGCGGGTGAGGGTCCGATGACGCCCGCGCGACCGGAGAGGGGGGTGTCGCGGTGACAGCTCTCGGCGACTACAAGCGCGAGCGCATCGACGCCCTCGCGGCCCGGGCCGGGCAGCTGCCCGAGGGCGACGCCGGGCTGTCGCTCACCCGCAGCGCCTTCCGCCGGCTGCGACGGGACCCCGTGGCCATCACCGGCGCGGTCATCGTGCTGGTGTTCCTCGTCGTGGCGGCCTTCGCGCCGCTGCTGGCGCCGAAGGACCCGGTCACCCAGTACCTGCTGTCGGAGATCCGGCCCGGCACCATCCCGGGGTCCCAGGAGGGCTTCCCCCTCGGCGTGGACAACCTGGGGCGCGACCTGCTCTCCCGGTTGATCTACGGGTCGCGGCAGTCGCTGCTCATCGGCGTGGTGTCCACCGTGCTCGGCCTGGTGGCCGGGATGGCCCTGGGTGTGCTGGCCGGCGCCTTCGGCGGCTGGGTCGACACCGCGGTCATGCGCTTCGTCGACATCCTCCTGTCCATCCCGGGCCTGCTCATGGCGATCACCATCTCGGTGCTGCTCGGCCAGAACCAGTACGCGCTGATGGTCGCCATCGCCGTCGTCCAGGTGCCCATCTTCGCCCGGTTGCTGCGCGGGTCGATGCTGGCCCAGCGCGGCAGCGACTACGCCGTCGCGGCCCGGGCGCTGGGCGTGAAGCAGGGCCGCATCGTGTTCGGGCACGTGCTGCCGAACTCGCTGTCGCCGGTCATCGTGCAGGCGACGCTGTCCCTGGCGACGGCGATCATCGAGGCCGCGGCGCTCTCCTACCTCGGCCTGGGTGACCCCGACATCGCCCGCCCCGAGTGGGGCGCGATGCTCGCCAACGCCCAGGACTTCCTGTCCATCCGCCCGGCGCTGGCGGTCTGGCCGGCGCTGTGCATCATCGTCGTCGCGCTCGGCTTCACGCTGCTCGGGGAGCGCCTGCGCGAAGCCCTCGACCCGAAGTTCCGGAGGTGAGCTCCGTGCAGGCACCGGTGCTCGAGGTGGAGGACCTCGCCGTCCGGTTCACCCGCCGCGGCGAGCAGTCGACGCGCGCCGTCGACGGCGTCAGCTTCTCGGTGGCCCCCGGCGAGACGATCGGGCTGGTGGGGGAGTCCGGCTGCGGCAAGTCGGTCACCTCCCTGGCGATCATGGGGCTGCTGCCGCGGCGCGGCGTCGAGGTGACCGGCTCGGTCCGCTTCGACGGCAACGACCTCGTCGACGCCCCGGACCACGTGCTCCGCGGGCTGCGCGGCGCCGACATGGGCATGGTCTTCCAGGACCCCCTCTCCTCGCTCAACCCCACCGTGCCGATCGGCACGCAGGTCACCGAGGTGCTGCTGGAGCACCGCGAGATGAGCAAGGCCGAGGCGCGCGACGAGGCCACCCGGCTGCTGGACCGGGTCGGCATCCCCGACCCGGGACGGCGGCTCAAGGAGTACCCCCACCAGCTCTCCGGCGGCATGCGGCAGCGGGCGCTGATCGCGATGGCGCTGGCCTGCGCGCCACGGCTGCTGATCGCCGACGAGCCCACCACGGCGCTCGACGTCACCATCCAGGCGCAGATCCTGGAGCTGCTGCGCGAACTCGTCGTCGACTCGGGGACGGCGCTGGTGATGATCACCCACGACCTCGGCGTCGTCGCCGGGCTCTGCGACCGGGTGCACGTCATGTACGCCGGCAAGATCATCGAGACGGCGGACCGGCACGACCTGTTCGCGCGACCCCGCCAGCCCTACACCGGCGGGTTGCTGGCGTCGGTCCCGCGGCTGGACTCCGCCCGCGGCGCGCCGCTCACGCCCATCCGCGGCTCGGCGCGCGACGCCATCCCGTGGTCGGAGGGGTGCGCCTTCGCCCCGCGCTGCGACAACGCCCAGGACGACTGCCTGACCGAGGTGGCGGGCAGCACCGTGCCCCTGGTGCCGGACGGCCCCGGCCGGGAGCTGCGCTGCCGCCACCCGCTCGAGCACCCGTCCGCGCCGTCGGGCGCCACCGCCTCCGGAGCCGCCCGATGACCGCCGCCCCGACCGCCGGCCAGGACGACCTGCTGCGGGTGGAGGACCTGAAGGTCCACTTCCCCATCAAGAAGGGCGTCTTCTTCGACCGCACGGTCGGCCACGTCCAGGCCGTGGACGGCGTCTCGCTCACCGTGCCCCGGGGCGCCACCTACGGGCTGGTGGGGGAGTCCGGCTGCGGCAAGTCGACGCTCGGCCGCGCCATCCTGCGGCTGGAGGAGCCCACCTCCGGGCGGGTCCTCTTCGACGGCACCGACGTCGCCGCGCTCAAGGGTGAGCCGCTCCGGCGGATGCGCCAGCGCATGCAGATGGTCTTCCAGGACCCGCTGGGCAGCCTCGACCCTCGGCAGAACGTGGAGTCGCTGCTCTCCGAGCCGCTGCGGGCGCACGGGCTCGCCGGGGGCAAGGCCGGGATCGCGGAGAAGATCCGCGGCCTGCTCGACGCCGTCGGGCTGCCCTCGGCCGCGTTGCGCCGCTACCCGCACGAGTTCTCCGGTGGCCAGCGGCAGCGGATCGGCATCGCCCGCGCGGTCGCGCTGGAGCCGGACCTGCTGATCGCCGACGAGCCGGTGTCGGCGCTGGACGTGTCGGTGCAGGCGCAGGTGCTCAACCTGCTCGAGGAGCTGCAGGAGCGGCTCGGCCTCACCTACCTGGTCATCGCGCACGACCTCGCCGTCGTCCGGCACATCAGCGACGTCGTCGGCGTCATGTACCTCGGCTCGCTGGTGGAGCAGGCACCCGCCGACGACCTCTACGAGCAGCCGCTGCACCCCTACACCCGGGCGCTGATGAGCGCGGTCCCGGTGCCCGACCCGGAGGTGGAGGAGCAGCGCGAGCGGATCCTGCTCGCCGGTGACCTGCCCTCGCCGGCCGACCCGCCCAGCGGCTGCCGGTTCCACACCCGGTGCCCGTGGCGGCAGGAGACGCGCTGCGACGACGAGGTCCCGGTGCTCCGCGAGCTCGGGCCGGAGCGGCTGGTCAGCTGCCACTGGGCCGAGGAGATCCGCGACGGGGTGCTCCGGCCCCGGTCGCCCGAGGAGGTGCTGCACGCCGGTGCGGCCACCCGGCCGGACGCGGGCGGGCGGCCCCGGGACGACGACCCCACCCCCTTCCTCGGCCGGGACCAGCCCCTGCCGCGGGCGGAGCAGGGCTGACCGCAGCGACACCCACCCAGGCATAGGAAGCGATGCATGCGTCTCCGGGCCCCGGACGCAGGTATAGCTTCCTATGCCTCAGTCGGTGACGACGACGTCGTCGCCGCGGCGGACCGCCCGGCGGACCCGCAGCCGGGCGATGCTGCCCACCAGCCGGACCAGGCCGCTGTAGCCCGGCGCCGGCCCGTGGTACCCGAGGAAGCCGCGCGGCCCGTCGACCATCTCGCCGGTGCGCACGTCGTAGCGGCTCTGGTGCCAGGGGCAGACCAGGCAGCCGTCGGCGTCGACGGTGCCCTCGGCGAGGTCGGCCAGCTGGTGGCGGCAGCGGCGGGAGACGGCGAAGTACTCGTCGTCCCCGCGGTTGCCCACGGCCCAGCCGCCGACGCGGCGGACCGTCCGCGGCGGCAGGTCGGCCGCGGGGATCGAGTCGGGGTCGGGCACGCGGGGCTCCTCGCAGAGGGCGGGTCGGCGGGGTCGCCCTACCCACCGCGCCCGGGCCGGACCCCTCCGCCGTCGGTAGGGTTCTGCCGACCGACGTCCGCCGTTCCTGGAGGTTCCCGTGCGCCGGCTCTGCGTGGTGCTGGGGGTCCTCGCCGTCCTCGTGGTCGGCGGCGGCCCGGCGTGGGCGGTGCCCCCGTTCCGGCTCGCGGAGCAGGTCACCGACGAGGTCGGTGCGCTCGACGGCAGCACCGCGGAGGTGCGGGACGTCGTCGACGACCTGCGGGCCGACACCGGCTCCGACCTGCACGTGGTCTTCGTGTCCAGCTTCGACGGCGCCGACCCGGGGGAGTGGGCCCAGGCCACGGCGGAGCTGAGCCAGCTCGGCGAGGAGGACGCGCTGCTCGCCGTCGCGGTCGACGACGAGCGGTACGGCACCGTCCGTCCGGCGGACTTCCCGGTCACCGGCGGGGAGTTCGACGAGCTCACCGACGAGCGGGTGGCCCCGCGGTTCTCCGAGGGCGACTGGGCCGGCGGCGTCGCCGCCTTCGCCGATCTGCTGCGGGACCCGGGAGCGGCGGCGGGGGAGCAGCCGGCGGAGGCCGCCGACGGGGGCTCCGGCGGGTCGGGCGTGCTGCTCGTCCTGGGCGGGATCGCGGTGGTCGGGGGCAGCGCCTACCTGCTCAGCCGGTCCCGCCGCACCCGCGGCGGTGCGCCCCTCCCCGGTGGCCGGCGGACCGAGCCCGACCCGCACGAGGGCGTGCCCACCGACGAGCTGCAGGGCCGGGCCAGCGAGGCGCTGCTGACGCTGGACGAGGCGGTCAAGACCTCGCAGCTGGACCTCGACTTCGCCCGCTCGCAGTACGGCGAGGAGGCGGTCGCCGGCTTCGGTGCGGCGCTGGCGCAGTCCAAGGCCGACCTCGGGCGCGCGTTCGCCCTGCGCCAGGAACTCGACGACGACGTGCCGGAGGACGAGCCCACCACCCGCCGGATGCTCGCCGAGATCCTCGCGCTGACCGGTGCCGCGGGCGCCCGCCTGGACGAGCTGAGCGCGGCGTTCCAGCAGCTGCGCGACCTGGAGCGGACCGCCCCCGAGGTGCTCGCCGGGCTGGAGCCCCGCATCGCGGCGCTGCGGGCGCGCATCCCCGAGGAGGAGCGGCGGCTGGCGGGGATCCGGCAGCGGTACTCGGGCTCGGCGGTGACCGCCGTCGCCGACAACGTGCAGGAGGCCGCCGCCCGGCTGGACGCCGCCGACGACGAGGTGCGCGAGGGCCGCGAGGCGCTCGCCGCCGGCCGCGGCGGGCAGGCGGTGGGGGACATCCGCGCCGCCGAGGACGCGGTCGCGCAGACCGGCACGCTGCTGGACGCCGTGGGTCGCCTGGCCGCCGACCTCGACGCGGCTGCCGACCGGGTGGGCGCGGTGCGCACCGAGACGGAGAAGGACCTCGCCGAGGCCCGGGCGCTGGTGGCCGGTGGTGACCGCAGCGGGCTGCCGCCGCAGATCGCCCGTGCCGAGGCCGCGCTCGCGGCGGCCGACGCCGCGCTGCGCCCCGCCGGCGGCGGCCCGGGCGACCCGCTCGCCGCGCTGCGGCAGCTCGAGGACGCCGACGCCGCCCTGGAGGAGGCGCTGGCGACCGCCCGCGACGCGCAGACCCAGGCGCGGCGGGCCGCGGCGGCGCTGGACCAGGCGCTGCTCACGGCCCGCTCGGCGGTGGGCGCAGCGGCCGACTTCGTCGACACCCGGCGCGGGGCGGTGGGCCCCGAGGCCCGCACGCGGCTCGCCGAGGCGCACCGGCACCTCGACGCCGCCGTCGGGCTGGGGCGCACCGACCCGGTGACCGCCCTCCGCGAGGCCCACCAGGCGGGCATGCTCGCCCAGCACGCGCTCGACCTGGCGCAGGACGACGTCGACCGGTGGCGCTCCGGGTACGGCCCCGGGGGCCCGGGTGGCTTCGGGGGCTACGGCGGCGGCTACCGCCGCGGCGGCGTCGACCTCGGCAGCCTGGTGCTCGGCGGCATCCTGATGGGTGGCGGTCGCGGGTTCGGTGGGGGCTCCGGGGGCTTCGGCGGCGGTTTCGGCGGTCGCTCCGGGGGCGGCGGCTTCGGCGGCGGGGGCCTCGGCGGGGGTGGTTCGTTCGGCGGCGGTGGCCGCAGCGGCGGCGGGACGTTCTGACCTGCCGAACTGTCGGTGCTCGGTGGGACCGTGACCTCCCCCACAACAGGAGGAGGCAACCATGCCCACTCGAGAGACCCCCTGGCCGCCCGGCACCCCCAGCTGGGTCGACTACGGCGCCGCCGACCTGGAGGCGGCCAAGCAGTTCTACGCCGGCCTGCTGGGCTGGGAGTACACCGGCGGCGACCCCGAGTTCGGCGGCTACCTGGACGCCGAGAAGGACGGGCGGCCGGTGGCCGGGATGGGTCCGCAGCAGGACCCGGACGACCCGCCCCGGTGGACGACGTACTTCGCGACGGACGACGCGGCCGCCGCGGTCTCCCGCATCCGCGAGGCCGGGGGCACCGTCGTGGCGGAGCCGATGGAGGTCGGGCCGTTCGGCACCATGGCCATCGCGCTGGACCCGCAGGGCAACCCCTTCGGCCTCTGGCAGGCCGGTGAGCACGTCGGCGTGCAGCGCTACAACGAGCCCGGGTCGCTGGTCTGGAACGAGCTCGCGGCCGACGACCCGGCGGCGGCCCGGGAGTTCTACGCCGCGGTCTTCGGGTTCCGCTTCGAGGAGGTCCCCGGCGGGGAGGGCTACACGACCTTCGCCACCGGAGGTGACCCGCTCGGCGGCCTCGGTGGCGTCGTCCCCGGGGCGCCGAAGGGCTGGTCGACCTGCTTCGCGGTGACCAGCACCGACGGCGCGGTCGCCACGGTCACGGCCGCGGGCGGCAAGGTCCTGCTCCCCGCGGAGGACACCGAGTACGGCCGGTTCGCGGTCGTCGCCGACCCGTGGGGCGCGTCGTTCGCGGTGATGGAGGTCGCCACCGGGTGACCGGTGCCCGGTAGCCGGTGCGAACGGGGCGCACCGGCGGCGCCGGGGTCAGGCCCGCAGCTGGCCGTAGGCGTGGTCGGGGCGAAACCGGACGACCAGCCGCCGGTCGGCGACCATCGCGGCCCGGTACTCGTCCCAGTTCTCGTGCTCGCCGGAGATGCCGCGGTAGTAGGCGATCAGCTCCTCGACGGCGGCGTCGTGCGGGTCCTGGGCGACCGGCGTGAGCTCGGCGGTCCCCTCGACGGCGACCCAGGTCCAGAAGTCGCCCGACGCCACGTGCAGCGTCACCCGGGGGTCGCGCTGCAGGTTGCGGGTCTTCGCGCGGTCGGCGGTCACCGAGACGCGGATGAGGCCGTCGTCCCAGGCGTAGCCGACGTTGGACAGCTGCGGCCGGCCGTCGCGCTTGATCGTGGCGAGCACCCCCCAGCGCTGCTCGGCGACGAACTGCAGCAGCCGTGGGTCGAGGCGGGTGGAGTCGGTCATGCCCGCAGCCTCCCTCAGCGGACGCGGCCGCGCGGCCGGAGCGCGACCGGGGGCAGCGGCGGGGCCTCCAGCCGCTCGCCGTCGTAGCCGACGACGGTGCCGAAGCGCCGCGACTCGGCGTTCCACTGCTCGGCGTACTCCGCGACCTCATCGCCCGACCGGCCGATGAAGTTCCACCACATCACCAGCCGCTCCTCGAACGGCTCGCCGCCGAGCAGCAGCAGCCGGGACGCCGCACCGGCACGCACCCGCAGCGCCCGCCGGCCGGTGCCGAGGTAGAGCATCGCGCCCGGCTCGAGCGGGACGCCGTCGACGGACACCGAGCCCGAGGAGGTCAGCAGCCCGTACTCGAAGTCGGGTTCCAGGGGCACCTCGACGTCGGCGCCGCTCGCGAGGTCCAGGTCGACGCCGACCAGCGGGGTGTACGCCCGCCCCGGCGACGTCACCCCGCCGAAGGAGCCCATCAGCACCGTCGCGGTGAGCCCGTCGGAGCTGAAGCCGGGCAGCTGCGCGTGGTGCTCGAAGTGCGGGGCCGCCTCGCGGTCGCGGTCGGGCAGCGCCACCCACAGCTGGGCTCCGTGCAGGAACCGCGGGTGGGTCGCCGGCGACTGCTCGGAGTGGGCGATCCCGTGCCCTGCCGTCATCAGCGCGAGCTCCCCGGGGCGGAACCGCACGTCGCTGCCGAGCGAGTCGCGGTGGTGCACCTCGCCGTCGAGAAGCCAGGAGACCGTCTGCAGGCCCGTGTGCGGGTGCGGCGGCACCTGCATGCCGGGGGAGGAGGTGATGTCGTCGGGGCCGTAGTGGTCGACGAACACCCAGGCGCCGACCATCCGCCGGCCGAGCGTCGGCAGCAGCCGGCGCACGCGGGTGCTCTCGCCGAGCAGCACCTCCTTGCCCGGGAGCAGGTCCAGCGCGGGCCCGGCGGTGGTGCCGGCCAGCCCGCCCACGTCGCGGGCCGGCGGACGCGGTTCCAGGTTGCTCATGGCGCGGCTCCTAGCGCTCGTCGTCCCCAGCAGTCTCGCCCCGGACGTCGGCGTGGGGAACCGGTCCCTCCACGCGCTGCGCCGGGATCGAGCCGAGCCGGCCGGCGCGGAAGTCGGTGAACGCGTCCCTGACCTCGTCCGCCGTGTTCATGACGAACGGCCCGTACATGGCGATCGGCTCGTTGATCGGCCGCCCGCCCAGGATCACGACGTCCAGCGCCGGCGTGCGCGACTCCTGGTGCACCGCGCCGCGCACGGTCACCGTGTCGCCGGGGCCGAGCACCGCGAGCTGGCCGGTGCGCACCGGGGCGCCGTCGATGCCGATCGAGCCGGCTCCGGAGAGCACGTAGACCAGCGCGTTGAAGTCCGGCCGCCACGGCAGGTCCAGCGTCGCGCCCGGGGCCACGGTCGCGTGCACCATAGCCATCGGGGTGTACGTCGAGCCCGGGCCGGTGTGGCCGGCGACCTCGCCGGCGATGACCCGCAGCAGCGCGCCGGCGTCGGCGCTGGCGAGCAGCACCGACTCCCGGGCGCGCAGGTCCTGGTAGCGCGGCTCGACCCACTTCTGCGCCCGCGGCAGGTTCACCCAGAGCTGGAGCCCGTGGAACAAGCCGCCGCTCACCACCAGCTGCTCCGGCGGGCGCTCGATGTGCAGGACGCCGCCACCGGCGGTCATCCACTGGGTGTCGCCGTTGCTGATCGTGCCGCCACCGCCGTGCGAGTCGGCGTGCTCGAACGTGCCGTCGATGAGGTAGGTGACGGTCTCGAAGCCGCGGTGCGGGTGCCAGCTGGTGCCCTTGGGCTCACCGGGCGCGTACTCGACCTCGCCCATCTGGTCCATGTGGAGGAACGGGTCGAGCGCGCGCAGGTCGACCCCGGCGAACGCCCGGCGCACGGGAAAGCCCTCTCCCTCGAAGCCGGAGGGCGCCGTCGTCACCGAGCGGGTGCGGCGGCGCACCGTGCGGGGAGCGGGCAGCGGGACCCGTGGCAGCGTGGTGGTGTCCTCGACGGTCACGGCGGGCATGCCGGCCTCCTTGTTGAGAGCTCAACTAGCGCCCAGCCTAACCCCGCTCGGGGTCGCCGTCTTCCCCTCCGTGCGGGCGGGACCCGCGCGCGCCCGCAGCCACCGCTCACGCGGCCGACTGTCCACATCTGAGGGGGCAAGCGCAAAGAACTCTTTGCAAAGGAGTCTTTGCAGTTCTAGTCTGCCTGCGTGACCCGCCTCCCCGACCCCCCCGAGCCAGCTGTCCGGGTGACCGACGTCCGGGCCCTCCGCGCGCTCTCGCACCCGCTGCGCAACCGCCTCCTCGGCCTGCTGCGCCTGCACGGCCCGGCCACCGCCAGCGGGCTGGCCCGCACGGTGGGGGAGAGCAGCGGGTCGACGAGCTACCACCTCCGCCAGCTCGCGGCCCACGGCTTCGTCGAGGAGGTCGAGGACCAGGGGAGCGGCCGCGAGCGCTGGTGGCGGGCGCGGCACCGGATGACCAGCTGGCGGGCCGCCGACCTCCTCACCCAGGAGGGCGGTCCGGAGGTGCAGGAAGAGATGACGCGGCTGCAGGTCGACCGGCAGGCCGCGGTGGTGGACGCCTGGTACGCGCAGCGGGAGCAGCTGGACCCGGACTGGGCGGATGCCGCCTCGCTCAACGACTACGGCCTGCGGCTCACGCCCGAGCAGGCCCGCGCGCTGGGGGCCGAGCTGGCCGCCACGCTGGCCCGCTGGGTGGAGGCCCACCCCGCGAGCGCGCCGGGCGACGGCGAGCAGGTCTGCGTGCTGCTCGACGTGCTGCCGCTGCGGGAGTGGCCCTCGTGACCGGCCCGGCAACGGTCCGCTCGGCCACCCGGCGGCTGGTCGGCCTGACGGCGCTGCGCTGGTTGCCGGTGGGGCTCACCACGCCGATCACGGTCCTCCTCGCGCAGGCGCGCGGCCTCACGCTCGGCGAGATCGGCGTGCTGTTCACCGTCCACGGGGCCGTGGTCGTGGCTCTGGAGCTGCCCACCGGCGGGCTGGCTGACGTCCTCGGCCGCCGTCCGGTCGTGGTCGCCGGGGCCGCGCTGCACCTCCTCTCGTGCCTGCTGCTCGCGACGGCGACGTCCTTCGCCGGGTTCCTGGCCGGCGTCCTGGCCCTCGGGCTCGGCCGCGTGCTGGACTCCGGCCCGGTCGAGGCCTGGTACGTGGACACCGTGCACCGGCTGGAGCCCGGCGCCGACGTCGCTCCCGGGCTGGCGAAGCACGGGGCCGCCGACGGGGCGAGCCTCGCGGTCGGCGCGGTGGTCGGCGGCCTCCTCCCGGCGCTGGCCGGTAGCTCCGGGGCGGAGGGGCTCGCGCTGCCCTACCTCGGTGCCGCCGTGCTGGACGTCGTCTACGTGGTGGCGGTGCTCCGGCTGCTGACCGAGGCCCGGCCCGCTCGGGAGGGCAGCGCGCGGGCCGCGCTGGGGAGCGGGCTGCGCGCGCTCCCGGCGACGGTGGGCGCCGCGGTGCGGCTGTCGGTCACCGACGGGCCGCTGCGGGTGGTCCTGCTGCTCACCGGCATCGGCGGGGCCGGGCTGGTGGCCTGCGAGCTGCTGGGTCCCCTGCGGTTCAGCGAGCTCGCGGGGGAGCCCGACGACGGGGCCGCCGTCTACGGGGTCGTCCTGGCCGGGTCCTTCGCCGCGGCGGCGATCGGTGCGGTGGCCGCACCGGCGCTGCGGCGCCTGCTGCGCGGCTCCACCCGGGCCGCCTGCGGGGTGCTCTCCACCCTCGGTGGTTCGGCGCTGGCCACGCTGGCCGGCCCGGACCTGCTGGCCGTGGCCGCCACCGGGTTCGTGCTGCAGTACCTGGCGCACGGCTCGGCCTGGCCGCTGCTCAGCGCCGTCCTGCACGCGCGGGTGGCCGCCGCCCACCGGGCCACCGCCGTCTCCGCGATGTCCCTGGCCTTCGCGCTCGGTGGCATCGCGGGGAACCTGGCGATCCCGCCGCTGGTGGCCGCGGCCGGGCTCGAGGGCGCCTTCCTGGCCGTGGGCGTGGTGGTCGCGCTCGGCGTCCTGGCCTGCCTCCGGCTGCCGCGGTCGACCGCATCCGGGACCGCCGTGGCCGCGGAGGAGGCACCCGTCGGATACTGAGGACCCATGACCCCTCCTCGCAGCCGATGAGCGCCCCCCTCAACCTGGTCAACCTCGAGCGGGTGCACAAGGCCCACGGCACCACCGTGGTCCTCGACGACGTCTCGCTCGGCGTCGCCGCCGGCGAGCGGATCGGCATCGTCGGCCGCAACGGGGGCGGCAAGAGCACGCTGCTGTCGCTGATCACCGGCGCCGACGACCCCGACTCCGGCCGGGTGACCCGCCGCGGCGACCTCGCGATGGGCGTGCTCGACCAGTCCGGCACCCTCCCGCCCGGGACGACGGTGCGCGACGTCGTGCTCCCCCCGTCGATGTTCGCCGCCGAGCACGAGTGGGCCGGCGACCCGGCCGTGCGCTCGGTGCTCACCGGCCTGGAGCTCGACCGGCTGGGTCTCGACGCCCCCGTCGCCCCCATGTCCGGTGGCGAGCGGCGCCGGGTGGCCCTGGCCGCCCAGCTGATCCGGCCGCTGGACCTGCTGGTGCTCGACGAGCCCACCAACCACCTCGACGTCGAGGGCGTGGCCTGGCTCGCCGGGTACGTGAAGCAGCGCAGCGGCGGCCTGGTCGTCGTCACCCACGACCGGTGGTTCCTCGACGAGGTCTGCACCACCACGTGGGAGGTCGCCGACGGGAACGTCCACTCCTACGACGGCGGGTACTCGGCGTACACCCTGGCCCGGGCCGAGCGGGCGCGGATCGCCTCGGTCACCGAGGAACGCCGGCTGAACCTGGTCCGCAAGGAGCTGGCCTGGTTGCGTCGCGGCCCGCCGGCACGGACCAGCAAGCCGAAGTTCCGCATCGAGGCCGCCCAGGCGCTGATCGCCGACGAGCCACCGGCCCGCGACTCCATGGCGCTGAAGGGGTTCGCCGCCCGGCGCCTCGGCAAGACCGTCTTCGACGTCGAGGACGTCGACTACGCAGTCCCCACCGAGGACGGGCCGCGGACCCTGTTCCACGGCCTGACCTGGCACGTCGGCCCCGGCGACCGGATCGGCATCGTCGGCGTCAACGGCGCGGGCAAGACCTCCTTGCTGCGGCTGCTGGTGGGCGAGACGGAGCCGGATTCGGGGACCGTCGTCGTCGGGCAGACCGTGGCGCCGGCCTACCTGTCGCAGCACGTCACCGAGCTGCCCGGGACGCTGCGCGTGGTCGAGGCGGTGCAGGAGGTCGCCCGCGTCGCCCGCATCGGCAACCAGGAGATCTCCGCCTCGTCGCTGGCCGAGCGGTTCGGCTTCGCGGCGAACCGGCAGTGGACGCCGGTCGGCGACCTCTCCGGTGGCGAGCGGCGGCGGCTGCAGCTGCTGCGGCTGCTCATGGGCGAGCCCAACGTGCTGGTCCTCGACGAGCCCACCAACGACCTGGACATCGACACCCTCACCGCGCTCGAGGACCTGCTCGACAGCTTCCCCGGCACCGTGCTGGTGGTCAGCCACGACCGCTACTTCGTCGACCGGGTCTGCGACAAGGTGGTCGCGCTGCTCGGTGACGGCTCGCTGGCCGAGCTCCCCGGTGGGGTGGAGGAGTACCTGCGCCGCCGGGCCGCCGGCGGTGCCCCGCTGACCACCGCGGCCGGTAGCGACGGTCCACGGCCGGTCGGGGCGCCGTCGGCCTCGGGGCCCGCGGTCTCGGCGGCGGAGGCGCGGGCGGCCAGGAAGGAGGCGGCGAAGCTCGAGCGGCGGATGCTCAAGCTGGACGCCGACGAGAAGAAGCTGCACGAGCAGCTGGCCGCGGCGGCCACCGACTACGCGAAGGCCGCCGAGCTCGACGCCCGGCTCAAGGAGCTGCAGGCGGAGAAGGAGCAGGTCGAGGAGGAGTGGCTGGCCGCCGCGGAGACCGCGGAGGGCTGACCCTCAGCGGGTGGCCCGCCGCTCGTGGTCGTCGTCCGCACGCGGGAGCGCCGTCGCCGGCCTGATGCCGTCCTCCCGCACCGCGGCGCGTCCGCCCTCACCGCAGAGCGGGAGGGAGGACGCGCCATGATCAGGGAACCGCTCCCTGCTCGAGGTGGCCCCGCCCGAGGCCCTCGTCGCCCCGCCATCCGCACCGTGGTCGCCGGGCTGTCCGACGCCGAGATCGCCGCCCGGCGTTACCTCGGCGAGGCGACGGTGGAGACGCACGTGAGCCGGGTGCTGCTGAGGCTGGGGTTGCGCGACCGGGTGCAGGCCGTCGCCTTCGCCTACGAGAGCGGGCTGGTCGCACCGGGGCGCTGAGTTTCACCGCGGCGGGACGGCGGTACTGCCCGATCGGGCGCGCGCGCGTCCCGAGACCGCCGTGCCACCTGGAGCTCCGTGACCCTGCTGCTGCTCGCGCACGTCGTCGCGGCGCTCGCCGCGCCGGTGCTCGTGCGGTGGTGGGGGCGGCAGGCGTTCCTGGCCCTCGCCCTCGTCCCGGCCGCGGGTCTGGTGTGGGTGCTGACCCGGCTGCCCACGGTGCTCGACGGCGGGGAGATCGCCGAGACGGTCCCGTGGGTCCCCGCCCTCGACCTGTCGGTGGCCCTGCGGCTGGACGCGCTGGCGCTGACCTTCGCCGGCCTGGTCACCGGCGTCGGGGCCCTGGTGCTGGTCTACTGCTCCCGCTACGTCGGACCCGACGACGAGGGCGCCGGGCGGCTCGGGGGGCAGCTCACGGCGTTCGCCGGGGCGATGCTCGGCCTGGTCCTGGCCGACGACGTCTTCGTGCTCTACGTGTTCTGGGAGCTGACCACGGTCTTCTCCTACCTGCTGATCGGCGGCTCCGGCGCCACGGTGGCCGGCCGCCGGGCCGCCGGTCAGGCGCTGATCCTCACCACGGCGGGCGGGCTGGCGATGCTGGCCGGGCTCATCATGCTGTCGCAGGCGGCCGGCAGCACGCTGCTGTCGGAGATCGTCACCGCGCCGGGCGACGGCGGCCTCCTCGTCGGCGGCGTGCTCCTCGTGCTGCTCGGTGCGCTCACCAAGTCCGCCATGGTGCCCTTCCACTTCTGGCTGCCCGCGGCCATGCAGGCGCCGACGCCGGTCAGCGCCTACCTGCACGCCGCGGCCATGGTGAAGGCCGGCATCTACCTGGTCGCCCGGCTGGCACCCGGGTACGCCGACGTCCCGGGCTGGCGGCCCGTCGTCCTCGGCATCGGCGTCACCACCATGCTGGTCGGGGGATACCGGGCGCTGCGCCAGTACGACCTGAAGCTGCTGCTCGCCTTCGGCACGGTGAGCCAGCTGGGGTTCGTGCTGACCCTGGTGGGCGGCGGCAGCGCGGCCCTGGGGAAGGCGGGGCTCGCCATGGTGCTGGCCCACGGGCTGTTCAAGTCCACGCTCTTCCTCTCCGTCGGCGTCATCGATCACGCGACCGGGACCCGTGACCTGCGGGAGCTCTCCGGGCTGGGGCGCCGGCTCCCGGTGCTCACCACCGCCGCGGTGCTCGCCTCGGCCTCCATGGCCGGCCTGCCGCCGCTGATCGGGTTCGTGGGCAAGGAGGCGGCCTTCACCGCGCTGTGGGACGGGGCCCTGCCCGACCGGACCGCAGCCACCGTCGTGCTGGTCGGGCTCGTCGTCGGCTCGGTGCTCACCGTCGCCTACACCGCGCGCTTCCTGTGGGGCGCCTTCGCCCGCAAGCCAGGCCTGCCGGGGACGGCGCCCGCGGAGCTCGAGCACCCGCCGGGGCCGCTCTTCCTCGTCGCGCCCGTGGTGCTGGCGCTCGCCGGTCTCGCCGGCGGGCTGGGGGCCTCCGCCCTCGACCCGCTCGTCGTCGCCGCCGCGGAGCCCCTGCCGCAGCTGCTGCCCGAGGAGGAGCACCTCGCGCTCTGGCACGGCCTCACCCCGGCCCTCGGGCTCTCCGCGGTCACGCTGCTCACCGGTGCGGTGCTGTTCCTGGCCCGCCGCCCGGTCTTCCGGCTCCAGCGCCGCGTGGGCGTCCCGGTCTCCGCCGACACCGGGTACTGGAACGTCCTCCAGGCGCTCGACCGGCTGGCCGTCGTGGTCACCGGCTCCACCCAGCGCGGTTCGCTGCCCGTCTACCTCGGCGTCATCCTGGTCACCGTGCTGGCCCTGCCCGGGGGTCTGCTGCTGGCCCGCGGCACCTGGCCCGCGGAGTGGCGGGCCTGGGACAACCCGCTCCAGGCGATCACCGGCGCCCTGGTGCTGGTGGCCGCCCTGCTCGCCGTGCGCATCCACCAGCGGCTGGCCGCCGCCGTGGTCGTGGGGCTCACCGGGTACGGCCTGGCGGTCCTCTTCGTCGTGCACGGGGCGCCCGACCTCGCCCTGACCCAGGTGCTCATCGAGACGGTCACCCTGGTCGCCTTCGTCCTGGTGCTGCGCAAGCTGCCGCTGGAGGTCGGCGGGAGCTCCCGCGCCCGCACCCGCTGGAGCCGCGGCGTGGTGGCGACGGCGGTCGGTGGCTTCATGGGCGTGGCCAGCGCGATCGCCCTGTCCGCCCGGGAGGCGCCGGCGGTGTCGGAGGCGTACCCGGAGCTCGCCGAGGAGGCCCACGGCGACAACATCGTCAACGTCACGCTGGTGGACATCCGCGCGTGGGACACCTTCGGCGAGATCTCCGTCCTCGTCGTCGCGGCGACCGGCGTGGCCAGCCTGGTCTTCCTGCGCGGCCGGGCCGGCGCGCTCGCGCGGGCCACCGCCGAGGACGAGCTCGAGGTGCCGCAGGGCCGCCGGGCCCCCCGGGCGCAGTGGCTGGCCGCCACCTCGACGCTCTCCCCGCGGCGGCGGTCGCTGATCTTCGAGGTGGTCACGCGGCTGCTGTTCCACGCCGTCCTCGTGCTGTCGGTGTTCCTGCTCTTCGCCGGGCACAACGCGCCCGGCGGCGGGTTCGCCGGCGGGCTGGTGGCCGGGCTCGCGCTGGTGCTCCGCTACCTGGCCGGCGGGCGGTACGAGCTCGGCGAGGCCGCACCGGTCGACCCCGGGGTCCTGCTGGGGCTCGGCCTGCTGATCTCGGGTGGGACCGGGGTCGTCGGGCTCGCGCTCGGCGCGCAGGTGCTGGAGACGGCGTTCTTCGAGGCCACCCTGCCGGTGTTCGGTGAGGTGGCCCTGGTGACCGCGCTCTTCTTCGACATCGGCGTCTACCTGGTGGTGGTCGGGCTGGTCCTCGACGTGCTGCGCAGCCTGGGCGCCGAGCTGGACCGCCAGGAGGAGGAGGGCGAGGACAGCGACCCCGCCGCCGAGGAGGTGATCGCGCGGTGACCCCCACCGTCGTCCTGCCCGTCGTCATCGCCGGCCTGTACGCCGCCGGCGTCTACCTGCTGCTCGACCGCAGCCTCACCCGCGTCCTGCTCGGCTTCCTCCTGCTCGGCAACGCCACGAACGTGCTGCTGCTGTCGTCCGGCGGCCCGGCCGGGGAGGCGCCGATCGTCGGTCACGCCGGGGACGGGGAGATGAGCGATCCGCTCCCGCAGGCGCTGGTCCTCACGGCGATCGTCATCACCTTCGGCATCTCGGCGTTCCTGCTGGCGGTCATCCACCGCTCGTGGCGGCTGGTGCGCCAGGAGGTCGTGCACACCGACGAGGAGGACCGCCGGGTCGCCGCCCGGAGCCCCCGGCACGCCGACGCCATGGACCCCGACGACATGGACCCGGTCGACCTGCACCCCGACGACCGGACGACGGGCGACGTCGTCGGCGGGCCGCCCGACCCGGAGGCGCGGCTGGCGGAGCGCTTCCCCGACAGCCCCTCCGACGACGTCGACCTGCCCTCCACCCGCAGGCGGCCGAGGTGATGCGCGTCCTGGCACCGGTGCCGGTGCTCGTCCCGCTGCTCGGTGCTGCGCTGTCGCTGCTGCTCAGCCGCTACCCGCGGGTGCAGCGGCTGATCAGCCTGGCGGCGATCGCCACCGTGCTGGGGGTGGCGGTGGCGCTGCTCCTGCTCGCCGACGCCGACGGCGCGGTGGCGGTGGCGGTCGGCGACTGGCCGGTGCCGCAGGCGATCATGCTCGTCGTCGACCGGCTGTCGGCGCTGATGATCGTGGTCGCCTCGACCGTCGCGCTCGGGGTGCTGCTGTTCTCCGTGGGCCAGGGCGTCGCCGACGGCCCGCGCAGCGCGCCGGTCTCGGTCTTCCACCCCACCTTCCTGGTGCTGATGGCGGGGGTGGGCTTCGCCTTCCTCGCCGGCGACCTGTTCAACCTCTACGTCGGCTTCGAGGTCCTGCTCACCGCGAGCTACGTGCTGCTGACCCTCGGCGGCTCGGCTCCCCGCATCCGGGGCGGGATCACCTACATCGTCGTCAGCCTGATGAGCTCGCTGCTCTTCCTCGCCGCGATCGGCCTGGTGTACGCGGCGACGGGGACGGTGAACCTCGCGCAGTTGGCGGGGCGGCTCGGCGAGCTCCCCGACGGCACCCGGATGCTGCTGCACGGGATGCTGCTGGTCGCCTTCGGCATCAAGGCCGCGGTCTTCCCGCTGTCGGCCTGGCTCCCCGACAGCTACCCGACCGCGCCCGCCCCGGTCACCGCCGTCTTCGCCGGGCTGCTCACCAAGGTCGGCGTCTACGCGATCATCCGCACCCAGACGCTGCTGTTCCCCGGTGGTGCGCTGGACACCGTGCTGATGTGCGCGGCGCTGGCCACCATGGTGGTCGGCATCCTGGGTGCGATCGCCCAGACCGACCTGCGCCGGATGCTGTCGTTCACGCTGGTCAGCCACATCGGCTACATGGTGTTCGGGATCGCGCTCTCGACCGAGGCAGGGCTGGCCGGGGCGATCTTCTACGTGGTGCACCACATCGTCATCCAGGCGACGCTCTTCCTCGTGGCCGGGCTGGTCGAGCGTCAGGGAGGCAGCACGACGGTCGGCCGCCTGGGTGGTCTGGCCGCGGCCTCGCCCCTGCTCGCCGTCCTCTACCTGGTGCCGGCGCTCAACCTCGCCGGCATCCCGCCGCTGTCGGGCTTCCTCGGCAAGCTCGGGCTGCTGCAGGCCGGTGTCTCGGCCGGTGGGGTGCTGCCGGGGCTGCTCGTCGCCGCCGGGGTGGTCACCAGCCTGCTCACGCTCGTCGCGGTCAGCCGGGTCTGGTCACGGGCGTTCTGGCGGCCGCCGAGGCAGGCCGAGCACCTGGAGACCCCCGCGGACGCGGCCGCCGAGAGCGGACCCGACGCCGGTCCGGACGACGGCACGGGGAGCGGTACCGGCAGTGGTGAGGGCAGCGCCGACGGCGGAGCGCGGCCGCGCGGGTCGTCCCGGTCGGGGCTGGGCTCGACCCGGCGTGGGGCGCGCGAGGCCGCCTGGCAGCACCAGGTGGCGCTCGCCACGGGGACCCCGGGCCCGGAGCCCGACCCGACGGGGGAGGTCCTCGACGACCGGGAGCGGCTGCCCCGGGCGCTGCTCGGTGCCACCGCCGGCCTGGTCACGGTCAGCGTGGCGCTCACCTTCCTGGCCGGGCCGCTCTACGCGCTCGCCGACCGTGCGGCCACCGACCTGCTGAACCGCACCCCGTACGTGGAGGCGGTCTACGGGGAGGGCCCCGCGAGCTCGGCCGAGGACGTCCCGTGAGCCCCGGTGCCCTCGTCGGCCGCCGCGCCCGCCACCTGCCCCTCATCGCCTGGCTGGTCCTCATCTGGGTGCTGCTGTGGGGCACCTGGTCGTGGGGGAACGTGCTCTCCGGGGTGCTGGTCGCGGTCGCCGTCACCTGGGTCCTGCCGCTGCCCGGGGTCACCGAGCACGCCCGGTTCCGGCCGCTCCCGGTGCTGGCCTTCCTCGGCTTCTTCCTGCGCGACCTGGCCGTCTCCAGCGCGCAGGTCGCGTGGGCGGCGCTGCGCAGGGGTGGGCGGGTGCGCTCCGCGGTCATCGTGTCGGAGCTGCGCACCGACTCCGACCTGCTGCTCACCCTGATCGCCGAGACGCTCAGCCTGGTGCCCGGGTCGCTGGTCCTCGACATCGACCGCACGCGCCGGACGATGCTGGTGCACGTGCTGCCGGTGGAGACCGAGGAGGACGTCGACCGGCAACGGGCCGAGGTGCTGGCCGTGGAGGGCCGGGTGGTGCGCGCCTTCGGCAGCGCCCGCGAGATCGCCGCGCTCGACGAGCCGCGGCCGCGCCCGGCGGACCCCGACGGGAGGACGACATGACCCTGGTGTGGGTGGCCGCCTACTCGATGCTCTCCGCGGGTGCGGCCCTGGCGATGGTGCGGGTCTGGCGCGGCCCCTCCCTGCTGGACCGGGTGGTCGCGACCGAGACGATGCTGGCGATCATCGCCGCGGGGGTCGCTGTGTACGCCGCGCTCGCGCGCGACGCCGCGGTCGTGCCGGTGCTCCTCGTGGTGGCGCTGCTGGGATTCGTCGGCGCCGTGTCGGTGGTGCGCTACGTGGGCGGGATGCTGCTCATGTCCGGGGACGACGACGGCCAGGGTGCAGGGCTCCCCCCGGCCGCCGAGCAGTCCACCGAGGGGCGGTGACGGCAGTGCAGACGGTGCTCGACGTCATCGCGATCGGCTGCCTGCTGCTCGGGTCGCTCATGGCGCTGGCCGCGGGGGTGGGGCTGGTGCGCTTCCCCGACGTGGTCTCCCGGCTGCACGCCGGCACGAAGCCGCAGGTCGCCGGCGTCCTGCTGATCATGACGGGCGGCGCGATCCGGCTGGTCGGGACGCCGGTGGTGTGGATGCTGCTGCTCGGCGGGTTGCTGCAGCTGCTGACCGTGCCGGTCAGCGCGCACATGATCAGCCGCATCGCCTACCGGCGCCGGCACGTGCGGCAGGACCTGCTGGTGGTGCACGAGGCGGGGTTCCTCGGCCTCGTCGGGGCCGACGCCGACGACCCGCCGGGCGACGAGCCCGCCGACGCCCCGCCTGACCAGCGCGACCGCGGGTGACCGCCGGGCCGATGCCGGCCGCCGGGGCCGGGGCAGCGCGCCCGGCCCCGGCGGTGGCTCAGCGCTCCGCGCGGTTGACGGCGGAGACGACGGCCCGCAGGGAGGCGGTGACGATGTTGGGATCGATGCCGACGCCCCAGAGCACCCGGTCGCCCACGGCGCACTCGACGTAGGCCGCGGCCCGGGCGTCACCGCCGGCGGACATCGCGTGCTCGGCGTAGTCGAGCACGCGGACGTCGACGTCCAGGCTCTTCAACGCGTCGACGAACGCCGCGATCGGGCCGTTGCCGCGGCCCTCGACGGTCACCGGGACGCCGGAGTCGACCAGCTCCACCACCATCTCGTCGAGCTGCCCGTCGCCGTGCGCGGTGTGCCGGTGACCGGTGAGGGCGAACCGGCCCCAGGGCGCGGCCGGGTCGGGCAGGTACTCGCTGCTGAACGCCGTCCACATCTGCTGGGCGGTGACCTCGCCGCCCTCGTCGTCGGTGTGCCGCTGGATGACCGCGCTGAACTCGATCTGCAGCCGGCGCGGCAGGTCCAGGTGGTTCTCGGTCTTCATGATGTAGGCGACGCCGCCCTTGCCGGACTGGCTGTTCACCCGGATCACGGCCTCGTAGCTGCGACCGACGTCCTTGGGGTCGATCGGCAGGTACGGCACCGCCCACGTCTGCTGCTCCACCGGGACGCCGGCGGCCGCGGCGTCGGCCTCCAGGGCCTTGAAGCCCTTGTTGATCGCGTCCTGGTGGGAGCCGGAGAAGGCGGTGTAGACCAGGTCGCCGCCGTAGGGGTGCCGCTCGTGCACGCCCAGCTGGTTGCAGTACTCGACCGTGCGGCGGATCTCGTCGATGTCGGAGAAGTCGATCTGCGGGTCGATGCCCTGGCTGAACAGGTTCAGCCCCAGGGTGACCAGGTCGACGTTGCCGGTGCGCTCGCCGTTGCCGAACAGGCAGCCCTCGATGCGGTCGGCGCCGGCGCGGTAGCCGAGCTCGGCGGCGGCGACGGCGGTGCCTCGGTCGTTGTGCGGGTGCAGGCTCAGGATGACGGAGTCGCGCCGGCCGAGGTTGCGGTGCATCCACTCGACCTGGTCGGCGTAGACGGTGGGCTCGGCCATCTCGACGGTGGCCGGCAGGTTGAGGATGGTCGGCCGGTCCGGGGTGGGCTCCCACACGTCGGTGACGGCGTTGCAGATCTCGACGGCGAAGTCGAGCTCGGTGCCGGTGAACGACTCGGGTGAGTACTCGAACCGGATGTCGGTGTCGCCCATCTGCTCGGCGAGCTTGCGCACCACCTGGGCGCCGTGGACGGCGATGTCGACGATGCCGGCGCGGTCGGAGCCGAAGACGACCCGCCGCTGCAGGGTGGAGGTGGAGTTGTAGAGGTGCACGATCGCCTGCTTGGCGCCGCGCAGCGACTCGAAGGTGCGCTCGATCAGCTCGTCGCGCGCCTGGGTCAGCACCTGGATCGTCACGTCGTCCGGTACCAGGTCCTCCTCGACCAGCTGGCGGACGAAGTCGTAGTCGGTCTGGCTGGCCGCCGGGAAACCGACCTCGATCTCCTTGTAGCCCATGCGGACCAGCAGTTCGAACATCCGCCGCTTGCGGTCGGGCGTCATGGGGTCGATCAGCGCCTGGTTGCCGTCGCGCAGGTCGACGGCGCACCAGCGGGGGGCCTGCGTCGTCACGGTGTCCGGCCAGGTGCGGTCGGGCAGCACCACCGGGGCGAAGGGCGCGTAGCGGTGGATCGGCATGCCGGACGGCTGCTGGGGGTGGCGGGCGTGCGGGTGGGTCTCGCTCATGGGGGAGGGCTCCTGGGGCGGGCTGCCGTGCGCGGAGTGCGCACAGCTCCGGGGACGGTCAGCGGACGCCGGGGACGCCAGAACCCCGCGGCGAGGGGGCCGACCTAGGAGAGGGCCTCGCCGCGGCGGGTAAGCAGGAGGCTGCCGCGCACGCCGCCACGGTAGCAGCGCGCCGGCCTTCGCCGCAGCAGCGCGGCCGAGCCCCGCGTGCGCCAGGGGTCGTCGGCAGGAGCCAGGTCCCCTCCGAGGTCAGTAGCGTTCTGCCCACCGGGGCTGGGCAGAGCTCGACTGTGCCGGGGCCTGGTCCTCCCCGCGCTCGGTCTGTGCCCACCGGGGCTGGGCAGAAGCCGACTGTGCGGGGGACTGGTAGGTCGGCGGCGCGGCCGGGCAGCAGCGAGGGCCTCAGAACTCCTTGCGCAACCGCAGGCGCAGCGGGCGGCCGTCGGGGTCGACCAGCAGCCGGTAGACCGGCGTGGCCCACAGCCGGGTGTGCCAGGCCAGCTTCTCCGGGCGGTGGGGCCGCAACCGCCCGGGCGGGCGGGGCCCCCGCCGCCCGCCGTCGTGCCACTCGGCCAGGGCGGCGGCCCGCTCCTCGAGCGTGGCGACGAAGCGCTCGGGGTCGAGCAGCAGGTCGTCGTCGCCGCCGTCGGGATCGAGGTCCAGGTGCTCGCGCGCCAGCTCCAGCCGCAGGTCCCGCGGCAGCGTGCGCGCGCAGTCCCCGGTCCCCGCCGGGTCCAGGGGTTCGCGCGGGTCGATCGTCGTGTCCAGGACGGCGGTGGACAGCTCGCTGTCGTGCGTCCAGGAGCGGCGGTTGAAGTTGTCGCTGCCGATGCTGGCCCAGACGTCGTCGACGAGGCACACCTTGGCGTGCACGTAGACCGGCGTCCCCGCGTGGTTCTCGACGTCGAAGACGTGCACCCGCTCCTCGCCCCCCGCCCGGATGCAGAGGTCGATCGCCTGGCGGCGGCCCACGTACTGCGGCGTCGCGTTGAACGCGCCCTCCTGGTCGGGGATGCGCGGCACGACCACCACCAGGTGCAGGTCGGGCTGGTCCCGCAGGGCGTCGGCGAACAGCTGGGCCACCTCGCCCGACCACATGTACTGGTCCTCGAGGTAGATCAGCCGCCGGGCGCGCCGCACGGCCTTGGAGTAGCCGCGGGCGATCGAGCGCTCGCCCTCGGGCGCGAAGTCGTAGCGGGGGAGGATCTTGGGGTAGGTCCGCAGGATCTGGACCAGGTGCGGCCCGGCCGGCGGGGGCGGCGGCAGCTCGGGCGGCAGCGGGGACGGGGCCAGCCGGGCCCTGCGGAACCGGTCGACGAGGTAGGCGATCGGGTTGCCCTGGACGGGGCTGGTCGGGTCGTCCCAGCGCTCGCGGAAGGTGGTCTCCAGCGCGGCGACGGCGGGTCCCCGGATCTCGGCCTGGACGTCGTGCCACGGCGGGGTCGGGCCGTACGCGGAGGCCATGTCCACCGCCTGCGGATCACCGTGGTGCCGCGCGTCGTCGCGGCGGCTGTGGCACAGGTCGATGCCGCCGGCGAACGCGACGTCCCGGGACGGGTCGGCCGGGCACCTGATGATCACCACCTTCTGGTGGTGGCTGCCGACCCGGCGCACGCGCTGGTCGAGCACGACCTTCCCGCCGTCCTCCTCGATCTCCCGGTCCAGCGACCGGTTCTGCTCCTTGCTGTAGGAGAGGGCGTCGGTGTGGGAGCGCCACACCAGGCCGCGCACGTCGACACCGCGGCGCGAGGCCGCGCTGAACAGCTCGTCCACGGTCGGCCCGCCCGGCCGCAGCCGCTGGTCGGGGTCTCCCCGCCAGTCGGTGAACCACAGGCGGTCGCCCTCGCCCAGCTGCTCGACCACCTCGACGAGCCGGTCGAAGTACACCGACCCGTGCACCAGCGGGCGGACCAGGTTCCCCTCCGTCCAGCCCGGGACCGCGGCGCCAGCGTTGTCGCGCTCGTCCGAGGTGAGCAGCCAGCGGCCCGGATCGTCCACCCGGTGATCACAACGGTCGGGTCTGCCGGATGCAAGCGCCCGGGTCGTGGACGACGTCGGTAGCCTCATGTCCCGTGGCCCTCGTCGTCCAGAAGTACGGCGGCTCGTCCGTCGCCTCCGCCGAACACATGAAGCGCGTCGCGGAGCGGATCGTCGCGGCCAAGAAGAACGGCGACGACGTCGTGGTCGTGGTCTCGGCGATGGGTGACACCACCGACGAGCTGCTCGACCTCGCCAGCCAGATCACCGACACCCCGCCCGGTCGCGAGCTGGACATGCTGCTGACCGCCGGCGAGCGGATCTCCATGGCGCTGCTGGCCATCGCCATCTCCGAGCACGGCTACGAGGCGCGCTCCTTCACCGGGTCGCAGGCAGGCGTCATCACCACGTCCAGCCACGGCAAGGCGCGGATCATCGACGTCACGCCCGGCCGGCTGAAGTCCGCGCTCGACGAGGGCTCCGTCGTCATCGTGGCCGGCTTCCAGGGCGTCAGCCAGGACACCAAGGACATCACCACGCTCGGCCGCGGCGGGTCGGACACCACCGCCGTCGCCGTCGCCGCGGCGCTGGACGCCGACGTCTGCGAGATCTACACCGACGTCGACGGCGTCTTCACCGCCGACCCGCGCATCGTCCCCAACGCCAAGCGGCTGGACACCATCACCTACGAGGAGATGCTCGAGCTGGCGGCCTCCGGCGCGAAGGTGCTCATGCTCCGCTGCGTCGAGTACGCCCGCCGCTACGGCATCCCCGTGCACGTCCGCAGCTCCTACTCCCAGCTCCCCGGCACCACCGTGACCGGCTCGATGGAGGACCTCACCGTGGAACAGGCGATCATCTCCGGCGTCGCGCACGACCGCTCCGAGGGCAAGGTCACCGTGTTCGGCGTGCCCGACCGGCCGGGTGAGGCGGCGCAGATCTTCCGCGTGCTCGCCGACGCCGAGGTCAACATCGACATGATCGTGCAGAACGTGTCGGCCGAGGCCAGCAAGCTCGCCGACATCTCCTTCACGCTGCCCAAGAGCGACGGCCCGACGGCGCTCGCCGCGCTGGAGAAGGTCAAGCACACCGTCGGCTACACCGGCGTCAGCTTCGACCAGCACATCGGCAAGGTCAGCCTCGTGGGCGCCGGCATGCGCTCGCACCCCGGCGTCTCGGCCAAGTTCTTCGGCGCGCTCGCCGACGCCGGGGTCAACCTGGAGCTGATCAGCACCTCGGAGATCCGCATCTCCGTGGTCTGCCGCGACACCGACGTCGACATCGCCGTCCGCGCGGTGCACGACGCCTTCGACCTGGGCACCGACGAGGCCCAGGCCGTGGTCTACGGAGGGACGGGACGATGAGCACGAACGGTGGGCTGCGCGTCGGCATCGTCGGCGCCACCGGGCAGGTCGGCCGGGTCGTGCGCGACCTCCTCGCCGAGCGGGAGTTCCCCCTCGCCGAGCTGCGCTTCTTCGCCTCCGCCCGCTCGGCGGGCAGCACGCTGCCCTGGGCCGGTGGCGAGATCACCGTCGAGGACGCCGCCGCCGCCGACCCGACGGGTCTGGACATCGCCATCTTCTCCGCCGGGGCGACCACCTCGCGGGCGCAGGCGCCCCGGTTCGCCGAGGCCGGCGTGACCGTGATCGACAACAGCTCCGCGTTCCGGCGCGACCCGGACGTCCCGCTGGTCGTCAGCGAGGTCAACCCGCACGCGCTGGGCGAGATCCGCAAGGGCATCATCGCCAACCCCAACTGCACGACCATGGCTGCGATGCCGGTGCTCAAGCCGCTGCACGACGAGGCGCAGCTGACCCGGATCGTCGCCAGCACGTACCAGGCGGTCTCCGGGAGCGGCGTGGCCGGCGTCGAGGAGCTGCACGGCCAGGCGAAGGCCGTGGTCGAGAAGGCCGACGCGTTGACCCACGACGGGTCGGCCGTGGCGTTCCCCGACCCGGTGAAGTACGTCGCGCCGATCGCGTTCAACGTGCTGCCGATGGCCGGCTCCGTCGTCGACGACGGCTCCTTCGAGACCGACGAGGAGCAGAAGCTCCGCAACGAGAGCCGCAAGATCCTCGGCATCCCCGACCTCCGGGTGGCGGGCACCTGCGTGCGGGTGCCGGTCTTCACGGGGCACTCGCTGTCGCTCAACGTCGAGTTCGCCCGGCCGCTGCCGGTCGAGCGGGCGACCGAGCTGCTGCAGGCCGCGCCTGGCGTCGAGCTGTCCGACGTCCCGAACCCGCTTCAGGCCGCCGGCCGCGACCCGAGCTACGTGGGCCGCATCCGGCAGGACCAGAGCGTCGACGGCGGCCGCGGGCTCGTGCTGTTCGTGAGCAACGACAACCTCCGCAAGGGCGCCGCCCTCAACACCGTCCAGATCGCGGAGCTCATCGCCGCCTCCCGCTGAGGACGGCGTCCGCAGGCAGGACGGCGCGGGTGACGTCCGAGGAGCCGGGACCCGGCGAGCTGCCCGTGGCCGGCGAGCAGCGCCGGCCGGGGCCCGATCTCTACACGCTGCGCGGGATGGTCGAGCTGGACCTGGCGCTGGAGGGCGGGGTGGCGGTCGATGCCGCCCACGCCCTCCTGAGCGACGCGGTCGTGCAGGCGTTCGGCCCGCGGTGGTACGAGTGGCTGGTCGAAGCGCTGACCGCGGAGGGGCGGGACCCGGCAGAGCTCGCGGCCCTGCTGACCGACGATGCGCTGGCCGACCGCGTGCTGGAGCGGGTGCGTGCCCGGATGGCCGCCGACGACGAGGCGCCCGACCCGCCGGGCGGGGAGTTCGGCTGGTACGCGTACGCCCCCGGCGACCCGAAGGGCAGCCGGGGGCGGTACCGCCGGGCGGTCGCGCGGCAGAGGGAGAGCGCCCGTCAGGCGCTGCTCGCCCCGCCGCGTCCCCGCGTGGCCGGCCGGCGCCGCGACCGCTAGCTCGTCCGGGTCAGGGCCGCACGTGGCGCAGCGCGAAGGCCAGGGCGACCTCCACCTGGCGGATCGTCTCCTCGATCACGAGGGAGCCGTGGCCGGCGTCGAAGCGGTAGACCTCGTGCGGCTTCCCGAGCTCCTCGAGCCGGGCCAGGTAGTTGTCGATCTGCCGGATCGGGCAGCGCGGGTCGTTGGCGCCCGCGACCACCAGCACCGGTGCGGCGACGGCGTCGACGTAGGTGATGGGGGAGGAGCGCACGTAGACGTCGCGGACCTCCTCCGGTGAGCCGCCGAAGAGCGCCCGGTCGTAGGCCCGCAGCCCCTCCATCTCGTCCTCGTAGGCGGCCAGGTAGTCGGCCACCGGCACCTCGGCGATCCCGGCCGCCCAGCGCTCCGGCTGGGTGCCCAGGCCCAGCAGCGTGAGGAACCCGCCCCACGAGCCGCCGGACAGGATCGCGCGCTGCGGGTCGACCACGCCCTCGGCCACCAGCGCGTCGTAGACGGCGCCGACGTCCTCCAGCTCGGTCAGCCCCGGCCGGCCGGTCAGCGCGTCCCGCCAGGCCGAGCCGTAGCCGGTGGAACCCCGGTAGTTCACGTGCACGACCGCGTAGCCGGCGTCCACGTAGGCGGCCCGGCGGGCGCGGTAGGAGTCGTCGTCGGCCGCCTCCGGGCCGCCGTGGACGAGGAACGCGGTCGCGAACGGGCCCTCACCGGCCGGTCGCACCAGCAGCGCGTGCACGTCGCCACCCGGGCCCGGGACCCAGCGGTCCTCGACCGGGTAGGCCGCCGGCGGCTCCTCGTCGGAGACCGAGAGGACGACGGGGCCGTCGGCCCGGCGGATCACCGGCGGCCGCTCGGAGTTCGACCACGCCAGCTCCACCGTGCCGTCGGGGCGGGCGGTGGCGCCGCGGACGACGCCCGGCGGGGTGTCGAGCTTCTCCAGCGCGCCCGAGGCCAGGTCGTAGCGGTACAGCTCGCTGCGGGCGGCGTGGTCGTGGCCCACCAGCAGCGCGGAGCCGTCGGGGTACCAGCTCGCGGTCACGTCGCCGGGCAGGTCGAGCACGAGCTCGGTCTCGGTGTCGGCGGCGACGTCCCAGACCAGCAGCTCCTCGCGGCCGCGCCGCTCGTGGCCGACCAGCAGCCGGCGGTCACCGGGCAGCGGCGCGAACTCCAGCGCGTGCAGGCCGCGGCCCTCGCCGTCCCACTTCTCCGCGACCACCGAGTCATCGGCCGTGCGGAGCACCCGCAGTGCGGGGTAGCGGGGGTCGCCGTGCTCGGAGTGCGAGATGACCAGCAGCTCGTCATCGCGGGTGAGCGCGTCCACCGAGGCGGGGTCGGGGTGCCGGTAGACGACCCGCGGCGTGCCGCCGGACGGCGCCAGCCACAGCTCGCTGCCGTCGTCGGTGCTGCGCCCGATGGCGACCAGCTCGCGGCCGAGCTCGAGCCCCGCCGGGTAGGCCGGCCCCACCTCGGGGACGGCGACGGTGTCCTCGCCGCCCTCGAACGGCTGGGTCATCCAGACGCCGAACTCGTCGCCGTCGGTGTCGGCGAACCACCAGATGGTCGCCCCGTCGTGGTCCAGGGTTGCGATGAGGGTGCCGTTGGGCCGGTCGGTGACCTGGCGGTGGGTGCCGGTCTCGCGGTCCCAGGCGTACTGCTCGACGACGCCGCTGACGTCGGAGCTGTACAGGTTGCGGTGCGGCGCGTTCTCGGCCCAGTCCGGCAGCGACACCCGGGGGGCGCGGAACCGGGCCTGCCAGCGGGCGGTGACCTCGGGGGGAAGGGCGGGTGCGGTCTGCTCGGCGGTCACGGCCCCATCTTCGCAGCGGCCCGGAACGGCTCAGGGGCCGCCTCGCGGCGGCCCCTGAGCTGATGGTCGGGGTGACAGGATTTGAACCTGCGGCCTCGTCGTCCCGAACGACGCGCGCTACCAAGCTGCGCCACACCCCGGGGTGCGTCGACGAGTCTAGCGCTCGCCCGCGCGCACCCCGGCGGCGGGTCAGGACGGGCGCGCGGTGAGGGTCAGCAACGTCGCCTCGGGTGGGCAGGCGAAGCGCACCGGCGCGTACGGGCTGGTGCCCAGACCGGCCGACACGTGCAGCCAGGTGCCGGCCGGGTGCGCCGGCGTCGGCTCCGCCCAGCGGTGCAGCCACCGGACCCGGTCGCGGTCGATGCCGCAGTTGGTGACCAGCGCGCCGTAGAAGGGCACCCGCAGCTGGCCGCCGTGCGTGTGGCCGCAGAGGAGCAGGTCGTACCCGTCGGCGGCGAACCGGTCGAGCACCCGGGGCTCGGGGGAGTGTGCCAGGCCGATCCGCAGGTCCGCCGCGGGGTCCGCCGCGCCGGCGACCAGGTCGTAGCGGTCCCGCTGCAGGTGCGAGTCGTCCACGCCGGCGAAGACGATGCGGCGTCCGCCGACGGTGAGCTCGCCGCGGTCGTTGGTGAGGTCCAGCCAGCCGCGGTCGCGCATGCCGTCGCGCAGGTCCCGCCAGGGCAGCTCGTCGCCGTGCACCCGCTCGTGATCGCGCTTGAAGTACTTGAACGGGTTCTTCGGCCGGGGGGCGAAGTAGTCGTTGCTGGCCAGCACGAAGGCCCCGGGCCGGTCCAGCAGCGGGTCCAGCGCACCCAGGGTGGGCGGCACGGCGTCGAAGCCCGCGAGGTTGTCGCCGGTGTTCACGACCAGGTCGGGTTCGAGCGCGGCCAGGCCCGCGACCCACTCCTGCTTGCTGCGCTGCCCCGCCGTCATGTGCAGGTCCGACAGCTGCAGGATCGTCAGCGGCGCCGACCCCGGGGCCAGCACCGGGACGTCGAAGCGGCGCAGGGTCCAGCGGGTGCGCTCGTAGATGCTCGCGTAGGCGGTCACGGCCGCGCCCGAGGCGACGGCGGCGGTGGGGAGGGCGGTGTACCAGCGCACCCGCCGAGCCTACGGGCGCAGCCGGGCACCGCGTCGTGCAAGGCTTGCCCCGTGTCCGACCTCAAGGAACAGCTGCGCACCGACCTGACCACCGCCATGAAGGCCCGCGACGAGCTGCGCACCGCCACGCTGCGCATGGTGCTCGCCGCCGTCAGCGCCGAGGAGGTGGCGGGCAAGGAGTCCCGCGAGCTCACCGACGACGAGGTGCAGGCGGTGCTCCGCCGCGAGGCGAAGAAGCGCCGCGAGGCCGCCGAGGCCTTCGGCTCGGCCGGGCGGGCCGAGCAGGCCGCCCGCGAGCAGGCGGAGGGCGAGGTCCTGGCCGGTTACCTGCCGGCCCAGCTCGATGACGCCGACCTGACCGCCATCGTCGCCGACGTCATCACCCGAACCGGGGCCTCCGGCATGAAGGACATGGGCAAGGTGATGGGCGCCGCGAACAGCGTCGTGGCCGGCCGGGCCGAGGGTGCGCGCGTCGCCGCCGAGGTGCGCCGCCAGCTCGGCTGACACGCACCCCCGAACGCGCGAGGGGCCGGACCTGGCGGTCCGGCCCCTCGTCGTCTCCAGCTCAGTTCGTCGGGGTCTCCCCGCCGGGCTCCGGTGCGGGGGTCCCGGTCTCGGCCCCGGCGTCGGCCGGCGGCGGCACCTGCGGCTCCGTCGGGGGCTCGGCCGGCGTCTCCGGCTCCACCGGCACGTCGGGCTCCACCGGCGTCGTGGTGGCCCCGCCGCGGTTGCCGGGCCGGTTGGCCGAGCGACTGGCTGGGCTGTCGTCGGACCGGGTGGTGCCGGTGACCTGCGGTGGGGCGTCGACACCGCGGCCGGCGTACTTCGGGTCGGCGGGCGGGAACGGCACGGGCTCCTGGCTGGTCAGGATCGGTGCCATCGCCTGGCGCCAGATGCCCGCCGGAAGGCCACCGCCGTAGCTGCCCACGTCATTGGTGTCCCGCGGGCGGAACACCATGACGCTGGCGGTGTACTGCGGGGTCGAGCCGACGAAGGCCACCGAGTCCCGCTCGTTCACCGTGCCGGTCTTGCCGGCGATCTGGTGACCGGGGATGTGGGCGCGGGCGCCGGTCTGCAGAGGGTTCCCCGGCTCGACGTCCTTGATCATCATCTGGTTGAGCGTGTCGGCGATACCGGGCTCGATCACCTGCTCGCAGTTGTCCTCCCGGACCACCGGCTGCCCGTCCTCACCGAGGAGCGGCTCCCCGTTCGGCGTGGTGATCGACAGCACCGGGGTGGGCGTGCACTTGACCCCGCGGGCGGCGACCGTCGCGTAGGCGTTGGCCAGGTCGAGCGGGCTCACACCGTCGGTGCCGAAGGCGAAGGACGGGCGGTTCTCGTCGATGATCTGCTGCGCGGGCGTCTGGGTGACCGAGTAGTCGAACGTCATGCCCAGGCGCTCCGCCATGCGGACGGCCGGCTCGATGCGGCCGAGCGCGTCCTCCAGGGCGAGGAAGTAGGTGTTGGAGGACATGTAGAGCGCCTGCGTCATGGTCAGCGTCCCCGGGTAGCCGTTGCCCACGTTGCCGATCGAGTACGGCTGGATGCGCCGCGTCTCCGGGTCGTAGCTCTCGTACACCCGTGACCGGTACGGCTCGCTCGTGGTGATCGTGTGGCTGGCGGGCAGGCCCTGCTCCAGCGCCGCGGCGGCGACGAACATCTTGAACGTCGACCCCGAGCCCTTGGTGGGGATGCTCGCGAAGTTGACCGACTCGCACTCGGGCGCGTCGCAGCCGTAGCGGCGGTTGACGCTCATCGCCAGCACCTGCCCGGTGCCGGGCTGGATGACGTCGTAGACGCCGACGGTGTCCGCGCCCATGGCCACGGTGTCCAGCACGGCCTGGTCGCCCGCGCGCTGCATGTCGGGCCGCAGCGTCGTGGTGATGGTCAGCCCGCCCTTGTCCAGCTGCGCCTTGGTCAGCCCCAGCTCCTGGATCAGGTACTGGCGGGTGAAGTCGCAGAAGAAGCCGCCGATCGAGGCGTCGATGCAGCCGTTCGGCGGGGCCTGGCCCGGGGTGACCTCCACCGGCGTCGGCGTGATCTCGGCGAGCTGCTGCTCGGTGATGTGGCCGAGGTCGTGCATGCGCTGCAGGACCTGGTTGCGCCGGATCTGGGCGTTCTCCGGGTTGTTGATCGGCTCGTCGTAGAAGGGGCTCTGCACCAGCCCGGCGAGCATGGCCGCCTGGGGGAGCGTCAGGTCGGCGGCGTTCACGCTGAAGTAGCGCTGCGCGGCGGCCTGGATGCCGTAGGCACCCTGCCCGAAGTACACGATGTTGAGGTAGCGGGTGAGGATCTCGTCCTTGGAGTAGGTGTCCTCCAGGGCCAGCGCGAGCCGCGCCTCCCGCAGCTTGCGGCCGACGGTCTCGGCGTCGGCGGCCTCCCGCTCCTCCGGCGTGGTGGCCGTCTGCAGCAGGGTCTGCTTCACCAGCTGCTGGGTGAGGGTGGAGCCACCCTCCTGCACCGAGCCGGCGGCGACGTTCCGCACCAGCGCGCGCATGGTGCCCTGCACGTCGAGGCCGTTGTGGTCGTAGAAGCGGGAGTCCTCGATGTCGACGAGGGCCTGCTTCATGACGTCGGCGATCTGGTCGGAGGTCACCGGGGTGCGGTTGTGCTCGTAGAAGTTCGTGATCAGCGAACCGTCCGAGGCGAGCACCCGGGTCACGCCTGCCGGCGTCTTGTCGGTGAGCTCCACCGGCAGGGCGTCGAGCAGCGACACCGAGTTGCGTGCCGCGAGCCCCGGCCCGCCGATCCAGGGCAGCATGAGGCCGGCCAGCAGCGCTCCGGCGACGACGATCGTCACGGCGAGCTTGGCGAGCAGACGGGTGGTGGCGCGCGCGTTCTCCGACATCGCGGTCAGGGTACGTCGCCCGGACGGGCGAGAGCGGTGCTCAGCCGCGGCGCGCGGGGAGGACGCGCGTCCGCGGCGTGCCGGTCGGCGTGTCGTCGTCCGGCCCGGTGAGGGCGGCGGCCATCATCCGCAGCCCGTCCAGGTCGTGGACGTCCCCGGCGGCGGCGGGCACCGTCCGCAGGGCGACGTCGGGGTGGGCGCTGGTGAAGCGGTCGGCCAGGTGCTGCTCGCGGGTGGCCTGCTGCATCCGCTCCGCGTGCACCCGCAGGGCCGCGGCCGCGAGCGCGGCGCCGTCGTCCCCGCTCTCCGCCACTTCTTCGGCGGCGCCCTCCGCACGGGTCGCGGACAGCGCCGTGGTGGCCGGCGGGTGGGTGCGGTTGACGACCAGCCCGGCGAGCGGCATCCCCTCGGCCGAGAGCCGGTCGACGAAGTAGGAGGCCTCCCGCAGCGCATCGGGCTCCGGGGCGGCGACCACGACGAACCACGTGCCGGGCCGGCGCAGCAGCTCGAAGGTCGCGGTGGCCCGCTCGCGGAAGCCGCCGAACATGGTGTCGAGGGCCGAGACGAACGCCGAGATGTCGCGCAGCAGCTGCCCGCCGAGGATCTTCGAGACGATCCGGCTGAAGAGCAGGAACCCGGCGCTGGCGAACTTGAAGCCGGCCCGGCTCGGCGCCATCAGCAGCCGGATCATCGTCCCGTCGAGGAAGCGGCCCATCCGGTTGGGGGCGTCGAGGAAGTCCAGCGCCGACCGGGACGGCGGGGTGTCCACGATGATCAGGTCCCACTGGTCGCTGGCGCGCAGCTGCCCCAGCTTCTCCATCGCCATGTACTCCTGCGTGCCGGAGAACGAGGAGGAGAGCGCTTGGTAGAAGGGGTTCTCGAGGATCTGCTGCGCGCGCTCGGGCGTGGAGTGAGCGGTGACGATGTCGTCGAACGTCCGCTTCATGTCCAGCATCATCGCGTGCAGCTCGCCCGGTGCCCCGGGGACGTCGACCTTCCGCGGCTCGTTGTCCAGCTCGGTCAGCCCGAGGGACTGGGCCAGCCGGCGGGCGGGGTCGATCGTCAGGACGACGACGGTGCGCCCGGCCTCCGCGGCGGCGAGCGCGAGGGCGGCCGACGTCGTCGTCTTGCCCACGCCCCCGGCGCCGCAGCAGACGACGATGCGCGTCTGCCGGTCGGCGATCAGCTCCGCGAGTTCCATGGCCGGCGCCTGGCGGGGTGCGCGGGTGCCCGAGGTGGTGCGGGGGGCGGCGGTGTCCGCGGCCATCAGCGGGCCACCGCAGCGGGCAGGTGCTCCTCGAGCCGCCCGGCGAGCTCGAACAGGCAACCGAGATCCATCGGGCCCGGCAGCAGCGGGATCTCGACGGTCGGGCGGCCCAGCTCCTCGACCCGGGCGCGCAGCGCGTCCTGCGCGGCCCAGCGGCGGGCGTGCTCCACGACCTCGGCGACCAGCGCGTCGGCCAGCTGCTCGGCGCCGGGCAGGTGCACGGTTTCCAGGGCGGGCGCGAGATCGGCGCCGGTCAGCTCGCCGGCGACCGCGCGGGACAGGGCGTCGGGCGGCAGCACGGGCTCGGCCGCCATGTTCACCACCACGGAGCCGATCGGCAGCCCGGCGGCCTGGAGCTCGGCGATGGCGTCCGCGGTCTCCTGCACGGGCATGTCCTCGAGCAGCGTGACCAGGTGCACCGCCGTCTGCGGGGAGCGCAGCACGGCCATGACGCCGTCGCTCTGGGTCTTGATCGGGCCGGACCGGGCCAGCTGCGACATCTCGCCGGTGACCCCGAGGAAGCGGGTGATCCGGCCGGTGGGCGGGGCGTCGACGACGACGGCGTCGTAGACGGGACGGCCGTCCTGCCGCCGGGTGACCGCCTCCTTGATCTTCCCGGTGATGAGCACGTCGCGGAGACCCGGGGCGATGGCGGTGGCGAAGTCGATGGCGCCCATCTTGCGCAGCGCCCGGCCTGCCCGCCGCAGGTTGTAGAACATGTCCAGGTAGTCGAGGAGCGCCTCCTCGACGTCGATCGCGAGCGCTTTGACCTCGCCGCCGCCGCGCGCGACGGCGACCCGGCGCTCCTCGTAGGGGAGCGGCGGGGTGTCGAACAGCTGGGCGATGCCCTGCCGGCCCTCGGTCTCCACGAGCAGGACCGACCGCCCGTCGGCGGCGAGCGCCAGGGCCAGGGCTGCGGCGACGGTGGTCTTGCCCGTCCCCCCCTTGCCGGTGACCACGTGCAGGCGCGCGGGTGTCAGTTCGGGGGGCACCGCCCCAGCCTAGGAGAAGGACCCCGTGCCCCCCACTCCTCGCGGGCTCGGAGCGGGGCCCTGCACGGGGCCGCCCGGTCAGGTCACCTGCTGCGCTAGCGTCGGGCCATGAGCGAAACCGCCCGCCAGAAGTGGGAGTACGCGACCATCCCGCTGCTCGTCCACAACACCAAGGCGATCCTCGACTCCTGGGGCGTCGACGGCTGGGAGCTGGTGACCGTGCTCCCCGGCCCCGGTGGGGCGGAGCAGCTGGTCGCCTACCTCAAGCGGCCGGTATGACCGCACCCGCGCAGGGCTGGCACGCCCGGCTCGCCGAGCTGGGCATCCGGCTGCCCCCGGTGGCCGCTCCCGTCGCCGCCTACGTCCCGGCCGTGCGGGCAGGGTCGCTGGTGTTCACCTCCGGCCAGCTGCCGTTCGTCGACGGCGGGCTGCGCCGCACCGGCAAGGTCGGCGGTTCGGTCGACGTGGAGGCCGCCGCGGCCGACGCCAAGGTCTGCGCGCTGAACGCCCTGGCCGCCGTCGACGACCTCGTGGGGCTGGACTCGGTGGCCCGCATCGTCCGGGTGGTCGGCTACGTCGCCAGCGTCGAGGGCTTCACCGGGCAGCCGCGCGTCGTCAACGGCGCGAGCGAGCTGATGGGCCGGATCTTCGGCGAGGCCGGGCAGCACGCCCGCAGCGCCGTGGGCGTGGCCGAGCTGCCGCTGGGCGCCCCCGTCGAGGTCGAGCTCACCGTCGAGCTGCGGTGACCGCCGAGCCCAAGCAGGCGGCGACCGTCCTGTTGCTGCGCGACGGGGAGGCGGGCCTGGAGGTCTACCTCCTCCGCCGCACGAAGGGGATGCCCTTCGCCGGCGGCATGACCGCCTACCCCGGGGGAGGGGTGGATCCCCGGGACGGAGACACGGAGACCGGTTGGGCCGGCCCCGACCCGGCGCAGTGGGCCACCGCCTTCGGCTGCGACGAGCGGACGGCGCGCGAGCTGGTCTGCGCCGCGGTGCGGGAGACCTTCGAGGAGGCCGGCGTCCTGCTGGCCGGGCTGCCCGACGGCAGCGTGGTGCCCGACGTGTCGGGCGACGACTGGGAGCGGCAGCGGCAGGGGCTGCTCAGCCGGGAGCTGTCGCTCGCCGAGCTGCTCGCCGACCGCGGGCTGGTGCTCCGGTCCGACCTGCTGCGCCCGTTCGCGCACTGGATCACCCCGCCGGTCGAACCCCGCCGCTACGACACCAAGTTCTTCGCCGCGGCGCTCCCGGTGGGGCAGGAGGCGCGGGACGTGTCCGGGGAGGCCGACGAGGCCGCGTGGCTGCGCCCGGCCGACGCCCTGGCCGAGCTGGGTGCCGGCACGCGACCGATGCTGCCGCCGACGTCGCACACGCTGGGCCAGCTGGCGGAGTTCCCCGACGTCGCCGCCGCGCTGGCCGGGTCGCCCCCGCAGCCGATGCACCCGATCAGCCCGCGGTTCGAGGAGACACCCGACGGCCGCTGGGCAGTGCTGCCGGACGGCACGCGCATCCGGCTGGCCGTTCCGCTTCTCTCGTGACGCTCCGCGTCGCACCTGCGCGGACCTGTCCGGGGCGCACCCGGCACGATCGCTGAACCCGAGAGGCCCAGGACCATGGCGGTCCTGGGCCTCTCGCGTTCACTGCCGGGGTGGTGTCACCGCGCGCGGCGGCGGAGTCGCTCCTCGTCGAGGACGACGACCGACTTGCCCTGCAGCTGGATCCAACCGCGGTGCACGAAGTCGGCGAGCGCCTTGTTGACCGTCTCGCGGGAGGCGCCCACCAGCTGGGCCAGCTCCTCCTGCGTGAGGTCGTGCTTCACCCGCAGGCCGTCGGTGTCACGGCTGCCGAAGCGGTCGGCCATCTGCAGCAGCGCCTTGGCGACGCGGCCGGGGACGTCGGTGAAGATCAGGTCCGCGACCGAGTCGTTGGTGCGGCGCAGCCGGCGGGCCAGCACGCGAAGCAGCTGCTCGCCGATCTCCGGGTGGGCCTCGATCCAGGGCAGCAGGACCGACTGCGGCATCCGCGCCAGCTTGACGTCCGTGACGGCGGTGGCCGTCGCCGTGCGCGGCCCCGGGTCGAAGACCGACAGCTCACCGAACTGGTCGGACGGTCCCATGACCGCGAGCACGTTCTCCCGGCCGTCGGGTGACCGGCGGGAGAGCTTGATCTTGCCCGTCATGACGATGTAGAGGCTGTCTCCAGGCTCGCCTTCGTTGAAGATCACCCGTCCCCGGGGAAGGGTGATCGTCTCCAGACGGCTGATGACGGGGTCCACCGCGTCCTCGGAGAGCCCCTGGAAGAGCCCCGACTGGGCCAGCACCTCGTCCACTGCACGTCCTCTCGCACTGTCTCCGGGCGCAGGGGTGCCCGCGCCCGACGGAGAGTCTAGGCGGCTGTGCGGTCCGTCACCCGTTCGGTGGGCAGGTCGTCCCCCCTCCGGGCGAGACGGCTTCCCCGCAGTGGCCCGCCACGAGCGTGCGAGTGGTGGGGCAGGGGGGCCTTTCAGACCAGCGGCGGGTTCTGGGAGCGCCGGCCCCGGTGGCGACGGCGCCGCCAGCGGAACAGCGCCCGCCGGATGCCCGACGTCGCGAGGGTGTCGACCTCACCGGGGGTCGCCGTGTCCAGGAACTCGCTGACCTCGCGGGAGGACGCCGGGCGGCGGAGGGGTTCCTCGACGCGTTCCATGACCAGCAGGAAGGCGATCAGCAGCGGGGGGAAGAGGATGACACTGAGGGCGACCAATCCCGAACTCCTCTGCATCGTCGGCGGGACGGGGGAAGCGGTCCACCCTCGATCATGGCACGCGAGGAGACGGTCAGCAGGGCCGCATACCCTCGACCGCGTGTCCGCCCCCGCGTCCTCACCGGCCTACGCGCGCCCCGCCCGGGCCCGGCGCCCCACCCCCGCCGCACTGACCGGCGCGTCGCCGTACGACCCGGGGGAGACCCCCCTGGCGCGCACCCGCCGGGCCCGCCGGATGGCGCGCGAGCTGGCCGTCATCCACCCCGACGCGCACTGCGAGCTCGACTTCACCAACCCCTTCGAGCTGCTGGTCGCCACGGTGCTGTCGGCGCAGACCACCGACAAGATGGTCAACAAGGTCACCCCGGCGCTCTTCGCCCGCTACCCCGACGCGGTCGCCCTCGCCGGCGCCGACCGCGAGGAGCTGGAGGCGGTCCTCAAGCCGACCGGGTTCTTCCGGGCCAAGGCGAACTCGGTGCTGGGGCTGAGCCAGGCCCTGGTCGAGCGCTTCGACGGTGAGGTGCCGGCCCGGATGGCGGACCTGGTGACCCTGCCGGGCGTCGGGCGCAAGACGGCGAACGTGGTGCTGGGCAACGCCTTCGGTGTCCCCGGGCTCACCGTCGACACCCACTTCGGCCGCCTGGTGCGCCGGTTCGGCTGGACCGAGGAGGAGGACCCGGTCAAGGTCGAAGCCGAGATCGCCCAGCTCGTGCCGAAGAGGGAGTGGACCGACTTCAGCCACCGGGTGATCTTCCACGGCCGCCGGGTCTGCCACGCGAAGAAGGCGGCCTGCGGCGCCTGCGGCCTGGCGCAGTGGTGCCCGTCGTTCGGCATCGGCCCGGTCGACCCGGAGCTCGCGGTCAAGCTGGTGAAGACCCCGGCCGCCTCGGACACCGAGTGATGCGCCGTCTCGTCCTGGGCGCCGTCGCGCTGCTCGCCGTCGCCGGCTGCGCCTCTGGGGAGGGCGGGGCAGCTGCTGCGCCGTCGCCGACCGCGTCCGCCGCAGAGGCGCTCACGCCCTGCCCGGAGCAGCCCGTGGCCGAGGCCGCCGGTGCCGATCGCCTGCCACCGCTCGCCTTCGACTGCCCCGCCGGCGGCTCCCTGGACCTCGCCCGCGCCCCCGGCGTCCCCATGGTGGTCAACCTGTGGGGCAGCTGGTGCCCGCCGTGCCGCGAGGAGATGCCGCTCCTGCAGGAGTTCTCGGAGGTCGCCGGTGACCGGGTGCGGATGGTGGGGGTGATCAGCAAGGACGGGCTGCCCCAGGCGGCCTCCTTCGCCGAGGACGCGGGCGTCACCTTCCCGAGCGCGTTCGACGGCGATGGGGAGCTGATGGCGGAGCTGGGTCTGAACGTGCTGCCGTTCACCTACTTCGTCGACGCCGGTGGGGCCTTGGTGCACACCCAGGTGGGGCCGGTGAGCTCGGTGGACGAACTCCGCGGGCTGGTCGCCGAGCACCTGGGGGTCCAGCTGTGACGGACCTCCACGGGCTGCCCGCGTACCTGCAGCGGCTGGTCGAGCGGGCCGACGACCTCCCGCTGCGCCACCGCATGCCGCAGGTGACCTCCACCGCGCGCCGGTCCGCCGTCCTCATCCTGTTCGGCGAGGGGCCGGCCGGTCCCGACCTGCTGCTGATCGAGAAGTCCCCCCACCTGCGCAGCCACGCGGGGCAGCCGGCGTTCCCCGGGGGCGGGGTCGACCCCGGGGACGACTTCCCCGTGGGCACCGCGCTGCGCGAGGCGCACGAGGAGGCGGGCGTCGATCCCGCCGGGGTCCGCGTCGTCGCGACGCTCCAGGAGCTCTTCCTGCCGCCGTCGAACCGGCTCGTGGTCCCCGTCGTGGGCTGGTGGGACGACCCGCGGGACGTAACGGTCGGCGATCCGCACGAGGTGGCCAGGGTCGCCCGGGTGCCGCTGGCCGACCTGGTCGACCCGGCCAACCGCTACCGAGTGCGGCACCCGGCCGGCTACATCGGGCCGGCGTTCTGCGTCGCCGACATGGAGGTGTGGGGCTTCACCGCCGGGCTGCTCGACGCGATCCTCGACGCCGCCGGGCTGGCCCGGCCCTGGGACGCCACGGACGTCCGGCCGATCAACCCCGAGCTGCTCCGCCCCTACACCCTGCCGGGGTCCGGGGACGACGACCCGGCGAGCGACACCGCCGCGCCGACGGTCGCCGATCCCGCGCCCGACGGCCCCGCGGCGCGTACGGTTCGGCCCCGATGACGGAGAGGATCTCCTTGCCCCCCACCACTCGCGCGTCCGTGGCGGGACCACGCGAGAAGGCCGCCGTGGTCGCGGCCGCACTGCTCCTAGTGACCGGCTGCGGTGGCGGTGGCGGTGCCGCGCAGGAGGTCTCCGAGGCGCCCGTCGCCGACGGGCTCGGCGAGGTGACCATCGCCGAGGACGGGGTCCAGGAGGTCACCCTCCAGACCCAGGACGACTACGTGTTCACCCCGGACACCTTCACGGTCGCGCCGGGGCCGGTGCGGCTGACCCTGGTGAACGTCGCCGAGGGGATGCCCCACAACCTCGAGTTCAGCGACGAGGAGCTGCCCGAGCCCGTCGACGCCGGCATCGCCATGCTCGCCGCCGGCGAGGAGAAGACGATCGAGTTCGAGGTGACGGCACCGGGGGAGTACCCGTTCGCCTGCACCTTCCACCTCCAGCTCGGGCAGGTGGGCACGATGACGGTCAGCGGGTAGCGGTGTCCCTGGTCGACCTGCTGCTGATCACGCTGGCGCTGCTGTTCGCCCTCTCCGGGTTCCGCCAGGGCCTGCTGGTCTCCGCGACCTCGATCCTCGGCTTCCTCGGCGGGGCGGTGCTCGGCGCGCAGCTGGCCGGGCCGGTCGCCGACCGCATCGACGGCTCCAGCGTCAGCCGGGTCTTCGGCGCTCTCGTGGTCGTGCTCGCCGGGGCGCTGCTCGGGCAGATCCTGGCCGGTGCGGCGGGCCGGGCGCTGCGCTCCCGGGTCACCTGGGAGCCGGCCAAGATGGTCGACTCCGTGGCCGGGGCCGTGGTGTCGGCGGCCGCCGTGCTGCTCGTCGCCTGGATGGTCGCCTCCCCGCTGGCCAGCTCCCCGTTCCCCCAGGTCTCCGGCCAGGTGCGCCAGTCGGCGCTGGTGCAGGCCGTGGACCGGGCTGTCCCCGACGGGGTGCGCGCCGTCTACGAGGACCTCCGCGAGGCCATCGACCGGCGGGGGCTGCCCGACGTCCTCGACCCGCTCACCCCCACCCAGGCGCGGGAGGTGCCGGCCCCCGACCCCGAGCTGCAGAACAGCGCCGTCGTCGAGTCGGTGCGGGGCTCGGTGGTCCGGATCCGCGGGGTGGCGCCGTCCTGCTCCCGGCAGATCGACGGCTCCGGCTTCGTCTACGCGCCCGAACGGGTCATGACCAACGCTCACGTGCTCGCCGGCGTCACCGATCCCGTCGTGGTCGCCGAAGGCCGGGAGTACGACGCGGTCCCGGTCGTGGTCGACGAGGAGATCGACGTCGCGGTGCTCGCTGTGCCGGGGTTGCCGCAGGTGCCGCTGCGGTTCACCCCCGGGACGGCCGACTCCGGCGACGACGCGATCATCATGGGGTACCCCGGGGGCGGGCCGTTCTACGTGGGGCCCGCTCGCGTCCGGGACCGCGGCGAGATCAGCGGGCCCGACTTCCGCAACACGCGGACCGTCGTCCGCGACGTCTACGCCCTCTTCGGCCAGGTGCGCGCGGGCAACTCCGGCGGGCCCCTGTTCGCCCCCGACGGGAGCGTCCTCGGCGTGGTCTTCGCCTCCGCGATCGACGACCCGCAGACCGGCTACGCGCTCACCGGCCCCCAGGTCGCCGAGGCCGCCGAGGCCGGCAGCGTCGCGCGCACCGAGGTCGCCACGGGCCCCTGCGAGTAGAAGGACCCCTTCGCTCCCCGGCCTTCGCAGGCTCAGGCCGGGTCCCTGCGGAGGGGCCGTTCCATCACGTCACCGGGGCCGTCTCCACCCCGTCACGTGCGGATCAACGAGCCCACTGGGCGATGGCGCGGGTGACCTCCTCGGGGGCCTCCTCCTGCGGGAAGTGGCCGATGCCGGGCAGCTCCCGCCACTCGTAGGCCCCGGCGACGTAGCGGCCCGAGCCGCGCGCCGTCCGCGGGAGGATGTACGGGTCCACCGCGCCGTGCAGCTGCAGGGTGGGCGCGGTCACCGGTGCCGCCATCCGGCGGGCGTACCGGAGCCCGTCGGGCCGCAGCTGCGACCGCCCGGCCCAGCGGTAGTACTCCATCGCGCCGTACGCGGCCTGCGGGATGCGCGCCGCCGCCCGGTAGCGCTCCACGGCCGAGGCGAAGTCCGTCGTGCGGGCCCACTCCGGTCCGGCCCAGCGCTGCATCAGGTCGGCGACGGGGTCGTCGTCGACCCGGGTCAGCCGCCGCTCCGGCAGCCGCGGCACCTGGAACGCCAGCGCGTGGCGCAGCGCCCGCCGCTGCCGGCGATCGGCCATGCCGGCCCGCAGGAGCCGCGGGTGGGCCGTCGAGACGACGACCAGCCGGCGCACGACGCGCGGGTGCAGCGCGGCGGCGGTCCAACCGAGCAGGCCACCCCAGTCGTGACCGACGACGACCGCGTCGCGCTCCCCCAGCGCCCGTACCAGCGCGGCCACATCGGAGGAGAGGGTGGGCAGGTCGTAGCCGCGGGGCGGCTTGTCGCTGGCCCCGTAGCCGCGCAGGTCCGGTGCCACGACCCGGAAACCCGCCTCGGCCAGGCCGGTGAGCTGGGCGCGCCAGGTCCACCAGAACTGCGGGAAGCCGTGGAGCAGCAGCACGAGCGGCCCGTCGCCGGTCTCCGCCGCGTGCAGGCGCACGCCGTTGGCGGAGATGTCGCGGTGGGTCCACGGACCCGGGAGGAGGACGCTGATCGCGTCGGGACGGCCGTCCGCGGGGACGGTCACGGGCGTCAGACCCGGTAGGAACCGTTGCCGCGCAGCTCGACCTTGCCGCCGCTCACGGTGGGCACCTCGCGACGCCGGGCGCCGGGGACCTCGCGGTGCATCACCTCGGGCAGCTCGCGCAGCGACTCCAACGTGCGCTCGGGCTTCTCGATCTTCTTGATCATCCGCTTGCCGATCAGCGCGAGCAGGCCGGCGACCACGAGCAGCGCCACCCAGACGATGAGGTAGGACAGCCAGCGCGGCACGCCCAGCGCGGTCAGCCCCTCGGCGAGGGCGATGAAGAGGAAGAACATCGAGAAGCCGGCGACGACGCCCGCGGCCCCGAACATCCCGCCGCCGACGGCGCCCTTCTTCGCGGACGCGCCGATCTCGGACTTGGCCAGCTCGACCTCGCCCCGGATGAGGGTGGAGACGTCGGCCATCGCGCTCTGCACCAGCGTGCCGATCGAGGGCTCGGCCGCCGCGCTGCTGCCGTCGGTGCGGGTGGGCGACACACTGTGGGCCACGGGTGGCTCCTCCTCCGGTCGGGCGGTCCTGGTCAGGACGATCGTGCCCCATGAGCACCGGGACCGCGTCCCGATCCCTCGGAAAGGGGGGAGGCACAGGAAGCTTTCCCCGCGATCCGGACGCCCTGGATGCAGGGAAAGCTTCCTGTGCCCGTGAGGTCAGCCCTCCGCCGGGGCGGCGGGCAGCTTCTCCTTGATCATGTTCATCACCGAGGAGTCCGTCAGCGTGGTGACGTCACCCAGCTCGCGGTTCTCGGCGATGTCGCGCAGCAGCCGGCGCATGATCTTGCCGGAGCGGGTCTTGGGCAGCTCGTGCACGACCATGATCTGGCGCGGCTTGGCGATCGGGCCGATGTCGCGGGCGACGTGGTTGCGCAGGGTCTGCACCAGCTCGTCGCCGGAGTCCTCGGCGTTCCCGCGCAGGATCACGAAGGCGACGATGCCCTGCCCGGTGGTGGGGTCGCTCGCGCCGACGACCGCGGCCTCGGCGACGGTCGGGTGCCCGACCAGCGAGGACTCCACCTCGGTCGTCGAGATCCGGTGGCCGGACACGTTCATCACGTCGTCCACCCGGCCGAGCAACCAGATGTTGCCCTCGGCGTCCTTCTTGGCGCCGTCCCCGGCGAAGTAGACGTCCTTGCCGAAGCGGGACCAGTAGGTGTCCACGTAGCGGTCGTCGTCGCCCCAGATGGTGCGCAGCATCGACGGCCACGGCTCGGTGAGCACCAGCAGGCCGGTGGAGTCGTCGCTGAGCTCGTTGCCCTCGTCGTCGACGACCTTCGCGGAGATGCCTGGGAACGGGGTCTGGGCCGAGCCCGGGACCAGCGACGTGACACCGGGGAGCGGGGTGAGCATGTGCGCCCCGGTCTCGGTCTGCCACCAGGTGTCCATGATCGGGCAGCGGCCCCCGCCGATGTTCTGGTGGTACCAGAGCCAGGCCTCCGGGTTGATCGGCTCGCCCACCGAGCCGAGCAGCCGCAGCGAGCTCAGGTCGAAGCCCGCGGGGATGTCCTCGCCCCACTTCATGAACGTCCGGATCACCGTCGGGGCCGTGTAGAGGATCGTCACCCCGTACTTCTGGATCAGCTCGAACCAGCGGCCGCGGTGCGGGGTCTCCGGCGTCCCCTCGTACATCACCGACGTCGCCCGGTTGGCCAGCGGCCCGTAGACGATGTAGCTGTGGCCGGTGACCCAGCCGACGTCGGCCGCCGTCCAGAAGACGTCGGTGTCGGGCTTGAGGTCGAACGTCGCCCAGTGCGTGTAGGCGACCTGGGTCAGGTAGCCGCCTGACGTGTGCAGGATGCCCTTGGGCTTCGCCGTCGTGCCCGACGTGTACATGATGTAGAGCGGGTGCTCGGCGTCGAAGAACTCGCAGGTGTGCTCGGCGGACTGCCGGCCGACCACGTCGTGCCACCACAGGTCGCGGCCCTCGGACCACTCGACCTCCTGCTCGGTGCGCTTGACCACGACGACGTTGCGGACGCCGGGGCTGCGGCCCACCGCGTCGTCGACGGCGGGCTTGAGCGCGCTCGGGGCGCCGCGGCGGTAGCCGCCGTCGGCGGTGATGACCAGGACGGCACCGGCGTCGTCGAGCCGGCTGGCCAGGGCGTCCGCCGAGAAGCCGCCGAAGACCACCATGTGCACCGCGCCGATGCGGGCGCAGGCCAGCATCGAGATGATCGCCTCGGGGATCATCGGCAGGTAGATCGCCACCCGGTCGCCGGCCTGCACGCCGAGCTCGGTGAGCGCGTTCGCCGCCTTGCAGACCTCGTCCTTGAGCTGGGCGTAGGTGATCGCGCGGGTGTCCCCGGGCTCGCCCTCCCAGTGGTAGGCCACCTGCTCGCCGTGGCCGGCCTCGACGTGCCGGTCGACGCAGTTGTAGGCCACGTTGAGCCTGCCGCCGACGAACCACTTGGCGAAGGGCGGGTTGTCCCAGTCCAGGACCCTGTCCCACTCCTGCTCCCAGGTCAGCCGGCGCGCCGCGGACTCCCAGAACGCCAGCCGGTCGCGAGCCGCCTCGTCGTAGACGTCGGGGCCGACGTTCGCCTGCGCCGCGAGGGCCTCGGGCGGGGTGAAGCTCCGGCCGTCGACCTGGGTCGTGTCGCTCATGGGTCCTCCCGAGATCCGGCGCCGCGTGCCGTCCGCGGCGGTGCAGCGTGTGCCACGACACACCGTATGGCCGTGGTGCCCGGTCGTCTGCCCCGTGCGACCCGCGGAGCGACGACCGGCCACACTGGCCCGGTGAGCGGTCCGCAGGCGCAGGTCGCGGCCCGGATCCCCGGCGCCGCCGCCCTGGGGCTGGTCCCCCCGGCCGGGGGCCGGGCGGTGCCGGCCGACCGCCTCGCCGACCCGGCGTGGCTCCGCCCGGTCCTGGCCGCCCGCGCGGCCCGCGGCGGTGGCGACCCGCGGGTGCAGGCGACGGTGTGGTGGTACTCGGCGTCGGCGGTGCTGGTGACCCCCGTGCTGGCCGGGCTCGCGGTCGGGCGGCCGCTGTCGGCCCGACCGGCGGACACGACAGTCGTCCTCGGGTCCGGCGGCCTGCCCGTGGCCGCGGTCTCCGCGGCCGCCGCGGAGGATCCGGCGTCCGGGCTGCGCGAGTGCCTGGCAGCGGTGATCCCAGCGGTGGCCACGGCCGGCCGGATGCGCCCGCGCCCGCTGTGGGCGATCGCCACCGACTCGCTGGCCAACGGGCTGCTGACCCTCGGGCGGGCCCTCGGCGACGTCGCCGCCGTCACCGCCCTGGCCGCCCCGCTGGCCGAGGCGGTCGGTCCGCCGCTGCCGGTGCCCCGCTACGTCGACGTCGGCGGGGTGCGGTTCACCTCCCGGGTGTCCTGCTGCCTGGTGGACCGGTTGCCCGGCGGCGGCACCTGCCTGTCCTGCCCCCGCCGCCCACCCGCCGAGCGGCAGGTCCTGCTCGAGGGCGCGGCGCAGCGCGGCTGACCGGTGCTGCCGGAGGCGCGCCCTCGCACTCCGCCGTCCCCGGGGCGATGATCGCGGGGCGACCGCAGTCGAGCGACCAGGGAGGGCCGATGCCCGTCATGCCTGCTGCGTTCTTCGGTCACGGCAACCCGATGAACGCGCTGGAGAAGAACCGGTACACCGAGGCCTGGCGGGCGTTCGGGCGGTCCGTGCCCCGGCCCCGGGCCATCCTGGTGGTCTCCGCGCACTGGTACGTGCAGGCCACCGCGATCACCGCGATGCCCCGGCCGCGCACGATCCACGACTTCTTCGGTTTCCCCCGCGAGCTCTTCGACGTCCGCTACGAGCCGCCGGGGCTGCCCGATCTGTACGAGGAGGTGGCCGACATCGTGCACCCGACCTGGGTCGGTGCCGACCACGACAGCTGGGGCATCGACCACGGCACGTGGTCGGTGCTGGTGCACGCCTTCCCCGACGCCGACATCCCGGTGGTGCAGCTGTCGATCAACGCGCTGAAGTCCTTCGACTACCACCTCCAGCTCGGCGCGGCCCTGGCGCCGCTGCGCGAGGACGGCGTGCTGCTGATCGGCAGCGGCAACGTGGTGCACAACCTCGGCGGCGTGAGCCGGGCGCTGCCCGACGCGGGCTTCGACTGGGCACAGCGGTTCGACGAGGCCGCCAAGGAGTGCATGCTCACCGACCCCACCGACGTCGGCCGGCTGGACGGCCACCGCGACTTCGACCTCGCCGTCCCGACGCCGGACCACTTCCTCCCGCTGCTCTACGTCGCCGGCGCGGCGGGTGCCACCGACGCCCCGGTCGACGTGCTCGTCGACGGGTACGCCTACGGATCGCTCTCCATGACCGCCTACAGCGTCGGCATGGACGCCCCCGAGCTGTCGGGGTCCGGTGTCGCGGCGGCCCTGCCCGAGGGCCCGCCCCCGGACGGCGCGAACATCTGACGAAGGACCCCCTCCCTCCCCGACCGTCGCTCCGCTCGGGCGGGGCCCCTGGGAGGGGGCCGTTCCAGTACCTCGCCTGGCCGTTCCAGCGGGTCGCTAGGCGGTGCGGGGACCTTCGTCGGCGGGGCGGTGCAGGTCGGTGATCCGGGGGAAGGGGCGGGTCGAGAAGACCGCCTCGACCGGCACGCCGAAGAACTCGGCGATGCGCAGCGCCAGGTGCAGGCTCGGGTTGTACTCGCCGCGCTCCAGGTAGCCGACGGTCTGGTAGTGGACGCCGAGGGCGTCGGCGAGCTCCCGCCTGGTCACCTGCTGCTCGGCGCGCAGCAGCGCGATCCGGTTGTGGACGGCGTCGCCGGTGCGGTCACCGGCAGGGCGGTCGTCGGCCACCGATCAGTGCACCCACTGCAGGGTGGCCTCGCGGGCGGCCTGCACCTGCGACCCGGACTGGCGGCGGGCCATCCGGCGCAGCACCCGCGGGGTGACCAGCGCGCCGAACACCGCCCAGGCGGCCAGCACCAGCACCGTGAGGCCGGTGCGCCACGAGTCGCCGAGCTCGACGGTCACCGCCGAGTCGGGGAGGAACGCCGAACGCAGCCCGAGGCCGATCCAGTAGACGGGGAAGAACTGTGCGATCGCCTGCACCCACCCCCACATGACCTGGATCGGGAGGAAGATCCCCGAGATGGCGGTGAGCAGCAGGACCGGCAGCATGCCCCACGTGCCGACCTTCTGCGTGCTCGGCACGACCGACCCCAGGATCATCCCCAGCGGCAGCGTCGCCAGCAGCCCGAGCACCACCACCCAGGCGACCGCGAGCCACCCGGCCGCGCCGCCGTGCATCAACCCGTCGAAGAGCAGGAAGCTCGGGACCAGGATGGTGAGCAGCGAGGGGAGCAGGCCGAGGGAGTGGTACGTCAGCTGCCCGGTCACGTAGCCCTGCATGCCGTGCGGCAGCGCCTTGTGCCGCAGCAGCGTCCCGTCCTCGCGCTCCATCGCGAGCGCGAAGGCCGGGCCGATCACCACTCCGAAGGCGACCAGCGCCCCGAGGATGCTCGGCAGCGCGTACGTCGGGTACATCAGCCCGGTGCCCTCGAGCTCGTTGTCGCGGTTGAACCACAGGTAGACCAGGGTGCCGACGGCGGTGAACAGGTAGAAGCCCTGGTCCTGCGGGCTGCGCAGGCTCAGGACGAACTCCGTCCAGCCGCGGCGCAGGCCCAGGCCGATCGCGTGCCGGGTGGGGTTCATCGGGTGATCCCCTGCAGGACGGGCCCGGCGGGCCGGCCGGACTCGGCGCGCTGCACCATCGCCAGGTAGGTGTCCTCGAGGCTGGCGCGGCGGACCTCGAGGTCGGTGAGCCGGTCACCCTGCTCCGCGAACAGCCGGCGGACGAAGCCGACGACGTCGCCGGTCGGGTGGACGAAGCGGTCCGGGCCGCACGCCCAGCGGACCTCGGCCGTGCCGGCCACCTGCCGGGTGAGCTCCTCCGCGCTGCCGGAGGCGACGATCCGGCCGTGGGTCAGGATGAGGATCCGGTCGGCCAGCTTCTCCGCCTCGGCCAGGTCGTGGGTGGTCAGCAGGATGCTCGTCCCCTCCAGGTCGGACAGCCGGTGCACCAGTTCGTGGAAGTCGCGCCGCGCCTGCGGGTCGAAGCCCGCCGTGGGCTCGTCGAGGAAGAGCAGCTCGGGCCGGCCGATGATGCCGACGGCGACGTCCAGCCGCCGGCGCTGACCCCCGGAGAGCTTGCCGATCTTCCTCTCCGCGTGCTCGGTCAGGCCGACGGTCGCGAGCAGGTGGTCGACCTCGTAGGGGCGCGGCCGCTCGGGGGTCGACCACGGCTCGAAGTAGCCGCCCAGCTGGGTGAGCAGCTGGCGCGGGGTCCAGCGCGCGTGGTCGCGCCATGACTGCAGCACCACCCCCACCCGCGCCCGCCAGGCGTCGCCGGCCGTCGCCGGGTCCTCGCCGAGCACCCGGACCTCTCCGGCCGAGGGCAGCCGGAAGCCCTCCAGGATCTCGATCGTCGTGGTCTTGCCGGCGCCGTTGGGGCCCAGGAGGCAGACCACCTCACCGGGGTGCACCTCCAGGTCGACGCCGGAGAGGACCTCCTGGTCGCCGTAGCTCATCCGCAACCCGCTGGTCCGGATCACCGCTCCGTCGGACGCGTCGTGCCGAGGACCCACGTCACCCACCCCTCCGCGCTGGTCGTGCAGTCGATAGTAGGAGTGCTACATCGGCAGCACAAGTGCAACTCGTGCACCATCCGGCGGTTACGAAAGGTCACGACTGTCGTGCGCTTGGTGAGGACGCTCCGCCAGGACGGAAGGATCCGTCACCACCGCCCAGGGTCGTCGTTACTGCTGTGCAAGTGGCGTCACACGTAACCAGCTCCGGGAGGCCCCCTTTGTCGTCGCGTTCCCTGCCCCGCCCCGGACGGCCACGCGGCCGCCGGGCGCTGGTCGCGTCCGGCCTGGCCGTCGCGCTCGTGGGCGTGCCGGGCCTCGCCCGGGCGGACGAGCCGGTGGGGCCGCCGGACCCCCTCCAGCCGGTCACCGACCTGCTGGAGGGCGTGGTCGGTGGCCCGGGCGCCCCGCCGGTGCTCCCCGGTGAGGGTGCGGCCCCGGCCGAAGGGGCGGAGGAGCAGCCCGCCGTCGTCCCGGTGCCCGCCCTGGAGGTGCCCGCCGAGCTGGAGGCCGCGTTGCAGCAGCTCGGCGCGGCGCTGCAGCTCCCGGAGAGCTGCGTGGCCGGGATCGTCGACTCCGTCGACCTCGTCGTCGCCGGTCTCGTGGCGGTGCCCGTGCAGCTGGTCGAGGTGGTCACCGAGCTCGGCACGGCGCTGGAGGGGCTGGCCGGCGGAGGCGGCCTCGAGGGGCTGCTCGGGTTGGGGGAGGAGCTGCAGGGCGCGTTCGACCCCGCGGTGATCACCGATTCGTCCGTCGTCCAGGGCCTGCAGCTCCTGGCCGAGACCCTGCCCACCTGCGTACCCGCACTGCCGGCCGAGGAGGAGCCCCCGGTCCCGTCCGAGCCCGAGCCGCCGCACGCCCCCGAGCCGGGGGGGCCCGCGCCGGTCGAGCACCCGGTGGCCCAGCCGGTCGCCTACCCGGGCTACGCGCCCACCGCCGGGGACGGGGAGGGCGACGGGATCCCGCCGGCGCTCGCCGGCCTCGTGCTCGCGGTCGCGGCCGGCGCGGGGAGCGCCGGCTGGTTGAGGTCCCGTCGTGCGGCCGACCCGGGGGCCTGACCTGCGCACCGTCGCGGCCTTCGTCGTCGTCCTGGCGACCGGCCTCGCGGTGCTGTGGGTCGTCAACGCGCGTCCGCCGGCGGGGGACGACGTGTTCGCGCTGTCGGAGCAGGCGGCTGCCGGGCCGATCGAACCCGCGTGGCTGGCCATCCCCGCGATCGGTGTCGATGCGCCCGTCGAGCACCGCGGCACGGTCACCTACGAGAACCCGTTCACCGGGCTGACCGTCGACGGCTACGGCGTCCCCGGGTCGATGCTGACCACGTCGTGGTGGTCCGACGGCCCGGCGCCGGGATCGGGGCGGATGGCGGTGGTCCTCGGCCACCAGCAGGACGAGGGCGACGCCGTCTTCAACCGGCTGCACGAACTCGCCCCCGGCGACGAGGTGGTGCTGCGCGACGACCGGGGTGCGGCCCTGCGGCTGACCGTGCTCGGCGAGCCGCTCACCGGTCTGGACAAGGCGACGTCGGCGCTGTCGGACGCGCTCAACGGGCACCCGGCGGAGGCCGACGTCGCGCTGGTGACCTGCGGTGGCGAGTTCGACGACGCCGCGGGGACGAGCACCGAGAACACGGTGGTGTTCGCGACCGTGGCCGGCAGCCCCTAGCCCTCCGCCGTCAGGCCCGCGACCTCGCCGACGACCCAGACGGCCGGGGGGCGGACGGTGTGCTGGGCGAGGGTGGCGGGGAGGTCGGCGAGGGTGGTGCGCAGGGTGCGCTGGGTGGGGGTGGAGCCGTCGGTGACGACGGCGACGGGGGTGTGCGGGGCG